>NZ_JAKJIB010000025.1 GCF_021864505.1 Falsiroseomonas oryziterrae
AAGGGGATGGACGAGGTGGTCACCGCCACGACGATCGAGCTGTCGAGCGTGGGCGCCGCGCCGCGCAGCCGCGGCCGCCCGGCGAGGCGCGCGGCGGCAGCGGCCAGCGCGAAGCTGCCGAAGACGAGGAGGGCCAGCCGCGCCGCCATGGCGGCTGGATCCACCTGCGCCGACACCCCCATCGCGGCGGCGTTCATCGGCAGCCAGAGCGGCGCCAGCGCATTCGACGGGATCGCCACCACGGTCAGCAGCGCGGCGTCGGCACCGAGCAGGATGGCGAAGACGGCCGCCGAGAGGACCGACGGCGTCGCCGCGATCAGCACGCCGGCGGCGAGGAAAGGGCTGCCCGCCGGCAGCAGAGGGGCGAGCGCCGCATAGACGACCAGCGGCACGCCGAGCGTCACCCAGACGAGCAGCAGCAACGCAAGCCGCGGCTGCCGAAGCACGCCGGCCAGTGCGGCCGGTTCGACCCGCAGCAGCGCGAGCGTCATGGTCGCCAGCGTGATCCAGAGCAGCCAGGGGCGCATCGCCTCGGCCAGCGGCGGCAGCGCGATGCCGAGCACTGCGCCGCCGGCGATCAGCGCCATGCCGTGGCGCCGGATCGCCGCACTCATCCGCGCATGGAGTGCGGCAACGCGGTCACGAGATCGGGGAAGAGGGTGATGAGGGCGGTGAAGAGCATCATGATGACGCAGAAGGGCCAGGCATAGGAGGCGATTCGGAAGATGCCCTCTCGCGTCAGCCCCTGTATGACGAAGAGGTTGAAGCCGACGGGCGGCGTGATCTGCGCCATCTCGATGGTGATGATCAGGAAGACGCCGTACCAGATCGGGTCGAAGCCGGCGGCGACGGCCAACGGCAGCGTGACGGGCAGCGTCATGACGATGGCCGAGAGGCCGTCCAGCACGCAGCCGAGGGCGAGGTAGAACAGCAGCAGCACGAGGATCAGCGTGTAGGGGTGCAGCCCCCAGGACTGGATGGCCTCCGCGATCTCCGCCGGCAGGCCGAGCCGCGCCATCGCCTTCGACAGGAACAGCGCGCCGACCAGGATGAGGCCGATCATCGAGCAGGTGCGGACCGTGCCGAGCAGCGCCTGCCAGAGCCCGCGCCAGGTTAGAGTCCGCTGCGCGAGCGCCACGATCAGCGCGCCGAGCACGCCGATCGCCGCGGCTTCAGTGATGGAGGCGAAGCCGAAATAGAGGCTGCCCATCACGAAGGTGATCAGGAACACCACCGGGATCAGGTTGCCGAGCGCCTTCAGGGCCTCGGCGCGCGGGATCGGCGGCTCCATCGGCGGGACGAGCGATGGCTGCAGCGCCGCGCGCAGCGCGATCCAGCCCATGAACATGGCGGCGAGCACGAGGCCCGGGACCAGGCCCGCGATGAAGAGCTCGAGGATGGAGACGTCGGCCACGACGCCATAGACGATCATCGGGATGGAGGGCGGGATGAGGAAGCCGAGCGTGCCGGCGCCGGCGAGGGAGCCGACGGCGAGACGCCGGTCGTAGCCGCGCGAGAGCAGTTCCTGCAGCGTGATGCGGCCGACCGTCGCGGTGGTGGCGGCGCTGCTGCCGGAGACCGCCGCGAACAGCGTGCAGCCCATGACGTTCACATGCACGAGCCGCCCTGGCAGGCGCCGCGTCCAGGGCGAGAGGCCGCGGAACAGGTTCTCGCTCAGCCTGGTGTGGAACAGCAGCTCGCCCATCAGGATGAAGAGGGGCAGCGTGATCAGTTCGACCGAGGTCGAGGAGGACCAGATGTCGCCGGCGAGGAACCGGTCCACGCGCATGTCGCGGAACATCTCCAGCGACACGATGCCGATCGACATGAGCGCGACGCCGACCCAGACGCCGCCGGCCAGCGTGACGACCAGCATGCCGAGGACGAGAAGGAGCGGACCGCCCATCTACTCGACGCCCCCGGCGGTGAGGCCCGCGGCGAGGTCGGCGGGCTGGTCGAGCACGAGCCGGACGAGCCGCGCGACGAAGCCGAGCAGCAGCAGCGTGACGCCGAGCGTCAGCAGCGCCTGAGGGATCCAGAGCGGCGTGCCCATCGGATAGAAGCTCGTCGAGCCGAAGTCGAAGGTGCGGATCAACTGCTGCCAGAGCGCCCAGCTGGCGAAGCCGACGACGCCGATGGCGAAGACGGTGCCCGCCATGTCGAGCAGGCGGGCGGCAGCGGGTGGCAGCGCCTGCAGCAAAATCGCGACGCGGATGTGCCCGCCCTGCCGCAAGGTCCAGCCGGCGCCGCAGAAGAGCACGAAGCACTGCAGATAGATCGCGTATTCAATCGCCCAGGGCTGCGACCATTCGAAGAAGGAGGTGACGATCACCTCCCCGATCAGGATCAGCGCGAGCAGCGCCGCGGCGATGGCGGCGACGAAGGCGCCGGCGGCGCAGGCGCCGTCGATCACGCGCAGGATCGCGACCGCCGCCGCCGGGGGCGGGCGGCGGTCGTTCGCCGGCGTCACGCCCGTCCGACGCGCTGGCGGAACTGCTGGATGATGGGTCCGGCGGCGGAATTGGCGCGGACGAACTCGTCCACCATGGTGGCGGTGGCCTGCCGCATCGCCTGGATCAGCGCGGGCGAGGGATCCTCCACCGTCATGCCGTTCTGGCGGAGCTCGCCCATGCGCGTGTCGTGCTCGCCGCGCGAGACGTTCCAGAACTCGGGCTCGAGGCGGCGGGCGAGGTCCTGGATGGTGGTGCGCGTCGCAGCCGGCAGGCGGCGCCAGGCGTCGTTGTTCACCACCATCAGGTTGGACGCCCACAGATGGTTGGTGACGTAGGTGTGGCGCAGGAACTCCCAGTAGCGCTGCGACACCGCGGTGGTGCCGCTGGTCATCACGGCGTCGACGCGGCCGGAGGCGAGCGCCGGCACGATGTCCGGGTTGGTCAGCTGCTGCGGCACCATGCCGAGGCGCGTGACCATCTCCGCCGTCACGCGGTCATAGGTGCGCATCCGGATGCCGCGGAGGTCCGCCGCCGTGGCGATCGGGCGCTTGAAGTAGAAGCACTGCATCGGCCAGGGCACGACATAGAGCACCGTCTGGTTGCGCCGCTCCAGCTCGCGCTCCCAGGTGGCGCGCACGAGCCCGTGCATGGTCCGCAGCTCGTCGTAGTTGGCGATCAGGAAGGGAATGGATTCGATCCCGAGCAGCGGAAGCTCGCCCACGTTCTGGAATGCGGCGAATTCCGCCATCGGCACGACGCCGTCGCCCACCGCGCGCACCGTCTCGTTCGCGCGCACGCCGAGCGAGCCGCCCGAATGGACGGTCATCTGCACCGCGTTGTTGGTCGCCTGCGCGACCTCGCGGGCGAAGCGCTGTGCGTTGACGGTGTGGAACTCCGACGGGCCCCAGGGGATCGAGATGTCCCAGCGCGTCGGCGCCTGGGCTTCCGCCCGTCCGATGATCCCGGCCGCGGCCAGGACGCCACCGGCCCGCATGATGTCGCGTCGTTGCATCGTCCGTTCCCTCAACTCTCCCGGGCGGCAGGGAACCATGCGTCCCGGGCGTGGGCAAGAGTTGTTCGGACAAATCTTGGCGCGACGGCCCGGCCCGCGGATACTCCGCTGCACGGGCAGGAGGCACGGCATGACCGGGGACGGGCATTTCGAGGCGACGCTGGGCGCGGTGCCCGACAGCGTGGCGCTGCTGCGCCGGCATGCGCCGGAGGCCTTCGCGGCCTATCTGGCCGCGCGCGAGGCGGCGTACCGCCTTCCCCCGAACGGCCATCTCTCCCTGGCGAGCAAGGAACTGGTCTTCATCGTGCTCGACGTGGCGGCCGGCCATGTCGAGGGCGCGGTGGCGCATGCCGAGGCGGGGCTCCGCGCCGGGCTGACCGCCGGCCAGATCATGGAGGCGCTGTCCATCGCCATCCTGGTGCACGGCCATCAGTGCTGGGCGCGGGCGGGTGCCGCCGTGATGCGGCGCGTCGAGGAACTTGCGGGGAAGCCGGCATGACCGGCGCGGTGCGGCTGGAGCGGCATGGCGCCGTCGGGACGTTGCGGCTCGACCAGCCGGTGAAGCGCAACGCCATGACGCGCGCGATGTGGGCGGCGATGCTGGGCTTGCTGGCTGAGGCGGCGGCGGATCCGGATATTGCGGTGCTGCGCGTCGAGGGCGCGGGCGGGCATTTCTGCGGCGGCGCCGATATCGGCGAGTTCGAGCAGACCTACGCGGAGGCGGAGAGCGCGGCCGCGGCGAATGCGGCGATCGCGGCGGGGGTGGAGGCGCTGGCCGCCTTCCCGAAGCCGGCGGTCGCCGTGATCCGCGGCGCTTGCGTGGGCGGCGGCGTGGCACTGGCGCTGGCCTGCGACCTCCGCTTCGCCGCGGCCGATGCACGCTTCGCGGTCACGCCGGCGAAGCTCGGGCTGATCTACAGCCAGGCGGATACGACGCGGCTGGTCAGCGCGGTGGGCGCCGCGCGCGCGAAGGACCTGCTGTTCAGCGCGAGGCTCATCGGCGCAGAGGAGGCGCTACGGATCGGCCTCGTGCAGGAGCTGCGCGCGCCGGAGGACCTCGACAGCTTCGTCGGGAGCTGGCTTGCCCCGCTCGTCGCCGGGTCGCGGCCGGCGCTGCGGGACATCAAGCGCATGGTGGCCGCCGTGGAGGCGGGCGCGTCGCCGGAGGAGCCCGGCCTGGCGCAGCTCTTCGCGGATGCCTTCCGGAGCGCGGATTTCCAGGAAGGGCGCGACGCCTTCCTGCAGAAGCGCGCGCCGGTGTTCAGGGCGCGCTGAGCGCCTCGGCGAGGCCGACCAGCAGCGCCTCGGCATGGGCGCGCCCGACGAGCTGGACGGAGCAGGGCAGGTCGCCATCAGGTGCCGGCCACGGGATCGCGATCGCCGGCAGTCCGGCGATGTTCGCCAGCGCGGTGAAGTCGGCCTGGTCGGGTGGTGTCGGCGTGCCGAAGGCGAAGGCGCGCTGTGGCGCGGTCGGCAGCAGCAGCGCGTCGGACTGGGCTAGCGCGCGCAACGCGCCGGCCTCGGCCTCGGAGAGGCGGAACAGCGCGCGCGCGAGGCGCACCGTGCCGGCGTCGCGGCCGTAGTGCAGCGCGGCCCGGAACGCGGCCGAGGTGGCGGTCGGGTCTGCGATCAGCGCCTCGTGCAGCGCGGCCGCCTCGGCCTCGATCAGCAACAGGCCGGCGCGGCGAACCGCGCCAGGCTCCCCGCCCTGGACGGCCACCGGCTCCACCGTGGCGCCGAGGTCGCGCAGGCGCTGCGCCGCGGCGTCCCAGGCGGCGCGGATCGGCGCTTCCATGGCTGCTGCGAGGATCGGCTCGGGCAGGCCGATCCGCAGGCCATGCAGCGTCGGCGCCGCATCAGGAACGGCGCGCCAGCCGCGCGGCACGGGGCGCGAGGCCGGGTCTGATGGATCCTCGCCGGCCATCGCTTCCACGCCGCGTGCGGCCAGTCGCGGCGTGCGCGCCAGCATCCCGACATGGTCCAGCGCGAGGGAGAGCGGCACGACGCCGCTGCGCGAGACGACGCCGCGCGTCGGCTTCAGCCCGACCACGCCGCAATAGGCGGCGGGGATGCGGACGCTGCCCATGGTGTCTGTGCCGATGGCGAGGTCCGCGAAGCCGGCCGCGACCGCGGCGCCCGAGCCGCCCGAGGAACCGCCCGGCGTGAAGCCATGCCGGAGCGGGTTGTAGCAGAGGCGCGGCACGTCCGTCGTCGCGCCCAGCGCGCCCTCATGCATCGCAACCTTGCCGAGGACGGCGCAGCCGGCGGCGCGCAGGCGCGCCACGCAGGGCGCATCCGTTGCCGCGATGCGTGCCGTGTGCTGCGCGAAACCGGCCGTGGTCGGCATGCCGGCGACGTCGACATTGTCCTTTACGGCGAGCGTCACGCCCGCCAGCGGACCCGCCCCGCCCGGCTGCGGCGCGTGATGCCAGAAGATGCCGAGCTCGGCGTCGTGCGCCGCGTCGTAGGTCACTTGCGTTCGTCCAGCAGGCGGATCGCCTTCTGCCGGCTCTCGACCTGGGTCAGCGTTGCCAGCGCGCCCGGCGCCTCGAGCGCGACGGCGATCTCGATCCCGAGCCGGGTGCGCAGCGCTGCCTCCAGCCGCTGGCGCAGCGCCTCGCTGCGGTCGCCCCGCACTTCGAGATGCGCGGTCATCGCGTCCCGCGTGCCGTCGCGATGCACGCGGCAGAGGAACTCGCCGGTCGCGCCCTCCGCCTGCTCGACCAGCAGCGATCCGATGCCGGTGGGGAACAGGTTGATGCCGCGCAGCTTCACCATGTTGTCGCTGCGCCCAAGGAAGCCTCGGATGCGGCGGAAGGGCAGGCCGAGTGGGTTCGCGCCCGTCACTTCCTCGGTCACGTCATGGGTGTTGAAGCGGATGATCGGGAAGATGTCGTCCTTGAAGAGACAAGTGCAGACCATGTCGCCGAGCCGGCCGGTCTCCACCGGCGCGCCGGTATCGGGATCGGCGATCTCGAGCACATGCGCGTCCTCCCACACATGCATGCCCGTGCGGTCGGGGCCTTCGCCGGCGATGATCCCGGTGTCGCCGACGCCGTACCAGTCATAGACGGCGGCGCCGCCCCAGGCGGCGGACAGGCTCGCCTGCGTCTCGCTGCCGAGATGCGCGCAGATCAGCCGGATGGGGATGTCGCGGCCGGGCTCAAAGCCCTCCTCGCGCGCCACGTCGGCCAGGCGCCGGATGAAGTCGGCGAAGCCGACGATCGCGGTCGCGCCGAACTCCTTCATGATGAAGACCTGCTGGGCGGAACGCGTCTCCACCCCCGTGCCGGCCGACATGAAGCGCGCGCCGACCCAGTGCTGCACCGTCTCGCGCACATAGTGGCCGCCATTGATCAGGCCGTGTCCGTAGACGCTGTGCACCACGTCGTCGCGCGTCATGCCGCACAGCAGGTAGAGGCGGGCGAGCAGGCGGTTCTGCACCTCGCGGCTCTTCGGGCCGAAGAGCAGCGGCTGGGGCTTGCCGGTGGTGCCGCTCGTGGTGTGGAAGATGATCTGCGGGCGGCGTTCGGGCGGATGCGCGTCCTGGCCGTGGAAGTCGCCGAGCGGCGGGTGCTCCGCCACGCTCGCCATGATGTCGGCCTTGTCGTAGCTCGGCAGCTTCGGCAGGTCGTCGAGGCCGCTTATGTCGCCCGGCTCGATCCCCTTGGCACCCCAGAGGCGCTGGTAGAACGGCACCTTCCAGGCGAAGGCCATGATGCGGGCGAAGTCGCGCTCCTGCCGCGCGCGGAGTTCGTCGCGCGACATGCGTGCGAGCGCGCCAGGGAAATCGGGGCCGATCGGGTAGTCGCGCCGCAGCGCCTCCGGGTCCATCGCGGTGACGTAGTCGAAGGCGGTCATGCGCGGCTCCGGTCAGGGCAGGGCGGCGTTGAGATGCGAGGCGGGCGCGCCCTCGGCCAGCGCGAGGGCAGCGGCGATCACCGCGTCGGGCCTGGCGACGCCCGCGCTCTCCATCAGCATGCGGGCCTTGGTGAGGATCGCGTCCTCGGACAGCGGGTTCTCCGGGTCGCCGAGCGCGTCGGGCACCGCCTCCCGCAGCACCGCGCCGTCGGTGAGCGTGACGGTGACGGCGGCGCCGAAATGCGCGGGATAGGCGCGCGTGAAGGCGGCGTCTTCCGCGACCGTGACCTTCGCGCGAAGTGCCGCGAGATCCGGGCGCGCGAGGGCGGGTGGGTCGAAGGCGGAGAGCGGCGGCGGGCCGTCGAGCAGCGCGACCGCGACGGCGTGCTGCAGCGAGAACTTCGCGCCGATCGTGTCGGATGGCGCGGCGCGGTCGCAGAAGGCGAGTGCATCGGCGTAGCTCTCGACGCGCACGGCTGCGATGGCGCGGCCCTCGATCCGCGGGCGCAGCGCGAGCGCTGCGTCGATCGCGGGATGCGCGTGGCGGCAGGCGGGCCAGGGCTTGAAGCTCGTCTCGTGCACCAGCCAGGGCGCGCCGGGATCGGCGAGCACGCGATGGGGTCGTGCATCCGGCGCGAGGCCGGCGAAGACGCCTTGCGGGCCTTCGAGGATCAGCCGCGGGCCGGTGAGGCCGAGCGCGGCGAGCGTCGCCGCTTCCAGCCCCATCGCCGCGGCGCGCGCGGTGTGAAGCTGCTTCGTCATGACCTTCTCGTGCCGGCACTGCCACACGCCGCCCGCCTGTGTGCCCGCATTGCCGAGCGTCCAGACGCTGCGCGTCGCGTCGAGGCCAAGCAGCGAAGCACAGGCGGCCGCGGCGCCGAAGGGGCCGATGGTCGCGGTGGGGTGGAAGCGCGCGTAGTGGCTCGGGCCCATGGCGCGGCCGATGCGGATCTCGGCCTCGTAGCCGCGCAGGATCGCGTCGAGCAACGCATGGCCGGGTGCGTCGCGCTCCGCGGCCAGTGCGAGCGCGGCCGGCATGACGACCGGCCCGGGGTGGAGGATGGCCTCGCGATGGACGTCGTCCATCTCAAGGACGTTGCCGAAGGCGCCGTTGGCGAAGGTGGCGTCGCGGGCCGAGGCCGTGCCGCCCAGCAGGATGCGCGCCGGGCCGGAAGCGCCTTCGGCGTGGCGCCGGAAGACCGCGCCGGCCTCGCTCGCCGCACCGGCCACTGCGCAGCCGATCCAGTCCACCAGGTGCAAGGCGGCGCGCCGGCGATCGCCTTGCGAGATCGGCCGCGCGAGCAGCGCGACGAGGCCTTCGGTCAGCGACTCAGTCATCGGCCAGGCGCCGGCGCGCCTCGGCGATCACCGCCGCCGTGTGCTCGCCGAGCTTCGGAAGGCGCGGATCCAGGCGGCCCGGCTCGTCGCGATACTTGATGGGCAGGCCGAGATGGAGGTTGCCCTCCTCATCGCGCAGCAGCATGCGCCGCGCGGCGGCGTGGGGCTGGTGCAGCGCCTCGCGCAGGTCGAGCACGGGGGCGAAGCAGACGTCGCGGCCCTGGAACCAGGCCTCCCACTCGTCGCGCGTGCGGGTCGCGAAGGTCTCGCGGAGGAAGGTCTCGGCGGGCTTGTGCGCGGGGCCGGGCGGGCCGGACGTCGCCGGGATCAGATCGTCGCGGCCGAGCGCGTGCAGCAGCGTCTCGACGAATTTGTGCTCGCTGCCGCCGAGCACGACCCACTTGCCGTCCTTCGTCGCGTAGATGTTGTAGAAGGCGCCGCCTCCCCACTGCCGCTCCTCCTTCACCCGCGGCGGGCGATCCTCGGCGAAGACGGCGCCGGTGGCGTTCGGCAGCCAGGAGAGCGTGGCGTCGAACATCGCCATGTCGATCACGTCGCCCCGGCCCGTCGCCTCGCGCCGGTAGAGCGCCATCGCGATCCCGGAAAGCGCGAGGAGGGAGGCGGTGACGTCGGCGATCGGCACGTTCGGATGCGTGGGCTTGCCGTCCTGCCCGAGATTGACCGAGACGGTGCCGGCCAGTGCCTCCACCGCCAGGTCATGCGCGGGGCGGTCGCGCAG
Source organism: Falsiroseomonas oryziterrae (assembly GCF_021864505.1). Classification (GTDB taxonomy): domain Bacteria; phylum Pseudomonadota; class Alphaproteobacteria; order Acetobacterales; family Acetobacteraceae; genus Falsiroseomonas; species Falsiroseomonas oryziterrae. The sequence goes on from NZ_JAKJIB010000025.1 coordinate 9,404, forward strand.
CGGGCCGTCCTGGCCGAAGGCGGAGATCGAGCAATAGATCAGCCGCGGGTTCAGCGCCGTCATCGTGGCGGCGCCGATGCCGAGGCGGTCGGCCACGCCGGGGCGGAAGGATTCCAGCATGACGTCGCAGGTCTTCGCGATGTCGTGCAGCGCCGCGAGATCGGCCGGATCCTTGAGGTTCAGCACGACGGATTTCTTGCCGCGATGCGTGTTGCGGAACCAGACGCTCTCGCCGTTGGCGCGCAGGCCGACATGGCGGACGGGCTCGCCGCCCGGCGGCTCGACCTTGATGACCTCGGCACCGTGGTCGGCCATCACCGTGGTGAGATACGGGCCCGGCAGGAAGAGCGAGAGGTCGAGGACGCGGACGCCCTGGAGCTTCATGCGGCCCCCAGCGCGCGGAGATGCGCGATCTCGTCAGCGGTGTAGCCCGCTTCGGCCAGCACCGCCGCCGTGTCGGCGCCGTAGCCGGGCCCGGGCCGGCCCTGCAGCCGCTGCCCGTCGAGCCGGATCGCGCTGGCGACGACCTTCAGGTCGGGGCGCGCCGGATGCGGCAGGTTCAGCACGCCGCCGCGGTTGCGGAGATACGGATTGTCCAGCGCCTCGGCCAGCGAGAGGACCGGCGCGACCGGCACCTTGCCCGCCAGCATCGCGACCCATTCGGCCGATGTCCGACTGCGCATGATCGGATCCACGATCGCGGCCAGCGCGTCGCGGTTGGCGAGGCGGTCGTCGAAACTCCGGAAGCGCGGGTCCTTGGGCAGGTCGGGCAGGCCCAGCGCCTCGCAGGTGCGGCGCCAGAAGGCCGGCTTGATGCACATGACGAAGACATGCCCGTCGGCGGTCGGGAACATCTCGCAGGGGACGATGAAGGGATGGCCGCCGCGCGGGCGGCGCGGGACGGCGAAGCCCTCGTTCAGGTACCAGGTGGCGACATAAGTGAGGTTCTGCACGGCGACGTCGTAGAGCGAGACGTCGAGGTCACGGCCCACGCCCGTGGCTCGCGCGCCCATGACGCCGGCCAGCACCGAGAGCGCGGCCGTCAGGCCCGAGAGCATGTCGATGACGGGAAGCCCCGCGCGCGCCGGCGGGCTGCCGGGCTCCCCTGTCAGCGCGCAGAAGCCGGCCTCGGCCTGGGCGAGGTAGTCATAGGCCGGCCAGGCGGCACGCTCGCCGTCGCGGCCGTAGCCGGAGATGTGGACGCAGACGATCTCGCGCTTGACCTGCGACAGCGCCGGATAATCGAGGCCGAGCCGGGCGGGCAGGTCGCCGCGCAGGTTGTTCAGCACCGCATCCACGCCGCGCACCAGGCGGTGCAGCGCCTCGCGCCCCTCCTCCTTGCAGATGTCGAGCGTGATGGCGCGCTTGTTTCGGTTGAACGACTGGAAGTACTGGCTGTCGTTCTCGCCGAGCCTGTAGTCGCCGGTGTAGCGCGCGATGTCGCCCGGCGGCTCGCCATCCTCGGTCGGCGGCGATTCCACGCGGATCACCTCGGCGCCGAGGTCGGCGATGTTCATCGTGGCGAAGGGGCCGGCGCCGAACTGCTCGAAGGCGAGGATGCGCAGGCCGGCCAGGGGCAGGGGTTTCACACCGGGTTCCGCGCGACGAGCTGCTTGGCGATGATGATGCGCTGCATCTCGTTCGTGCCCTCTCCGATGCACATCAGTGGCGCATCGCGGAAGTAGCGCTCGACGTGATACTCCTTCGAATAGCCGTAGCCGCCATGGATGCGCATGGCTTCCAGGCTGTTCTCGACCGCGGCTTCGGAGGCGAAGTACTTGGCCATGCCGGCTTCCATGTCGCAGCGCTCGCCCTTGTCGTAGGCGCGCGCGGCGTCGTAGGTCAGCAGGCGTGCGGCCTGCAGCCGCGTCGCCATCTCGCCGAGCTTGAGCTGGATCGCCTGGTGCTCGCAGATCGGCTTGCCCATGGTCTTGCGGATCTGGCTGTAGCGGACGGAGTCCTTCAGCGCCGCCGAGGCGAGGCCGCAGCCGCGAGCGGCGATGTTGATGCGGCCCAGCTCGAGGCCGGAGAGCGCGGCCTGCATGCCGCGCCCCTCGCCGCCGATCAGGTTCTCGGCCGGGACCTGGTAGTCCTCGAAGATCAGCTCGGCGCTGTCGATGCCCTTGTAGCCGAGCTTCTCGAGCTTGCGCCCCACCCGGAAGCCCTCGCCCTTCGGCGCGAGCAGCATGGACATACCCTTGTGGCGTGGCTCCGCGGCCGGATCGGTCTTCACCAGCAGCGCGAAGCAGGAGCCCTCGATGCCGTTGCTGATCCAGGTCTTGGTGCCGTTGACGACGTAGCCTTCGTTGGTGCGGGTCGCGCGGGTGCGGATCGCCTGGAGGTCGGTGCCGCAGTCGGGCTCGGTCAGCGCCAGGCCGCCGCGGATCTCGCCGGCGGCGAATTTCGGCAGCCAGCGGTGCTTCTGCTCCTCGGTGCCGAGGCGCGAGACGATCGCGCACATGATGAGATGGCTGTTGAAGATGCCGGTCAGCGACATCCAGGTCTCGGCGATCTTCTCGACGATCTTCGCATAGGTCGTCGCAGAGAGACCGAGGCCGCCATACTCCACCGGGATGGTCGCACCGAAGAGGCCAAGCTCCTTCATCTGCTCGACCATCTCGTGCGGATACTCGTCGGCGTGCTCGAGGCGCAGCACATGCGGGCGCACGTCGCGCTCGAGCCACTTCTCGATGGCGTCGAGGAGGGCGTCGTCCTCCTCGGCGAGCCTGCTGGCGGCGATGTCCATGACCGGCGTCTCCCGCTGGATTTGTCCGGACAAGTAGGCCCGGGCGCGTGGCCCGTCAATTCAAGCGATCAGGCGCGGCCCGCGATGGCGCCGACCAGGGCCGTGACGTCGGGCAGGCGCTCCAGCCCCTCCACGAGGTCGCGGATCCGGTGCGCGCGCGCCTCCGGCACGGCGGGTTCGGCATGCCGGCAGCAGCGGAAGAACTTCTCCTCGTTCTCCTCGGCGGTGAGGGCGGCCTTAGGGTGGCCGTAGACATGCGGCAGGTGGATGGCATGCGTGGCGCCCGAGGCTAGCCGCACCACGATCTCCTGCGGGTCGAGAGCGTTCTCGTCGGTGTTGCCGTCGGGCTCGAGACGGATGCGCGCGGCGAAGGCGTGCACGCGCGGATCGCGCAGCGCCTCGCCCCGGAAATCCGGCACGTCGCAGCGCCCCTTCGCCAGATAGACGCCGGCGACGAAGGGCAGACAGAGCTTCGCGTAGTTCGAGGCCGGATCAGCGATGAGCGGGCGGCCGACGAGGCGACGGACCAGGGGCGGGACGCGGCAGGTGACCTCCGCCACGTCGTCCGGGGTGAAGCCCTGCCGTGCCATCAGGTCGCGCAGCCCGTGGACGACGCCATGGGTGAGGCGGCCGGAGGGGAAGGGCTTGTGGGCGAGCTGCTCGATCTGCCACTCGCGGCCGAGTGCTGACTCGATCCGGTCGGCATGCAGCTGACCGTCCTCGATCAGCGTGTAGTACCCATAGCGGCCGGTGAAGACGTCGAGCGGGCCCTGCATGCCGGCGGCGGCAAGGTCGGTAGCGGCGATCGCGCCGCGGGCGTTGAAGCCGATCTGCAGGCCGAGCAAGGGCGAGCCTTCCAGATGCGGCTGCAGCGTGCCGCTGGTCTGGCCGTACATGTGGCCGAAGGCGCTGCGCGTCGTCGCGGCGTCGAAGCCGGCGAGGTTCGCGATGCCCGCGGTCGCCCCGAAGCCGCCCGCCGTGGCAGGGCGGAAGAAGCGCAGCGCCGCGTCGGTGGCGACACCGAGCAGCCCTGCGACGTCCACGCCGACGGCCATGGCGGCCAGGAAGCGCTCGCCCGGGACCGGGCGGCCGCGTGCCGCTTCGCGCTCGGACCAGGCGAAGAGGGCGGAGACCAGCGTGGCCATGGGGTGCACCACCGCGCCCTCGTGCACGCAGTCGAATTCCAGGCAGTGGATCAGGTAGGCGTTCACGATGGCGGCGGAGCCGGCGCTCATCCGCGTGCCGCCGAGCCAGGAGGTCGCCTCCTCGCCCGGCCCCCAGGCGCGGGCGAGGTCCCGCACCGCCTCCACATTGGCGCCGCTGCTGCCTGCGAGGCCGACGCCGATCGTGTCGAGCAGGAAGGTCTTGGCCTTGGCCGTGGCGGCGGGGCTGAGGTCGGCGTAGCGCGTGCGCGCGGCGTGCTCGGCGAAGGCCTGGGCGATATCGTAGCTCATGTGGCGCTCGGCTCGGCGGGGGCGGGAGTGGTGGCGGCGAAGGCGCGTGCGATCTGCAGGCGGGTCGCGAACCAGACGCCGGCCTTGCTGCGCGCATGCTGGACGAAGCGGTCGAAGGCGCGGATCCGACCCGGCCGGCCAATGATGCGCAGATGCAGGCCGAGCGACATGAGGCGCGGCGCGGCGGCGCCTTCCTCGTGCAGCACGTCGAAAGTCTCGACCGCATAGTCCAGCCACTGCTCCGGCGTGTAGCCGGGTGCGAGCCAGAACTTCATGTCGTTGGTGTCGAGCGCGTAGGGCACGATGACGATGGCGCGTTGCCCGGCATCCGTCTCCACCACGTCCCAGCGCGGCACGTCGTCCGAGAAATCGTCCATGTGGTAGAGAAAGCCTTCCTCCGCCAGCGTGCGGCGCAGGCGTGGCGAGTGCAGGTAGCGCGAGAGCCAGCCCAGCGGGCGCTCGCCGGTCGTGCGGCGGATGCTGTCGACCGCCTTGCGGACGAAGTCGCGCTCGCGCGCCTCGTCGTAGGAGAACTGGTGGATCCAGCGCCAGCCATGGCTGCAGGGCTCGTGCCCGCCTTCCGCGATGGCGCGGCCGATCTGCGGCGCCCGTTCCAGCGCCATCGCGGCGGCGGTGAAGGTGGCGGCGATGCCGTGGCGCTGGAGCACGGCGTGCACCCGCGGCCAGCCGGCACGGATGCCATAGTCGTAGTTCGATTCATTGGCGAAGTTGCGGATCGGCACCTTCAGCGCGACGCCGAGCTCGTCCACCGGCTCCGGCCCCTTGTCGCCGTCGCGCAGCGACATCTCGGCGCCTTCCTCGACATTGACGACGATGCTGAGCGCGAGGCGCGCGTCATTCGGCCACATCGGGGTCTCCACTGGGGCGGCTCACGTGTCCTGCCGGCGCAGCCGCATGGCGTAGGTGAAACGCTCCGCCGGGTGCCAGCTGCGCGAGACGAGCAGCGTCTCGCCGTCCTTGAGCACGTAGCGGCGCATGAAGAACATGCCGACCTCTCGGCTGCGGCGGCGCAGTGCGGCGGCGACCGCGGTGGGCATCGGCGCGGCGGAGATCTCCTGCACCACCTCCGCCACCTCCACCCCGAAGCGCTGCTCGATCACGCGGTAGATCGCGCCACGCTCCGGCAGGTCCGGCTCGACGGCGGCGTAGCGCGGATGGATCAACACCTCCGCGGTCGCGAGCGGGCGGCCATCCTGGCCGAGCCGCAGCCCTTCCACCTTCAGCCAGGGCGTGCCGGGCTCGGCCAGCGCCTGCGCCGCTTCCTCCCGCGTCAGCTTGGCGAGGCCCCGCCGTCCGATCTGCAGCCGCGTGTCGGAGGCGTACTGCATCAGTCCGTCGATGTTGCGGATGGCGTGCACCTCGCCGCGCGAGGGCTCGCGCGCGATCACCAGGCTGCCGGCGCCCTGACGGCGCTCGACCAGCCCGGCATCGACGAGGCGCCGCAGTGCTTCGCGCACCGTGTGGCGCGAGACCTTCAGGCTGGCGCAGAGCTCGGCCTCGGTCGGCAGCAGCGAGCCGACCGGATGCCGGCCTTCCGCGATGGCGTCGCGCAGCCGCGCCTCGATCCGGGCGTAGAGCGGTGGCCGTGGTGGCAAGTCAGTGTGCCTCGAGCAGCTTGCCGAAGCCCTGCACCCTGTCGGCGATGCCGTTCTGCCGCAGCGCCCACCAGTAGGTCGCGGTGTTGATGGCGACCACCGGCTTGTCGAGCCAGAACTCGGCGATGGCGGCGAGGCGCGCCATGGCCAGGTTGGTGCCGACCTGCACGATGGCGTCCACCGACGGGTCGTTCAGCTCGATGATGGCGTCGCGCAGCGTCCGTTCCGAGACATGGGCGATGGCGACGGGGCTTTCGCAGCGCAGGCCCTTCAGCCCCGTGATCTCGTAGCCGCAATCGTTGAAGAAGCGGATCACCTGGCGGTCGCCGACCGGCTGGTAGGGCGTGATCACGGCGATGCGGCGCGCCTCGGGGGCCAGGGTGCGCAGCGCGGCCCGGCAGGCGTCGGAGCCCATCGCGACCTTCACGCCGGCGCGCTGCTCGATGCGCCGCTCGAGCTCGACCGAGCCTTCGAGCCCGTCCCAGAAGGTCTCGGCCGACATGCCCATGACGAGATAGTCGGGCTCGCAGGACATGACCGAATCCACCGCGTCCATGATGGTGCCGCGGATCGCGTCCATCAGCGCGTTGAAGTCGTCGTCATTCGCGAGCGTCATGTTCGGGATGCGGATGCGGCCGAAATGGTTCGTCACGCCGGCCGGACGCATGGCGTCGAACTCGGGCTGGACCGAGGTGTTGGTCGAGGGGGCGATGACGCCGAACTTCCGGCGCCAGCCCAGGCTGTCTGTCATCGCGTTGTCCTTCCCGTCGCTGCGCAGGGTAGCGCGGCGGAGTTGTCCGGACAACTCATGCCGGCTTGCGGGCCTGCTGACGCAGGTCCGACCTCAGGCGCCGGCGCGCGCCTCCGCGCGCTTGGCTTTCGCCACACTCGCGGCGGCGCCCGTTCGGGCGCTCGGCCGCCTGCAGCGGCCGCATCGTGGCACCTCTGTCCGGTGCCCTCACGAAACGACGGGCAGCGCCTCGATGTCGTAGGCGTGGCGCATCACGCGACCCAGGACGGGGTCGCGCAACTCCATCGCGAAGCGCGCGGCCGGGCGGATGCCGCCGATCGCGGCGAGCGTGCCGCAGAACATCACCGTGCCGGCCGGCAGACCGGGGCCGCCGGGGCGCCGGGCGAGCAGGTCGCGCGGCGGGCGCATCGCGGCCAGCGTGCCGCGCTGGTAGGTCACCTCGGCCCCGCCGATGGTCGCGGTGGCGATGAGCTCCAGCGCATCCCAATGGGGCTCGACCTCGGCCAGCGGCCACAACGTCGTGCCGACCGGCTTGCCGCAGAGTTGCTTCGAGAGCGCGATGCCCGCCGCCTCGGCCTTTCGGTCGGTGTGATCCGAGCCGAGTCCGAGCCAGAGCCCGTCGGGGAGCGAGAACAGCACAGGTTCCGCCTCGCCCGAGCTGTCGGGGCCGAGCACCTGCAGCCGCGGCGCCTGCGTCAGGTTGGTGACGGCCGCGCGGTAGTAGACCGGCACGGAGGAGGGCGGCGGCACGCCGATCGCCTGCAGCTCCTCGATATGGTGCTGGACGGCGGCCTGGTCGCGGCCGGTCCAGCCGGCGATGACGAGCGTGTCCGGCATGAATTCGACCCGGTCGGTGCCGGCGCGCGTTGTCCGTTCGAAGCGCAGCATCTCAGGGTCCTGCGACGGAGGGCAGCCAGAGGGCGATACCTGGGAACACCATGATCACGATGATGGCCAGGATGTAGACGGCGACGAAGGGCAGCACGCCGGCGAAGACGTCGCCGATGGGACGTCCGTCGCGCCGCATGCCCTGCAGGACATAGAGGACCGTCCCGTCGGGCGGACTGATCAGCGCGATCTCGACCAGCATGGTCACGACCACGCCGAACCAGATCGGGTCGTAGCCCAGCGCCATCACCACCGGGAAGATCACCGGGATGGTGGTGATGATCATGGAGAAGCCCTCCATGAAGGTGCCGAGCGCCAGGTAGAAGCCGATGATCAGCAGCATGATGACCCAGGGCGGCAGGGGCAGCTCGGCCACGGCCTGCGCCATCATCTGCGGGATGCCGAGCAGGGTGATCACGTAGTTCAGGACATAGGCGCCGAGCAGGATGAGCCCGATCATCGCCGTGTTGCGGGCTGTCGCCTCCGCGCTCTGGTGCAACATGCGGAAGGAGAAGCGGCGCTCCACCACCGCGATGCCCAGAGCGGCGACGACGCCAAGGGCGGCCGATTCGGTGGGCGTCGCGAGGCCGGCATAGATCGTCCCGAGCACGACGAAGATCAGCAACAGCGTCGGGATCAGGCCGACCAGCGCGCGCAGCTTCTGGCCGAGTGGGATCGGCGGGCCCGGGGGCGGCGCGGCGTGGCGCTTCAGCAGGATCACCAGGATGAAGAAGGCGACAACGAGCAAGGCCGGGCCTAGCGCGGCCAGGTAGAGCGCGCCGACGGAGGTCTCGGTGATCAGCGCGTAGATGATGAAGGTGATCCCGGGCGGGATGAGGTTGCCGAGCGCGCCGCCCGCGGCAAGCGAGCCCATCACCATTTTCGGGTCGTAGCCGCGGCCCTGGAAGAAGGGCATGGCGACGTTGCCCATCGCGGCGGCGGTCGCGACGGAGGAGCCGCTGATCGCGCTGAACACGCCGGAGGCGACGATGTTGGTGTGCAGCAGGCCGCCGGGCAGCCTATCGAGCCACACGTTCAGCGCGCGGTAGAGCCGTTCCGACAGGCCGGCGCGCAGCAGGATCTCGCCCATCAGCAGGAAGAGCGGCACCGAGACGAGCACGAAGCTCGAGGAAGGCCCCCAGACCGTCTGGCCGAGGAAGGTCCAGAAGGGACGGTCTGAGAAGGCGAAGCCCATCAGGATGCCGAGCACGCCGAGCGCCGCGCCGATGTAGATGCCGGCCGCGAAGAAGGCGCAGAACACCGCCAGCACGAGCAGGATCGGCAGGATCGGCAGGCCTTCCGCGCCGCCATAGCCGAGCACGTGCATGCCGAGGAACAGGCCGAGCACGAGCAGGATGAAGACGACGGCGATCACGGCTTCGGACCCGCGCCGCGGAGCGCGTCGAGCGCTTCCTCGGCCTCGTCGCTGTAGCTGCGGGAGGAGAGGTGCCGCTCGACCGCGCGGGCGTCGCCCGAGAGTGCGAGCAGGAGGTTCTCGACCAGCATCAGCACGATCAGCACCAGGAAGACGAGGAGGCCGAAGGCGAAGAGGCCCTGCGGGATCGCGAGTGGGATGCGCAGGGCGGAGATGTCAGTCGCCTCGAACAGCAGGCTCTCATCGACCAGTTCCCAGGCCCCGCGGGCGAGGAAGCCGACGAAGACGCCGAGCAGCGTCAGCGAGAGCAGGTGCAGCGGGACGCGCGCCGGGCGCGGCAGGCGGTTGACCAGCATGTCGATCCGCACATGGCCGCGCTGCGCGAGCGCGTGCGCGAGTCCCCAGGACAGGCCGAAGGCCAGCATGTAGCCCGAGATCTCGACCGTCGAGCCGGTGCTGACGCGGAGGAAGGCGCGCGCCAGCACCTCGAAGGCAATGAAGAAGGCGCAGAGCACGAAGCCCCAGCCGGCGATCACGCCCATGACGGTCGCGATCACCGTGACGACGCGGCGGAGGAGGGTGGCGAGCTTCAGCACGGATGTGCCGGGTGACGAGCCCCCACCCCGACCCTCCCCCGTGAACGGGGGAGGGAGATAGGAGAGCGCGTCACCGCGCCTCGGCGCGCACGCCGGAGATCGGTGCGACGAGGCGGTTGTACGTCTCGGCGCAGCCGGCGCCGCAGCGCTGCACGAAGGCGGGCAGCACGTTGTTCTGCAGGATGCCGCGCAGCGTCTCGAGGTCCTGCGGCGTGGCGCGGGTGACGGTCATCGGCCGGTTCTCGACGAGGCGCCCGATGGAGCAGCCCTGGCGCTGGCCGATGTTGCAGTTGATGCCGTCTTCCGTCGCCTCGTCGCCGAGCGCCCATTGCGCATCCTCGAGCTCGCGGAAGGTGGTGGTCAGCAGCTCGCGCGTCGGCGCGTCGAGGCGGTTCCACCAGGCGAGGTTCACGAAGTAGCCATAGGTGCTCCACGCGACGGGCAGGGCGTACATGTGCGTCGTCACCTCGTACCAGCGCGCGCCGTTGCCGCTGCCGGTGCCGGTGATGGCGCAATCCACCACGCCGCGCTCCAGCGCGCCGTAGACCTCGGGGAAGCCGATGCCGACGGCCTGGCCGCCGACCGCCGTGACGAAGTCGTTGATCGAGCCGCCGCCGGTGCGGATGCGCTTGCCGCGCAGATCCGCCAGGCTGTTCACGCGATCGCGGCAGAACAGGACCTGCGCCGGGTAGGGCGCCATCGCGATCAGCCGCACGCCGAGCCGCTCGAGCTGGCGGTTCAGCTCCGGCTCCAGCGCCTGGGCCACGCGGCGGGCCTGCTGGATCGTCGGGTTGAGCCCGGCGAGGTCGGGCATGTCGAGGATGCGGACATCGCCCGCGACCGTGTTCAGCGGCACCGCGCCGATCTCGACCTGGCCGGAGCGGACCAGGCGGACGATCTCGGGCCCGTTCAGGTTGCGCTCGGGCCAGGAGGCGAGGGTGACGCGGATGCGGCCGTTCGAGCGCTGCGGCAGGCCTTCGCGCAGCATCGGGATATCCACGCGCGTCCATTGCGGGATGCCCGGGTTGGGCTGGGTCACCGCCTGGATGTTGACGGTCTGCTGCGCGCTCGCGGGCGTGCCGAGCAGCGTTGCGCCGAGCGCCGCGCCGAGCAGCGCGCGCCGGAATGCTCCGAAGGCGGTCATCTGTCCTGGTTCTCCCTGTTCGGTCTTGGTCGGCTGGCTACAGCACGGCGAGCGCGCTGTTGCGCACGTCGGTCACCAGCATGCTGCCGGGCGCATGGGTGATGGCGAAGGGCGGCTTCGCGGCGGCGATGACGGCCTGGGGCGTCACGCCGCAGGCCCAGAAGAGCGGGATCTCGTCCGGCGCCACCTCGACCGCGTCGCCGTAGTCGGGGCGGGCGAGGTCGGCGATGCCGATCAGGTGCGGATGGCCCAGATGGACGGGCGCGCCATGCACGCCCGGGAAGCGCGTCGTGACCTGCACCGCGCGGATCGCGTGGGCGGGGCTGAAGGGACGCATCGAGACCACCATTGGCCCCGCGAAGGGACCGGCCGGCGCGCAGGCGATGCTCGTCCGGTACATGGCGACGTTGCGGCCCTGCGCGACATGGCGCATCGGGATGCCTTCCTCGATCAGCGCATGCTCGAAGGTGAAGGAGCAGCCGAGCACGAAGGCGACCAGGTCGTCGCGCCAGACATGGGCGATGTCGGTCGGCTCCTCGGCCAGCGCGCCGTCGCGCCAGACGCGGTAGCGCGGCAGGTCGGTCCGCAGGTCGAGGTCGAGGCCGAGTTCCGGGATGCGCGGGCTGCCCGGTTCGGAGATGCCGAGGACCGGGCAGGGCTTCGGGTTGCGCTGGCAGAAGCGCAGGAAGTCGCCGGCGAGGTCGGCCGGCAGGATGGCCAGGTTGCCCTGCACGAAGCCCGGCGCGAGCGAGGAGGTGTGGCCCGTCAGCCTGCCCTCGCGCGCCGCACGGCGCACGGCGACGCCGTCCGGCAGGACGGGCGGGCCAAGGGGCGAGCCATGGGGCGGGCCATCGGCGGGCATCGCGTCGTCACGGGCCTCCGTGCCGGACGAGGGACGGGGCCGGCATGGCCCCGGTTCCCGTCCGGCGGCGCAGGATCGGTCGGAACCGGCGCGACGGCAACAGGGCCGGTCTGGCGGCGGCGCGGGCGGCCGTGCCAGGGTCCGCAGGCGATGTCCGCAACGCCCTCCGTCCTCGACATCCCGCGCTGGCGGCGGGCGCTGGCCGTCGCGACCTCCGACCAGATCTCGCTGGTCTCGGCCGGCTGCGCCTTCTACGCGATGCTGGCGCTGTTCCCGGCCATCTCGCTGTCCATCTCGGCCTATGGGCTGTTCTTCGACGTCGCCACGGTGGAGCCGCAGCTGGAGCTGCTGGAAGGCGTGCTGCCGGAGGACACGCAGGAGTTGATCGCCGGCCGGGTGCACGAACTGGTCACGACGCCGCGGCCGACGCTGGAATGGGGCGCGGTGCTGAGCGCGCTGATCGCCTTCTGGTCGGCGTCCGCTGGGATCCGCGCGATGCTCGGCGCGCTGAACCTGGCGCATGACCAGTCGGAGCGGCGCGGGACGCTCGCCTTCTACGCCACCGCGCTGCTGCTGACGCTCGGCGCCATCGTCGCGGTGATCGTCGGGCTCGCCTTCCTGGTCGTGCTGCCGAAGGTACTGGCGCTGGTCGGCCTCGATCCGTTCGAGGCGCTGCTGCTGCGCGGCGCCGGGCTGCTCGTGCTGCTGGTCGCCGTGCTGCTGGCGATCGGGCTGCTGTATCGCTTCGGACCAGCGCGGAAGCCGCCGGGCTGGCGGCTGGTCTCGCCCGGCTCCGTCGCGGCCACGATGCTCTGGGCCGTCGCCTCGGCGCTCTTCTCGCTCTACGTCAGCAACTTCGCGGGCTACGAGGCGAGCTACGGCACGCTCGGCGCGGCGGTGGCGCTGCTGATGTGGTTCTATGTCAGCGTCTACGTCATCCTGCTCGGCGCCGAGCTGGACGCCGAGATACGGCGCGAGCGCAGCCTGCCGTCCGAGTTGCCGTAGCGCCTCACCCCAGCAGTCGCGCCACTTCCTCGGCGGCGCGGCGGCCGGAATCGGCCGCACCTTCCATGTAGCCCGAATTCTTCTCGCTGGTGTGCTCGCCGGCGAAGACCACGCGGCCGACGGGCGCGAAGGCGCCGGCGAGGCCGTACCACTGCCCGGGGGCGAAGCAGCTGTAGCTGCCGCCGACATAGGGGTTGCCCGGCCAGTTCATCCGGCTGGCGCGACCGTTGAACGCCGCGGCCGCGCCCGGCAGGGCGGCGTCGATCGCCGCCGTGGCGGCACGCGCACGGTCCACCGCCCGTCCCTGCGCGAAGCCGACCCCGGTGCGCCCGCCGGCGAAGATCGTCATCGCGCCCGCGCCCGTGCCGGGGCGCGCATGGTCCTCCCACACCGTCTGGATGCCGAGGTCGTTCAGGCATTCGCCGCTGCGTCCCGCAGCGCGCCAGGGGCGCGCGGAGAGGCCGGCGAAGAGCTTCGCATTGGTGCCGTAGCCGAGCTCGCGGATCGCGCGGCGGGTCAGGGGCGGCGCCCCGATGTCGAGCTCGACCGCGCGCAACGTGGTGGCGGGGATCGCCAGGATCACGACATCCGCCTGCACGTCGCGCGTTGCCCCGCCCTGGTCGAAGGACAGCACGTAGCCGCTGCCGCGCCGGCGCACCGCCAGCAGCTTCTGACCGGTGCGGATGTGGCTGCCGAGCTTCGCCGCGATGGCGGCGGGCAGGCGGTCGTTGCCGCCGGCGATCTGGTAGCGCTGGTCGGAGGAGAAGATGCCGAGCTGCGGCTGCGCCCGGTCGGGTGCGAAGTATTCGGTGAAGTAGAGGGCCGACATGCGGTCGGGCTCGAGCCCCATCTCCTGCGTCAGGCCGAGGTCGATCAGCGTGCGGAGCCAGCTGGCGATGCCGAGCTCGTCCATCACCCGCGCGGCGGAGTTGCGGTCCAGCGAAGCCTTGGCGTCGTCCGAGAGGGCCCGCATGTCCTGCAGACGCGGCAGGATCGGCGCGGCTTCGGCCGCGATGTCGCCGACCGAGTAGTGGCGCCCGCCGACGAAATACGTGCCGAGCAGCGGCGGCCCGGCCTCCGCCGCCCCGTCCTCCAGCGCCAGGTCGAATTCGCGCGCCAGCGCGCGGATTTCGTGGTGCTCGGTGTTGATGAAGCTGCCGCCGAGCTCGACCAGGGTGCCGTCGCCGACGAGGTTGCGTCCGGACAGCATCCGCCCGCCGGTGCGCGTGTTGGCCTCGTGGATCGTGACGGCGGTGGCGCCTGCCTCGACCAGGCGGTGCGCCGCGACGAGCCCGGCGAGGCCGGCGCCGACAACCACGATTCGCGCGTCGCGCCGGCCGAGCGGCGTGCCGAAGGCCGGCACCGCCGGCAGCGCGGC
>NZ_JAKJIB010000250.1 GCF_021864505.1 Falsiroseomonas oryziterrae
GCCCGTCACCTCCGGCACCTCCGGCCCGCGCGCGAACCAGATGCCGACCGGCGCCAGCTCCGTCAGCGTCTCCAGCTCCGCCACCTTGGTGCCGAGCGCGCGCTCCGCCGCCTCCGCGCGGCGCAGCGCCTCGCGCAGCCCGGCGCCGAGCAGCACGATCAGCGCCTTGGTCACCAGCACGACCGCGAGGCTCGCCGAGGCGCCCGGCGTCGCCAGGGCGAAGCTGCCCGAAGGCTGCACGAACAGCGCCCACGCCACGAGCGTGCCGACGGCGGCGGCGACCAGCCCGGCCGCCAGGCCGCCGAGCAGCGCCGCCGCGACGGTGGAGACATAATAGGTCGCGAACGGCGCCACGCCGACCATCATCGGCTCGAGCACCGCGCGCGCCGCCGTCGCCGCCGCGGTCAGGCCGAGCGCGAGCGCGATGCCGCGCCACGCGGGCACATCGGCGCTCGTCGCCTTGGCCAGCCGCCGAAGGATCACCCCGCCCGCACTCCCTGCCGTTGCGCGCGAGTGTCGTCCCGTTCGGACAACCGCGCGCATCACCTTGCGGCGAGTGAACGACGCGTGCGGAGCAGGATCGGCAACCACCCGAAACGGGTGGTGATTTGGCCGCCTCGCGATCCGGCGCTATCCAGGCGGCCACGCATCCCGAACGGATACCCATGACCGCCCCGCGTCCCATCGCGCTCTTCGACATGAAAGCCCAGCAGGCGCTGATCCGCGCCGAGCTCGACCGCCGTTTCGCCGCCGTGCTCGACAGCGGCGCCTTCATCAACGGGCCGGAGGTGCGCGAGGTCGAGGCGAAGCTGGCGGAATTCGCCGGCTGCGCGCACGCGGTCGGCGTCTCCTCCGGCACGGATGCGCTGCAGATCGCAATGATGGCGGAAGGCATCGGCCGCGGCGACGCGGTGTTCCTGCCCGCCTTCACCTACACCGCGACGGCCGAGGTGCCGCTGGTGCTCGGCGCGACGCCGGTCTTCGTGGACGTCGATCCCGTCACCTTCAACATCGACCTCGCCGACCTGCGGCGCCGTCTCGCGATGGTGCAGGCGGAGGGCCGGCTGCGCCCGCGCGCCGTGGTCGGCGTGGACCTCTTCGGCCTGCCCGCCGACTGGCCCGCGATCGAGGCGCTGTGCGCCGAGCACGGCATGTTCGCGCTCGACGACGCGGCGCAGGCCTTCGGCGCGGCGCTGCACGGCAAGCGGCTCGGCCGCTGGGGCCATGCCGCGGCGCTGAGCTTCTACCCGACCAAGACTCTCGGCTGCTACGGCGACGGCGGCGCGCTGCTGACCGACGACGCCGACCGTGCGGAGCTCTACCGCCAGCTCCGCACGCATGGCGAGGGCAAGACGCGCTACGAGGTGCTGCGCACCGGCATGAACGGAAGGCTGGACACGCTCCAGGCGGCCGTCCTGCTGTGCAAGCTGCCGCTGCTGGCGGACGAGCTGGCGTCACGCACGCGCATCGCCGCGGCCTATGCCGAAGGCCTGCGCGGCCTGCTGCAGGTGCCGACGAGCATCGAAGGCGCCGACCACGCCTGGGGCCTCTATTCCGTGCTGCTGCCCGCCGGCGTGGACCGCGCGCGCGTGCAGGATTCGCTGAAGGCCGCGGGCGTGCCGACCGGCATCTACTACCCGAAGCCGCTGCACCACCAGCCGGCCTACGCCGCCGCACATGCCGGCAGCATCGCGGGTGGCCCGCCGCCGCTGCCGGTCAGCGAGATGCTGTGCGAGCGCATCCTGTCGCTGCCGATGCACCCGTATCTGACGGAGGAGGAGGTGGCGCGCGTGATCGCCGCGATGCGCGCGGTGCTGTAGCGCACCCGCGCGCGCTCCGGCCCCGCGGCGCCGCGGCCGGACACGAAGGAGAGGACGATGGACCGACCGCGCGAAGCCGGCGCCCCGATCCCCTCCACCGCGCCCGTCGCTGCCGGTTCCGCGTCCAATGCCCGCTTGGTCGGGCTCATCCTCGGGCCGGTCCTCTGCGTCGTCATGCTGCTGCTGCCCGCGCCCGAAGGCCTGCCCCCGGCCGGCTGGAAGGTGGCGGCGATCGCCGTCCTGATGGCGGTCTGGTGGGTGACGGAAGCCATCCCGATCCCGGTCACCGGCCTGCTGCCGCTCGCGCTGTTCCCGACGCTCGGCGTGGCGACGATGGCGGAGACCTCCGCGCCCTACGCCGATCCGCTGATCTTCCTGTTCCTCGGGGGGTTCCTCATCGCGCTCGGGCTCGAGCGCTGGAACCTGCACCGGCGCATCGCCCTCCGCGTCGTCTCCGTCGTCGGGACGCGCCCGGCGGCGCTCGTCGGCGGCTTCATGCTCGCGACGGCCTTCCTCAGCATGTGGGTGAGCAACACCGCGACCGCAGTGATGATGCTGCCGATCGGCCTGTCCGTGATCGCGCTGCTCGACCGCGACGGCACGGGCGCGGGCGGCTTCGCCACCGCGCTGCTGCTCGGCATCGCCTATGCCGCGAGCATCGGCGGCCTCGCGACGCTGATCGGCACCCCGCCGAACGCGCTGCTCGCCGCCTTCATGGGCCGGACCTACGGGGTCGAGATCGGCTTCGCGCAATGGATGGCGATCGGCCTGCCGCTGACCGCCGCGCTGCTGCTCTGCGCCTGGCTGATCCTGACGCGCATCGCCTTCGCGCTGCCGCGCGCCGCCGTGGCCGGCTCGACGAAGCTCATCCGCGGCGAACTCGCCGCGCTCGGCCGCCTGACCGGGCCGGAGATCCGCGTCGGGCTCGTCTTCCTGGCCGCGGCGACGCTGTGGGTGGCGCGGCCCGCCCTGGCCGGCGTGCTGCCGGCCGGCGTCAACGACACGGTGATCGCCATCGCCGCCGGCGTGCTGCTGTTCATCGTCCCGGCCGGAGCCGGCACGCCGGCCGGCACCGCCCTGCTCGACTGGACCGCGGCGAAGCGCCTGCCCTGGGGCGTGCTGCTGCTGTTCGGCGGCGGGCTGTCGCTCGCCGCCGTGATCAGCAAGAGCGGGCTCGCCGCCTGGATCGGCGCGGGTTTCGCGGGTCTCGGCGCCTGGCCCGTGATCCTGGTCGTGCTGCTGGTGACCGCGGGGATCATCTTCCTGACCGAGCTGACCAGCAACACGGCGACGGCCGCGGCCTTCCTGCCGCTGATGGCCTCGGTGGCGCCGGCGCTGGCCATCGATCCCTTCCTGCTGACGATCCCGGTGGCGCTGGCGGCCTCCTGCGCCTTCATGCTGCCGGTGGCGACGCCGCCCAATGCCATCGTGTTCGGCAGTGGACACCTGACCGTGGCGCAGATGGCGCGCGCCGGCTTCCTGCTGAACCTCGCCGCGATCGCGGCGATCGTCGGCCTCGTCTGGCTCCTGGTCGGGCCGGTCTTCGCCACCCAGGGTCGCTGACCACGGCGGTCCGCACCACGTGCCCCAGGTCCGTGGACGGCCTCTCCGCCCGGACACCGTCGTCGCGCCTCCTCCCGTTCCGGCCGCTCAATGATGCTTCCAGATCACCTCGTCCGGCGGCCGGCCGGGGCCGTCGCCTACCAGCCCTTGGCCTTGAGGTTGTCGTAGCCGCTGATCCAGCTCGCACCGATCGTCTCCACGACCGGCCTGCCATCCATCCTGCGCACGAGGCGGTAGCCCTCGTCGTCGGTCCTGCTGCCCCAGGGCTCGTAGACGCCAAAGGCCTCGCCAAGGCTTCCCCACTTCTCGCGCACCATGTCGGCGATCGGCTTCGCGACGGAGCGGCCTTTTCCGTTGTCGCCGCAGAGATTGATGAAGGCGCTGACCGTCAGCTCCATCACCACCCGCAGCTCGAGGCCGCCGGCCCTGAAATCCAGGTAGACCTCGTTCGGGGTGGAGATGGTGTTGAGCATGTCGCCCGCCTTCAGCGCGCGCTTCGTGGCCCGGCCGAGCAGCAACAGCCGGTAATGCACCGTCGGCCGCCTGATCTCCGGGATGGGGATCATCAGATCCTCGCCCACCACCGGCTGCATGCTCGCATGGTGAAGGTAGAGGTCGTGGTAGCTGCTGCGATGGCCGAAGGTCTTCGCCACATTGTAGACCAGCTGGTTCACGGCGGAGCGCCTGTCGGCCTTCCTCAGCCGGAAGCCCCCCATGTTGGCGCCCATGTGCTCCATCACGTCCTTGATGAGCATGGAGTTCGTCATCGCATCCAGCGCGCCAGTGCCGTTCAGATGATACACGTCGATTCCCCCGGTCGCCCCCGCAGGGGATCCCCCCCAGCCCCGCGGCGGTGGGCGCAGGATTAGCGCGGAGCGTGGCGTCGTTGCGGGAAGCCCGGGGAATTTCCCGGAACTTCTCGCGCTTTCCCGGATCCTGGGTGCCCGCTATCTTGTGCGGCGCCGGAACGTCTTCGCATGCACAGAGACCTCGCCGAGAAGCTGCGCCTCACCGCCGCTGCGCTGGGCTGCGCCACCCGCAAGGATCTCTGTGCGCAGTTCCGTCGCGCGAACCCGGCCAGCCAGGTGGACCCCGACCGGCTCGGCAAGTGGATGCAGGGCCGCGCCGCACCACGGGACAGCAGCGTCTATGCCGACTGGGCGCGCCTGATCGGCACGGCGCGCTCCGCCGCCTGGATGCGAAGCTGCTCGCCGGAGGAGCTGCGCGCCGAGCTCGCCCGCACGCTGAACCTCGAAGCCTCTGCCCTGCCGCTCGCGGAGCCCGGCCTCGGTGGCCCGGGCGCGCATCTCGTCGGAGCCTATGCCTGCTACTCGCCGGCCTGGTCGCCGTATTTCGCCGGCCGCGTCATCCGCGGCTCGCTCAGCCTGACGCCGGGTCGGCGCCGGACGATCATGGCTGCGTATTCGGAGACATTGCTCGGGCGCCGCGTGAGCTTCAC
The DNA here is from genome assembly GCF_021864505.1 of Falsiroseomonas oryziterrae. Lineage (GTDB taxonomy): Bacteria > Pseudomonadota > Alphaproteobacteria > Acetobacterales > Acetobacteraceae > Falsiroseomonas > Falsiroseomonas oryziterrae. Next base: position 4,843 of record NZ_JAKJIB010000250.1, read on the forward strand.
CGGCGCGCCGACGATCGGCGGCTCCATCCACCTGCCCCTGACGGAGGAAGGATCGGGCCTGCCCGTCTACCTGGCGCTCTACCTGCCCCCGCCACCGGCCAGCGTGCTCGCCGGCATCATCGCAGGCACGACCATGGTGGGGCCGGAATGCCGCCCATCGGCAGGGCGCCTGATCGCGCTGCGGGTCCCGGACAAGGCCGCCCTCGCGCGGAGCGACCGCTATCTCGCGGCAGGGGAGAGCATCGCCGACGACCTCGTCGCCCTCGGCCTGCCGCCGGCATCCGCGCGCGCAGCAGGTGCGATCACGGAACGGCTGCTGACCGAGCCCGGCTCGGCCGCCTTCGGCCAGGTGCCGCTCTCCGCGCAGACAGCGCTCGCAGCGGAGCTGGATCCCGTCTGGCTCGGCTGCCCTGTCGCGGCCGACGGCACCTGACCGTCAGCGCCGCAGGGCGTGGCCCGGGCGCGACGGCCGAAGGCGGCCAGCATCAGGACACTAGTGATGCTTCCAGATGACCTCGTCCGGCGCCGGTCCCGTCGGGTCGCAGGGCAGCCACTGCCCGTTCGCGACGCTCTTGCCCGTCATCGACAGGATGAAGCCCCAGTGGCTGACCACCACCGTATGCGCCCAGTCGTCCAGCGCGGCCATCTCGCCCCGGAACCGCGCCGCACGTGCGATCACCTGCTCGGCCGGCTCCTCCACCTCCGGCCACCACACCTCCTCGATGTGATCCAGCGCCACCTCGGGGAATTCCGCGCGCAGATGCGTCACCGGGCTGCCGATGTCGCAGGCGAAGGCGTAGCGCTCCCGCACCACGGGGTTCACCGTCACCGGCAGCCCCAGCCGCCGCGCCAGCGGCGCCGCGGTCTGCAGCGCGCGCGTGTAGGGCGAGGCGATGATGCGCCGGATCTCGTGCGCCGCCGCCAGCGCCTCCGCCGCCGCCTCGGCCTGGCTGTGGCCCAGCGGCGTCAGCTTCGGATCCTTGATGCCCGGATCCTTCCGCGTCTGCGTGAACAGCAGGTTGAACTCGCTCTGGCCGTGGCGAAGCAGGATCATCGCGTGGGGGACCTCCGGATGCGCAGGCGGCTCGGATGCCGATCGCGTTCGCCGACCAGCGGCCGCCCGAGGCGGCCGAGGCCGCGAATGCAGCCCGCGGCCAGTGCCGCGAAGCCAAGCCCCGGAGGAGCGCCGGCGTCTGAGGTGCCTTCTCGTGTCAACGAGAAGGCTCGCCGGTATTAGGGGCGCCCGTTACGCCCCGCAACCTGCCTTGCCGTTGCGCCGACCCCCTGCCAGCCCTAAGTGTTGCCCGAGCAAGGAGTCCTCCATGTCCGGCGGTTTCCCGGTCGACCTGATCCTGTTCGCGATGGTCGCGGCCTTCCTGGTGCTGCGCCTGCGCAGCGTGCTGGGTCGCCGCACCGGCTTCGAACGGCCCCGCCGCGAGGGCCCCGGCGCCTACGACCCGGCGGCGCGCACCGCCCCCGCGGCCGATGCCGTGCCGGAACTGCCCGCCGCCCAGCCGCAGGCCGGC
>NZ_JAKJIB010000251.1 GCF_021864505.1 Falsiroseomonas oryziterrae
CGCCTTCCTGTCGGAGCCTGCGCCGGCGGCGGTGCTCGCCGCGCTTCCGGGATCGCGCGTCGTCGGCGGGCCGGTGCGCGACGCGCTCGCCGGCGTCGCCGTGCATGACGTGGACGTCGCCGCGCCGATGCCGCCCGAGGAGATCGCGCGGCGCCTGTCGGCGGCGGGTCTCAAGGTGTTCGAGACGGGCCTGGCGCATGGCACGCTGACCGCCGTGCTCGGCGGCGTGCCGGTGGAGGTGACCGCACTGCGGCGCGACGTCGCGACCGATGGCCGCCACGCCGAGGTCGCCTGGACCACGGATTGGCGCGAGGACGCGGCCCGGCGCGACTTCACCATCAACGCCATGTCGCTCGATGCCGGCGGCCAGCTCTGGGATTATTTCGGCGGGCGAGAGGATCTCGAGGCCGGGCGGGTCCGCTTCGTCGGGGATCCGGCGACGCGATTGCGCGAGGACTACCTGCGCGCGCTGCGCTTCTTCCGCTTCTGGGCCCGCTACGGCCGTGGCGCGGCGGACGCGGCCGCGCTGGCGGCGATCCGCGCCGCGGTGCCGGGGCTCGCCGCGCGCATCGCGCCCGAGCGGATCTGGATGGAGCTCAAGCGCCTGCTCGCGGCACCCGACCCGGTGGAGGCGCTCGCCCTGATGCGCGAGTGCGGGCTGCTGGCCGCGGTGTTGCCGGAGGCGGGGGGCTTCGTCCCGCTCGGCCGGCTGGTGGCGCGCGGCGCGCCGGCGGAGCCCCTGCTGCGGCTGGCGGCGCTGCTGCCCTCGGCCGATCCGGTGCCGGCGCTGGCGCGGAGGTTGCGCCTCTCCAACGAGGAGCGCGAGGCGCTTTGGCACTTTGCGGCTTTATCCGTGCCGGCGGCGCTGTCGGTTTCGGACAAATCGGCTCTCCGCGCCTGGCTGGCCGAACGACCGAAGGAGCAGGCGGCAGGCGAACTCTGGCTGGCCGAGGCACGCGACGGGCAGGACCGCGCCGCGCTGCGCGACGCGGTAGGGGCGATGGAGCGCCCCGTCTTCCCCCTGCTCGGCCGCGACCTGCTGGAACTCGGCGTGGCGCCGGGTCCGGCGATGGGGCGGCTGCTGTCGGAATTGCGCGGCTGGTGGATCGCCGGCGGCGCCGGGGCGGATCGCGACGCCTGCCTGCGCGAGGCACAGGCCCGGATCGTGGACGGGGCGGCGTACGGGCCCGCCGCCCCGACCGATCCCCCAGGGCAGCACCCCGCCAAGGACCCACCGCGCGGGACCTGACGGGTCGCGCGGCGAGACAGGAACAAATAGAGAACTAGCGCATCCCTGGCCGGGTGGCAAGCGGATTCGGCGGCTGCGCGACCCTCGCAGAGAGTCGGGGGGCGGGGTAGAGGGGGCCCGGTCGGCGCTGCCGCGCCGAATCACGAACCCCCACCCTGACCCTCCCCCGCAAGCGGGGTAGGGAGACAGGGATGACCCTCCCCAGCCGGGGAGCGCGAGAGAGCATGGCACGTCCCGCCTTCGACGCCGCATCCGTACCGCTCGTGCTGCGGCTCTGGCGCGAGCATGTGCGGCAGCATCCGAGGCTGCTGGCGCTGGCGATCGTCTGCACCCTGGCGCTGGCGGCCACCACCGCGCTCTATCCCATCATCATCCAGGAGGCCTTCAACCGCTTCGCCGCCGGCGACGCGCAGGTCGTCTGGCTGCTGCCGCCCGTGATCATCGCCGTCACCGCGGCGCGCGCGCTGGCCATGTACGGCCAGGCGATCTCGACCCAGTCCATCGTGCTGCGGGTGATCGAGGGGCTGCAGAAGCGGCTGTTCGCCGCGCTGACGCGGGCCGACCTCGCGCAGGTGGCGCGCGAGGCGCCGGCGCGCCACGCCGCGCGCTTCACCACCGACGCGGCGCTGATCCGGGAGGCGCTGTCGAAGGCGCTGAGCGGCTTCGCCGATGTCTTCACCATCATCGGCCTCGTCGGCTCGATGCTCTGGATGGACTGGAAGATGGCGCTGCTGGCGGCGCTGCTCTACCCGATCGCGGCCTGGCCGATCGTGGCGATCGGCAAGCGCATCCGCCGCGCCTCGGCCGGGATGCAGGACCGGGTGGGCGAGACGGCGGCGCTGCTGACCGAGAGCCTCGGCGCGGCGCGGGTCGTCCGGACCTATCGCCTGGAAGCGGCAGAACAGGCGCGGGCGGAGACCGCCTTCGCCCGCCTGCGCGAGAGCACCTTCGCCATCCAGCAGCGGCGCGCGCGGCTAGATCCCGTGCTGGAGGTGCTTGGCGGCGTCGCGGTGGCGGCGGTGCTCGGCTTCGTCGGCTGGCGCGTGTCGGAGGGGCTCGGGACGATCGGCGACTTCACCGGCTTCGTCGCCGCGCTGCTGATCGCGGCACGGCCGGTGCGCGCGCTGGGTTCGCTGAACGCGGCGCTGCAGGAAGGGCTGGCGGGGCTGTCGCGAACCTTTGCAACGGTGGACGAGGCGCCGCGCATCGCCGATGCGCCAGGCGCGCAGACGCTGCCGGCGGGGCATGGTCGCGTGGTCTTCGACGCCGTCGGCTTCACCTATGACGGTGTGCCCGATGCGGCGCTGCGCGACCTGTCCTTCGTCGCGGAGCCCGGGCGGACGGTGGCGCTCGTCGGGCCTTCGGGCGCGGGAAAATCCACCGCGCTCGCGCTGGTGCCGCGGCTCTACGACGCGACGGCGGGCCGCATCACGCTGGACGGCGCCGAGTTGCGGAGCGTGACGCTCGCCTCGCTGCGCGACGCCATCGCCTATGTCGGGCAGGATGCGGTGATCTTCGACGACACGGTGCTGGCGAACATCGCCTGCGGCCGGCCGGGGGCTACGCATGAGGAGGTGGAGGCGGCCGCCCGCGCCGCCGCCGCGCATGACTTCATCGACGCCTTGCCGGACCGCTACGCCACGGTGCTCGGCCCCGGCGGCTCGCGGCTGTCGGGCGGGCAGCGGCAGCGCGTGGCGCTGGCGCGTGCGCTGCTGCGCAACCCGCGCGTGCTGCTGCTGGACGAGGCGACGAGCGCCTTGGATGCGGAGAACGAGGCGCTGGTGCAGGAGGCGATCGCGCGGCTGCGCGCGGGGCGCACCACGCTGGTGATCGCGCATCGGCTGTCCACGGTGCGTGATGCCGACCTGATCGTCGCGATGGAGGCCGGCCGCGCGGTGGAGCAGGGCACGCATGCCGAGCTGATGGCGCGCGAAGGGCTTTATGCGCGGCTGGTGAAGACGCAGGCCTTCGTGGCGTGACGATGCTGCGGGAACCCTTGCCCGATCCCGATGCCATCCACCCGCTGCCCGAGCTGCCGCGGGTGGTGTTCCTGCAGCCGCTGCTGGCGTCGCTGGGCGAGGCGGCGCCGGCGAATGTCGAGGTCGGCGCCTTCAGCTACTACGACGATCCCGTGCACGGCCGCGATTTCTTCGGGCGCAACCTGCTCTACAACATCTCGGGCGAGACGCGGCTTCGCATCGGGAAGTTCTGCGCCTTCGCGACCGGCGCGAGCTTCATGTTCCCCGACGCGAACCACGCGCTGGCGGGGCCTTCCACCTATCCCTTCGGCATACTGGGCGGCGCCTTCGCCGAGCTGCTGCCGCTGTCCGACTACCTGTGGAAGCCGGGCGCCGACACGGTGGTCGGGCACGATGTGTGGATCGGGATGGAGGCGCTGGTCATGCCGGGCGTGCGCATCGGCCATGGCGCCGTGGTCGGCGCGCGGTCGGTGGTGACGCGCGACGTGCCGGACTACGCGGTGGTCGCCGGCAACCCGGCGCGGGTGGTGCGGCGGCGGTATCCGGAGGCGGAGGCGGCGCGGCTGGTGGCGCTCGGCTGGTGGGACTGGCCGGTCGAGCGCATCGCGCGCGCGGTGCCGGCACTGGTGAAGGGAAGCGTGGCGGAGCTTGAGCAATTCGCCCGCGACGAGGGGCTCACTCCCGCCTGAGCACCCCGTCCACCAGCCGGTCCGCCCAGGGCTTGCTGCGGAAGCGGGCGCGCAGGTCGCCCTCGTCGTAGTCCTGACGCAGCCAGTCGAGGAAGGGTTTCGGCCCGTGCGCCGCCTGATACGACGCGTAGTCCTGGAAGAAGGCGTCGAGGATGCCGGTGCGGCTCGCCGCCACATGGCCGAAGCGCCAATGCAACTGGTCGAGCGCGGCCGAGACGGGCTTGCCCTGCAGCAGCAGCCAGATGCCGGCGACGAGGCCCGTGCGGTCGGCGCCCGACTTGCAGTGGATCAGCACCGGCTCCGGCAGTTCGGCGAACAGGCCGGCGAGGCGCAGGATGCGGTCCTTGTGCGGCGCGCCGCGGCTCTCGAACGGCGCATCGGCATGGATCAGGCCGAGCTCGCCGGCGCGCGCGCGGCCGAGCGCGTCCGACCCGCAGTCCTGCCGGTGTCCGCGCAGGTTGATGACGCTGCGCAGCCCGTGCCGCCGCTTCGCCTGTTCGAGCTGCCAGGGCAGCGGGTGGTTCGAGCGGTAGAGCCGGCCCGGCTCCACCACGCCCCAGTTGCGCCAGCCGAGGCGCAGGATGGCGTGGTCCACGAGCAGGCTGTTCAGCCAGGCGCCGCGGCGGCCTGAAAGGGTGGAGAGGTCGGGCACGCCGGCGGATATGGCCGGGGCCGCGGCGGAAGGCCAGAGAGGCGGCGGAACGAACGGACCGACCCTGCGTCGCGTTGGCTCGTCTCAACCAGCCAGGGACAAGCCCATGTCGAACAAGGCCAAGATGCCGCCCGTGCCGCCCGCCGGCGTCAGCCCCGCCGGGACCGGCAGCGCCACGCCGGGCGAGGGGTCGCTGCCCGCCAACGAGGCGGAGCAGAACATCGAGTCGAAGAAGCGGAAGCTCGAGCAGCAGGAACGCCAGGGCAACACCTGGCAGAACACGCACCACCAGGGCTACCAGCAGGACCGCTGAGATGCCGGAGAAGCACCCCAACACGAAGCGCTGGGGCGGGCCCGGGGCGAGCCACGAGGACGCCTCGAAGCCGATGCCGGAGCCGCCGCCGGCGCATCCGCCGGGCGCCACCAGCACCAATCCCCGCGTCAGCAAGATCTCGGGCGGTGGTGGCGAGCGCGACGAGAAGCACAGCGCGGTCGATCCGCTGCGCAGCTCGAAATCGCACGCGACCGACGGCGATACGCCGAGCGGCAACAGCCGCGGCTACCGCGACAACCGCTCGCGTCACGACCGCGAGGCGGACCGCAAGGCGGTGGAGGAATAGCGAAGCGCTGGCGCGGGAGGGCGATGCCCTCCCGCGCGGCCGTCTGCTGCTAGTCGAGCCTCGCGCCGGAGACGCGAACCACTTCCTGCCACATCGGCCGCTCCCGGTTCACGCGCTCCGTCACCTGCGCGGGCGTGCTCCAGACCGGGCGCGCGCCGGCGCGCAGGAAGCGCTCGGCGAAGGCAGCGTCCTGCTTGATCTCGCGGATCGTCGTGGCGGCGCGCTCGACGATCGGGGCGGGGACGCCGGCGGGGAAGGCCATGGCGCACCAGGACGTCACCACCATGTCCGGCACCCCGGCCTCGGCCATGGTCGGGATGTTGGGCAGCGTCGGCCAGCGCTCCGCGCTCGTCACGGCGAAGGCCTTCATCCGGCCTTCCTGGATGACGGGGATGTAGCTGGCCAGGTTATCGATCGCGAAATTGAGGTCGCCGGCGAGCATCGCCGGGATGATCTGCGCCGCGCCGCGGAAGGGCACATGGGTGCCGTCGATGCTGAGCCGGCTGGTGAAGAGCGAGCCGGTCAGGTGCGCCGTCGTGCCCACGCCCGGCGAGCCGAAGGACGCCCCGTTCCGCTGCGCGCGCGCCCAGGCGATGAACTCCTGCAGGGTGTTCGCCGGGTTGTGCTGCGCCGAGACGACGACGACGTTCGGCAGCTCCCAGTGCATGGAGATCGGCTGGAAGTCGCGCTGCGGGTCGTAGGGCAGGCGCGTGTAGAGGAACTGGTTGATGTGCCAGGCGCCGAGCGTCAGCGGCGCCATGGTGTAGCCGTCGGGCGCGCTCTTCGCGAGCGCGTCGGCACCGATGTTGCCGCCCGCGCCCGGGCGGTTCTCGATGGTGAAGGGCTGGCCGAGGCGGGCCTGCATCTGCTCGCAGAGCAGGCGGCAGAGCACGTCGGTGGAGCCGCCGGGCGGCCAGGGCACGATGACGCGGACCGGCCGGTTGGGCCAGGGCGCGCCCTGGGCCAGGGCGGGCGCGGCGAGGGTGGCGGCCGATGCGGCGAGCAGCGCGCGGCGGGCGATCATGCGACGATCCTCCATGTTGGTTGGGGACTCGGTCGCATGGGCGCCCGCGTGGCGGTAGCCGGGCGGGCCGCCGGCCGGCTTGCGGCGGC
>NZ_JAKJIB010000252.1 GCF_021864505.1 Falsiroseomonas oryziterrae
CCGTGGCCGAGGCGCGGGCGCTCGCCCGGCTCGGCGCGGTCGAGGAGGCGGTTCGCGCGTATCGGAGTGCGGGCCCCGAGGGCGCGCCGGAACTCGCCGAGTTCCTCGCCGCGCGGCAGGACTGGTCGGGCGCGGCGGCGACGCTGCAGGCGCATCTGGCCGTGGCGCTGCCGCCCGCCCCGCAGCCGCTGGGCGATGATGAGCGGCAGCTCGTCGCCCGCACCGCGGCGCTTCTCGCCCTGTCCGGCGATTCGGCGGCACTTGAGGCGCTGCGCACCGCGCACGCCGCGCGCATGTCGGGTGGCGCCCTCGAGGACACCTTCGCGCTGCTCACCGCGGGCCCGGTCGGCGGCGTGGGCGATCTGCCACGCGCAAGGGCCGAGCTCGAACTCGCCCGGGCGCTTCCCGCGCGGCTGGACAGGTTGCGGGCAAGCCCGGGGGAGGCAAGGTAACTCTCCGGCCAGCCCCCGGGGGCGGCCGGTGAAGCTCCGCGTGGCCCGCGGGGGGCACCCGCGTTTTTTTCGGCCTGGGGGGTCCGAATTCGCTTGCGCCCCCGACCCCCTTGCCCCATATGCGCCGGCCGTTGACCCCACGAGGTGCCGCGCGCCGCGGCCACCAAGGTCATCTGCTGGCTGGAGGAGCCCGCCATGGAAGCTCTCGTCCATCCGGGGATGGTCTCGGATCTGCCGAGCGACGCCCGGACCGACAACCCCGAGGTTGAGCGGGACTACTTCATCAACCGCGGCGGCCTGCGCTTCGCCGGCGTGCACCTGATCGTGGACCTGTGGGGCGCGTCGCGGCTCGACGACCCGGACCACATCGATGCCACGCTGCGCGAGGGTGCGCTGGCCGCGGGTGCGACCATCCTGCACGGGCACTTCCACCACTTCTCGCCCAATGGCGGGGTGTCGGGCGTGCTGGTGCTGGCGGAGAGCCACATCTCCATCCACACCTGGCCCGAGCGCGACTACGCCGCGATCGACATCTTCATGTGCGGCGAATGCGACCCGGCCAAGGCGATTCCGGCGATCAAGCGCGGCTTCCAGCCGGAGCGCGTGCAGCTTGCCGAGCACAAGCGCGGCCTGATCGGCTGACGCCGGACGGCGAAAGGGTGTAGAGGGCCGGGCCGAAGGGTCCGGCCCTTTTTTGCGTGCGACGGCACGCCTGCGACGGGACGATTGCGATGGCCACCGATTCCTGGGTGAACGAGACGCTCTACGCCGAATGGGGCCAGCGATTCCTGGTGAAGCGCGAGCTCGCGCGGGTGAAGTCCGACTTCCAGGACATCATGGTGTTCGAAAGCCACACGCATGGCCGCGTCATGCTGCTCGACGGCGTGGTGCAGATCACCGAGATGGACGAGTTCGTCTACCAGGAGATGATCACCCATGTGCCGCTGCTGGCGCATGGCGAGGCGAAGCGCGTCCTGATCATCGGCGCCGGCGACGGCGGCGTGCTGAAGCGCGTGCTGCAGCACCGCACGGTCGAGAAGGCGGTGATGGTCGAGATCGACGGCGAGGTGATCCGCCTCGCCAAGGAGTTCATGCCCGCCATCGCGGGCGACGCCTGGACCGACCCGCGGGCCGAGGTAATCGTCGGCGACGGCATCGACTATGTCCGCCAGGCACCGGCCGGCAGCTTCGACGCCGTCATCGTGGACAGCACCGACCCGATCGGCGTGGGCGAGGTGCTGTTCACCGACGAGTTCTACGCCAATTCCGCGCGCCTCCTGTCCGACCGCGGGCTGATCGTGAACCAGTGCGGCGTGCCCGCCATGCAGGCGGAGGAACTGCGCGAGACATCGCTGCGCCGCGCGAAGTCCTTCCCCGATGTTTGGGCCTATGTCGCCGCGGTGCCGACCTATGTCGGCGGCTACATGACCCTCGGCTGGGCGGCCAAGGATGCGGCGCTTCGCCATGTCGGCGTCGAGGAGATCCGCCGCCGCGCCGAGGTCGCGGGCGTGCTGGACACCACCGGCTACTGGACGCCCGAGATCCACGCCGCGGCCTTCCACCTGCCGCCCTACATCGCCCGGCACCTGCCGCGCGGCCACGACTGAGCGGGCCAGGGCGGCGCGAAGCCTCGCCGCCTAACCCAGCTGCGCCGCCGGCGGCGGCTCGCGCCGCAGGCCCGGCGTCAGGCCGCGCAGTGTGCCGTCGTCGAAGCGTTCGCCGAAGACGTCGAACAGCACCGATCCGGCGGCGTTGCGCGCCGTCTCGAACGCGCGCTGCGCCGCCGGGTCGCCGGGCGCGGCCAGCGCGGCGTTCTCCGCCTCGCGCAACGCGCGGATCTCCGCGTTCAGCCGCGTCGCCGCCTCGCGCGGCAAGGCCTTGCCGGCGACGTAGACGGCCTGGCTGATTCCCATCAGTTGCACGATCTGGTCGGGAATCTCGAACTGCTCGAGGTTGGCGGTGCCGTTCACCACCAGCGCGACCGCCGCGAACAGGCTGAAGACCACCGCCTGCACCCGCGTCACGTCGATCTCTCCGTCACCGGCCAGCAGGTCGCGCCATCGCGGCAGCCGCGGCGTCGGGTCGATCACCCCGGTCCCGAGCAGCCAGAGCCGGTTCGGCGTGTCCACGACCGGCCCGTCCGCGGCGCGCGCCAGCGTGGCGCCGGCGAGCGTGATGCCGAGCAGCATCAGCACCGTAGGCGAGAGATCCGGCAACTCGCCGGTCCGCACCATGACGTAGGCGTAGACGCCGGTGAGCACGAGCGTGAAGAGCAGCACCTGGAAGCGCGACAGGCTGCAATGCCCGAAGGCGTCCTGCATGATCACCGTCGGCCGCAGCGCGAAGGCGAGCCGCGAGAGGTCGGCGCCGTCCCGCCGCGCCACCTCCCGCGCATGGGCGAACTGCCGCGCCTGGACATGCGCCGAGGCGAGCGCCAGCACCAGGTACAGCCCCGCCACGGAGGCCAGCCCCGCCGCCGCGGAAAGCCGCAGGCTCGAGAGATAGACGCGGTGTTCGCCGAAGGCGCGGATCTCCTGCCCGTGGCAGGCGAAGACGAGGACGTCCCAGCGCGAGGGCAGCCAGCCGGCGTTCTGGTCGAACTCGATCTGCAGCCCGGTGCGGTCGCGCTCCGGCGCCGGCGGGCGGACGCTGGCGAGCCGCAGACCGGCCGCGCCGACGCCCTCCCCGGCCGGCACGAGGACGGCGGCGAAATATGTCTCCGGCCAGCGTGCGCGCCAGGGATCCTCGGCGGGCAGGTCGGGTGGCCGGATGGTCAGGGCGATGGTGGTGACGGCAGTGGCGACCTGCCGGACGCCCTCGAGCCGGGCGGCCGGCGCGGCGCGCTGGACATGGGCGACGATCGCCGCGCGGACCTCCCCCCCTGTCGTGGCGACGCGCCCGTCCGGCCCCGCCGGGAAGCAGGTGAGGCCGATCTTGGCCGCGAGTTCGGCCTCGCGCGACGTGCCCTGCGCGGCGGCGCGGTCCCAGGCCAGCAGGCAGAGCAGCAACAGGACGACACGCCGCATCGGACCTCCGCCCGGACGTTACGGAGGAGGTGCGCGCTGGCGCAACGAGGAAATCAACCGCCCTGGCGGCTCCAGGGGCCCGAGGCGCCACCTCCAGCGCCGCCTGTGCCAACGCCTGCGCCGCTCGGGGGCTTCAGCAGCACCGCCGTGCCGGAAGCGCTGACCATCAGCATGCCGTTTCTGGAGCCGAGGACCTCGTAGTCGAAGTCGATGCCGAGCACGGCATCTGCGCCGAGCGCATGGGCCCGGGCGGTGAGGTTGGTCAGGGCGGTATCCCGGGCCGCGCCGAGTTCGCGCTCATAGGTGCCGGATCGCCCGCCGACGATGTCGCGCAGGCCGGTGAGCAGATCCTTGAACACGTTCACACCCACGACGGCGTCGCCGAAGACGATGCCGATGTAGCGCTCGACCTCGCGGCCCTCGATGCCGTTGGTGGTGGTGAAGATCATGCGGAGCCTCCGGGACGGGACGGCAGGCTTATAGCGCAAAGCCCTGCACGAGGCTGCCGGCCACCAGCCGCCAGCCATCCACGGTCACGAAGAAGGCCAGCTTGAAGGGCAGCGCCACGATGGTCGGCGGCAGCATCATCATGCCGAGCGACATCAGCACGCTCGCCGCGACGAGGTCGATGACCAGGAAAGGGAGGAAGATCAGCACGCCGATCTCGAAGGCGCGGCGCAGCTCGCCGACCAGGAAGGCGGGCATCAGCGCGCGCCATGGCGCATCCTCCGCCGTGGCCGGCGGCAGCCGCGCCAGGTCCAGGAACAGCGCGAGATCGGCATCGCGCACCTGCGCCGCCATGAAGCGCCGGAACGGCTCCGCGGCGGCGGCCAGCCCCTCCGCCTCGCCGATGCGGCCCTCCGACATCGGCATCAGCCCGGCTTCCCAGCTCGCCTGCAGCGTAGGCTCCATGACGAAGAGGGTGAGAAAGAGCGCGAGCGCGATCAGCACCGAATTCGGCGGAATGGACGGCGCGCCGATCGCGGTGCGCAGCAACGACAGCACGATGACGATACGGGCGAAGGCGGTGACCATGACGAGCAGCGCCGGCGCCAGCGAGAGCAGTCCGATCGCCGCGGTCAGCTGAACGAGCCGCGCCGTCGCGCCCGCGCCGCCGGCGCCGAGATCCAGGCTGACGCTCTGCGCCGCCGCTGCGCCCGGCGCGAGGACGAGGGCGAGGAAGGCGGAGCGGATCATGCCGGCGGGTCCATCGTGCGCTCATGCGGAAGCCAGCCCAGCACGAGGTCCTGCGCCCCGCCGGTCAGCAGCAGCAAGCCGCGCCCGTCGCACCGGAGCAGCACGACGCGGCGGCGCGTGTCGAGCGCGACGGCCTCCACCACGACGAGGCGCCGTCCCGGTGTCTGCGCCAAGCCTGCCGCCCGCACGCCCCGAAGCGTGAGCACGAGTCCGCCGAGCACGGCGATGAGGGCGAGCGCCCCCGTCGTGGCGGTCCAGCCGATGTCTGGCATGCGGTCTCCGTCCTGGGACGCGCGGATGAGGAGGGGGTCAGTCCGGCGGGTCGAGCCGTGCGGCAAGGCCGTTCACGCGGAACAGCAGGTCCTCGAGCGCCGGGCGCAGCCGCCGTGCTTCGGGCATGTCGAGCGTCATCACCGCGGCGCAGAGCACGGCGCAGTCGCGCTCGAGTCCCGCGAGGTCGATGCGCCGCCCGCCATCCACGAGGGCCGCGGCGACGGCGATGGTGCCGCCGAGCGATTCGATGGCCGCGCGGACCGCCGCGCTGTGCTGGACCATGCTCTGCATGGATGCCGCTCTAGGTCCGCGACGGTAAACGCGCGCTGAAGGACGCGGCGCGTTGTTCGGGATCCCGGCACTCAGGATTTGTTCATCTGTTGCAGGGCAGGGTGCGTCGCATGGACGCGATGCACGGATTCGGCGCGGGGGCCGCCCCGACACGGGCCGCACAGGCGGCGCAGCGACACGATCCGCTGACGCTGGCGGAGCGTCGCCTCGGCTGGCTCGACCGGCGGCAGGCGGTGCTGGCGCAGAACGTCGCGAATGCCGACACGCCCGGCTTCCGCCCGCGCGACCTGACGCCCTTCGGCCGCGAACTGGCCGGGCAGATGCGGCTGGTGCTGGCGCGGACGCAGCCAGGCCATGGATCCGGCAGCCAGGCGATCCCGCAGGCACGCCCGGACCGGCAGGCCGGCGATGTCGCGCCGGACGGCAACGCCGTGTCGCTCGATCGCGAAGCGGTCCGCATCGCGGAAACCGATACGGCGCATCAACTCGCCATGGCCGTGCACCGCAGCTTCGCCGGCATGTTCCGCATGGCACTCGGCCGGTAGCGGAGGGACGGGGGGCGATGGACCTCGAGCGGGCGCTGCGCATCTCGGTCGCGGGCATGGCGGCGCAATCCACGCGGCTCCGCGTGGTGGCGGAGAACCTGGCCAACAGGGACAGCACGGGCGAGGCGCCAGGCGCCGACCCCTATCGGAGGCGGACCGTGACCTTCTCGAACCAGCTCGACCGCGCGATGGGCGTGGAAACGGTGAGTGTCTCGCGCGTCGGCACCGCGGGGGGCGATTTCCCGCGCCGCTACGAGCCGGGCCACCCGGCCGCGGATGCGGACGGCTACGTGAAGACGCCGAACGTCGACGGCTTCGTCGAGGTGATGGACATGCGCGAGGCGCAGCGCAGCTACAGCGCAAACCTCGCCGTGCTGGAGACGACGCGCGCCATGCTCACGCGCGCCATCGAAGCGCTGCGCTGAAGCCGGGCCCAGCATGGCCACCGACGGCATCGCGGCCGCGGCCGCCGCTGCCTACCGCAGCGCTG
>NZ_JAKJIB010000253.1 GCF_021864505.1 Falsiroseomonas oryziterrae
CGGCGCGGCGGCCTCCGTGCGGCCGCATCCTCGCAGGTCGGAGCGTGTTCTCCGCCGCGGCGCGCCTCTTTCCCTCTCCCGCTTGCGGGGGAGGGTGCCCTCGCGCAGCGAGGGCGGGTGGGGGCCGGCGCCACCCTGCGACTTGGCCGGGCAACCGCGCTAGCCTGCACCTCCACCCGCAACGGAACATCCCCATGCAGATCCGCCTCGACGGCCGCGCCGCGCTGATCACCGGCGGCTCCAAGGGCCTCGGCCGCGCCATGGCGGAGGCCTTCGTCGAGGCCGGCGCCTCCGTCGCCATCGTCGCCCGCCGCCCGGCCGAGCTCGAGGCCGCCCGCGACGCGATCGCCGCGCGCTTCCAGGGCGCGCGCATCGTCGCCATCCCCGCCGATGTCTCGACCGCGGAAGGCTGTGCGCGCGCCGCGGCCGAAGCGCAGGCTGCCCTCGGCCAGGTGGACATCCTGGTCAACAACGCCGGCACCAGCCAGCGCGGCGCCTTCCTCGAATTGGACGACGCGCTCTGGCAGGCCGATCTCGACCTCAAGCTCTTCGCCGCCATCCGCCTCACCCGCGCCCTCTGGCCGGGCATGCAGGCGCGGCGCTGGGGGCGCGTGATCAACGTGCTCTCGACCCAGGCCAAGACGCCCGGCCCCGGCGGCGCGCCCACCGCCGTGACGCGCGCCGCCGGCATGGCGCTGACCAAGGTCCTCGCGCATGAGGGCGCGCCGCACGGCATCCTCGTGAACGGCCTGATGGTCGGCATCATCGAAAGCGACCAATGGGTGCGCCGCCACGCCACCGACCCGCGCGGCCTGACCTGGGAGGAATGGAAGGCCGACGCCGCCAAGGGCGTGCCGCTCGGCCGACTCGGCAAGGCCGAGGAGTTTGCCGCACTCGCCGTGTTCCTCTGCTCCGAGCAGGGCGGCTACGTGAACGGCACGGCGATCAACGTGGATGGCGGCCGCAGCCCCGTCACCTGACATCTGCCCCAATTCAATGCAGTTCGTTTGAGAAATGGGCGCATTCGCCCCGGCCTCTGCCTGATCTGCCCGAAAAGCGTGCGGCACATGGATTGCTGATCACCCGGCGAACCCGGCACACACCGGGCAACCGTCCGGAGGACCCGTCGCCATGGCCCGCCGCTTCACCAATCCCTTCGACCAGAGCGCCTCGCTCGCCTGCGGCTGCGGCCGCACGCATGAGGCGGGCTTCGCCTGCGACGACCTGCCGAACGCCCCTGCGCAGGACGGCACCGGCGCCTATGGCGAGATCGCCGAGCAGGCGGTGCTCCGCGCCCTCTACCCCGACGACGCGACGCGGCGCGGCATGCTGCGCGCGGTCGGCGCCGGCACGCTCTTCGCCGCCATCAACGCCTTCTTCCCGCTCGGCGCGGCGCGCGAGGCGCTGGCCCAGGCGCCCGCCGGCGCGATCGAGAAGCGCGACCTGAAGATCGGCTTCATCCCGATCACCTGCGCGACGCCGATCATCATGGCCGACCCGATGGGCTTCTACCGGCGCCACGGCCTGAACGTCGAAGTCATCCGCACCGCCGGCTGGGCGGTGATCCGCGACCGCTCCATCGCGCGCGAATACGACGCCGCGCACATGCTGGCCCCGATGCCGCTCGCCATGTCGCTCGGCGTCGGCGTGGCGCAGCCCATCCCCTTCGCCGTCGCCGCGATCGAGAACGTCAACGGCCAGGCCATCACGCTGGCGAACAAGCACCGCGAGCGCCGCAACCCGCGCGACTGGCGCGGCTTCCGCTTCGCCGTCCCCTTCGACTTCTCGATCCACAACTACCTGCTGCGCCACTACGTGGCCGAGCACGGGCTCGATCCCGACCGCGACATCCAGATCCGCGCCGTGCCGCCGCCCGAGATGGTCGCCAATCTGCGCGCCGACAACATCGACGGCTTCCTCGGTCCCGATCCCTTCAACCAGCGCGCCGTCTTCGACGGCGTCGGCTTCATCCACATCCTGACCAAGGAGCTGTGGGACGGGCATCCCTGCTGCGCCTTCGCCGTGCCGCGCAGCATGGTGACCGAGACGCCGAACACCTTCCACGCGCTGCTGCGCGCCATCGTGGAGGCCACCGCCCATTCCCACGCGCCCCAGAACCGGCGCGAGGTCGCGGCCGCGATCTCCGGCCAGAACTACCTGAACCAGCCGCAGACGGTGGTGGAGCAGGTCCTGACCGGCACCTTCGCCGACGGCCTCGGCCGCGTGCAGCGCGTGCCCGACCGCATCGGCTTCGATCCCTTCCCCTGGCACTCCATGGCGATGTGGATCCTGACGCAGATGCGCCGCTGGGGTCAGCTGCAGCGCGACGTGGACTACCGCCAGGTGGCCGAGCAGGTCTTCCTCGCGACCGACGCCGCCAACGCCATGCGCGCGCTCGGCCAGCCGGTGCCGTCCTCCACGGTGCAGTCCTTCCAGGTGATGGGCCGCACCTTCGACCCTGCAAACCCGGCGCCCTGGACCGAGCGCGGCATCCGGACGTCCTGAGCCGCCCATGTCCCGTCATGTGACGAATGCGCAGGCGGCGCTTCTGTCGCTTGCGATCCTGGCTGCCTTCCTCGGGATCTGGGAGTTCTCGGCGCGCAGCGGCGGTCCCGCGGGCGGCGCCGCGCTCGATCCCGAATACGCCGCGCTGCTCGGCGCGGCGGCGGCGCAGGGCGGGCAGACGCCCTTCCCGATGCCCTCCGAGATCGCCGTCCGGCTGTGGGAGCTGGTGCGCGATCCCTTCTACATCCGCGGCCCCAACGACCAGGGCATCGGCATCCAGCTCGCCTATTCGCTGGCCCGCGTCGGCGCCGGCTTCCTCATCGCGGCCGCCGTCGCGATCCCGCTCGGCTTCCTGATCGGCATGTCGCCGTTGCTCTCGGCAGCCCTCAACCCCTTCATCCAGGTGCTGCGGCCGGTCTCGCCGCTCGCCTGGATGCCGCTCGCGCTCTACACGATCAAGGACAGCAGCGTATCCTCGATCTTCGTCATCTTCATCTGCTCGGTCTGGCCGATGCTGCTCAACACCGCCTTCGGCGTGTCGAGCACGCGCAAGGAATGGCTGAACGTCGCGCGCACGCTGGAAGCCGGCAAGCTCAAGACCGCGTGGAAGGTGATCCTGCCCGCCGCGGCGCCGACCATCCTGACCGGGATGCGCATCTCCATCGGCATCGCCTGGCTGGTCATCGTCGCCGCCGAGATGCTCGTGGGCGGCACCGGCATCGGCTACTGGGTGTGGAACCAGTGGAACAACCTGTCCCTGGCCGACATCGTCATCGCCATCCTGCTGATCGGCATCGTGGGGCTGCTGCTGGACCGGCTGCTCGGCGTGGCAGCGCGCGCCGTGGCCTGGGCGGAGTGACGCCATGAGCAATGCCTACGTCTCGGTCGAGGCCATCGCCCGCCGCTACCCCGGCGCCACCATCTTCGAGAACCTCTGGTTCGACATCCGCCGCGGCGAGTTCGTCTGCCTCGTCGGCCATTCCGGCTGCGGCAAGACGACGGTGCTGAACATCCTCGCCGGGCTGGAAGCGCCCTCCGACGGCGCCGTCATCGTGGACGGGCAGGAGATCACCGGCCCCTCGCTCGACCGCGCGGTGATCTTCCAGGGCCATGCGCTGATGCCCTGGATGACCGCCGAGCAGAACGTCGCCTTCGCGCTGTCCTGCCGGCACCCGTCCTGGCCCAAGGCGAAGCTGCGCGAGGCGGCGCGCGCCGCGCTCGAGAAGGTCGGCCTCGGCCACGCCGCCGACAAGAAGCCGGCCCAGCTCTCGGGCGGCATGAAGCAGCGCGTCGGCATCGCCCGCGCGCTGGCGATCGCGCCCAAGATGCTGCTGATGGACGAGCCCTTCTCCGCGCTCGACGCCCTGACCCGCGGCGCGCTGCAGGAGGAGGTGTCGCGGCTCGTCACCGAAGCCGACCAGACCGCCTTCATGATCACGCATGACGTGGACGAGGCGATCCTGCTCGCCGACCGCATCCTGCTGATGACCAACGGGCCCCAGGCGCGCGTCGCGGAGGTGGTGGTGAACACGCTGCCGCGTCCGCGCGACCGCGCCAGCCTGCATCACATGCCCGGCTACCACGAGTTGCGCGACCACATCCTCGACTTCCTGATCACGCGCAGCCGCACGCTGGCCGGCACGCCGCCCGCGGACTGGAATCCGCGCGACGTGCCCGAGGTGCGCCCGGCTCAGCCTCACGTCCCGCCGCCGCCCCGCGCGGCCGCGTAACGCCTTTTTCCGCCTAGACAGACAGGGGAGTTCCAACGCCATGACCCGTGCCCAGCTCACCGAGAAGATCCTCGACATCAAGCGCGAGAAGAACTGGACCTGGAAGTACATCTGCGGCGAGATCGGCGGCGTCTCCGACACGCTGATCGTCGGTGCGCTGCTCGGCCAGATGAAGCTCGTGAAGCCGCTCGCCGCCAAGGCCGCGAAGCTGTTCGGCCTGTCCGAGGTCGAGGAGCGGATGCTGAACGAGGTGCCCTATCGCGGCACGGCCATGCCGCCGACCGACCCGCTGATCTACCGCTTCTACGAGATGGTGATGGTCAACGGCCCGGCCTGGAAGGCGCTGATCGAGGAGGAGTTCGGCGACGGCATCATGTCCGCCATCGACTTCGACTTCCAGTTCGAGCGCATGGCCCACGAGAAGGGCGACCGCGTGAAGATCGAGATGTCCGGCAAGTTCCTCCCCTACAAGTACTACGGCGCCGAGCAGGGGATCCCGGCCTACGGCTACAAGGAGGAGTGACCCTCCCGCGTCGCGGCGCGGCGTGCTAACCGCCGCCGCGCCAGGCGACGGAGGACAGGATGGCGCGGGAACTGACGGTCGGGATCGCGGGTCTCGGCGCCATCGGACTTCACCTCGCCCGCGCGCTCGACGCCGGCGTCGAGGGCCTCCGCCTGCATTCGGTCGCCGCCCGCGACCACGCCAAGGCGCGCGACAACCTCGCGGGTTTCCGCGCCCCGCCCGCCATCGTCGGCCTCGCCGACCTGGCGGAAGCGGACATCGTGGTCGAAGCCGCGCCGGCGGCGGTCTTCGAGCAGGTCGCGACTGCCGCGATCGCCCGCGGCCGCATCTTCGTCCCTTCCTCCGTCGGCGCGCTGCTGCCGCGCATGCATCTGGTGGAGGAGGCGCGGAAGACCGGCGCGCGCATAGTCGTGCCGACCGGCGCGCTGCTCGGCCTCGACGCGGTGCGCGCCGCCGCCGAGGGCGAGGTGAGCTCCGTCACCATCGAGACCCGCAAGCCCCCGCGCGGGCTGGTCGGCGCGCCGTACCTGGAACAGCACGGCATCGACGTCATGGCCGTGAAGGACGAGAAGAAGCTCGTCTTCAAGGGCAACGCCTATGACGCCGCCCAGGGCTTCCCGGCCAATGTCAACGTCGCGGCGGCACTGGCGCTGGCCGGCATCGGCCCGCAGCGCACCACGATCGAGATCTGGGCCGACCCGCACGTCACCCGCAACACCCACACCATCCGCGTCGAGGCCGCCGCCGCGCGCCTCACCATGACGATCGAGAACGTGCCGAGCGAGGAGAACCCGCGCACCGGCAAGATCACGCCGCTCTCGATCCTCGCCTGCCTGCGCGGCCTGACCTCGACGCTGAAGGTCGGGAGCTAGCGCCTGATCAGCGACGGCGGAATCGCCGGAGCGGTAAATCGGTCGCTCGGACGGAGCCTACGGCGTGGCCCACCGAAGTGGATCACGCCGTAGGCCGCGTCAGCGCCGCGGTCCGGAAGCGGGCGCGGGCGCCGGCGCCGGCGCGGCCGCGACGCGTTCCGCCGCGAAGAACTCCGTCACCGCGTCGGAGAAGCCCGCCAGCGGCACCGGCATCACCACCTGCTCGCGCCGCGCCGCGACCACGAAGGTCAGGCGCAACTGCGTGCCGCGCCGCAGCACCGCCAGCATGTCGTCGGTCAACGGCACGCCGGCATAGACGCCCTCGGCGTCCGAGGTCTGGAAGGGCAGGCGCTGCGCCTCGCCCTCGTCCACCTGCCAGGCCATCCCGTTCGGCAGCGCCGTGCCGTGCGGCAGCTGGAACACCAGCCCGAGCGAGCGCGTCTCCGGCTGCCGCGCCAGCACGATCTGCGCGACCCGCTGGTTCTGCGGCTGGAGCATGATCGCCGCGGACAGCCGGCAGTCGCGCGGCGGCTGTGCCGGCGTGTCCGCGCAGGCCACCGCCCAGGCGCGCGGCGGCTGTGCCGGTGCCGCCTGCGCGGCC
>NZ_JAKJIB010000254.1 GCF_021864505.1 Falsiroseomonas oryziterrae
CGCCCGGTGGTCGGCCCGGCCGAGGGCCGCGCCCGCGCGCTCGCGGCCTTCGCCGCGCTGCGCCGCCCGGCTTCCGACGCGGCGTGACGCAGCACCCGAGTCATCTCTGGCGCGGCTTCGCGGGGCTCCGCGTCGTCGCCGACGTGCATGGGGAGGCCGAGGCCTTCATCGCCGCGATCGAAGGCGCGATCGCCGAGGACATGTTCGTCCTGCAGCTCGGCGACCTGACCGACCACGGGCCCGACAGCCCGGAGGTGCTGCGCCGGATGTTCGCGCTGATCGATGCCGGCCAGGGCCTGTTCCTGCTCGGCAACCACGACCACAAGCTCCGCCGGGCGCTGACCGGCACGCGCGTGCGCATCCAGCCCGAAGGCCTCGGCCGCACGCTGGAGCAGCTGGACGCGGCGCCGGACGGGCCGGCGCTGAAGGCGCGCGCGATCGAGGAGATCGCCCGCGCCCCGGCCTGGATCCGCGACGGCAGCCGCGTCTTCGTCCATGGCGGCTTCCATCCCGGCATGCTGCATGCCTCGCCGCCGCCCCTGGCCGGCGCGCAGAAGGCAAGCGGCCTCGTCACCCGCGCCATCTACGGCCAGGTGACGGGCCGCATGCGCCCGGACGGCTTCCCCGACCGCGTGCATGACTGGGTGGACCGGATCCCGGCCGGCATGCTGGCCGTCGTCGGCCACGACCGCCGCTCCACCGATGGCCGCCCCTACGAGACCACCGGCCTGCTCGGCGGCCGCTGCGTCTTCCTCGACTGCGGCGCCGGCAAGGGCGGGCACCTGGCCTGGCTCGACCTGCCCGCCTGGGCCTGACGCGAAGCCGGGCCCGACGCGAAACCGTCATGGCTTTGACATGGATCATCCCGCACCGGCCGGCCGCGGCGCAGTCTGCTCCCCGGCGCATCCCGAGCCGGAAAGGTCCATCATGCCCGACGACGTCCTGCCCCGCCCGCCCGAAGCCGCGCCCGGAGCCGCGCCAGGGGACGCCACCGGGGCCGCGCCCGAGGCCGCGCGCAGCATCACCTCCGCCGCCGCCGAGCTCTCCAGCCCCCGCCGCCCCACCCGCCACGAGCCGGAAGCGATCCGCCGCGCCTTCGAGAGCGGCGAATACCCCTACGCGACGCGGCTGACCGAGAAGGAATACCTCCAGCGCGTGAAGCCGCTGCAGGTGGAACTCCTGAAGGCGCAGGCCTGGGTGAAGGACGCGAACGAGCGCATCGTCATCCTGTTCGAAGGCCGCGACGCCGCCGGCAAGGGCGGCACGATCAAGCGCTTCATGGAGCACCTGAACCCGCGCGGCGCGCGCGTCGTGGCGCTCGAGAAGCCGTCCGAGCGCGAGCGCACGCAATGGTACTTCCAGCGCTATGTCGAGCACCTGCCGGCGGGCGGCGAAATGGTCTTCTTCGACCGCTCCTGGTACAACCGCGCCGGCGTCGAGCGCGTGATGGGCTTCTGCTCCCCGGCCGACTACCTCGAATTCATGCGCCAGGCGCCGGAGCTGGAACGCATGCTCGTCCGCTCCGGCCTCCGGCTCTTCAAGTTCTGGTTCAGCGTGACGCGCGACGAGCAGCTGAAGCGCTTCGAATCGCGCGGCACCGATCCCTTGAAGCAGTGGAAGCTCTCGCCGATCGACAAGGCGAGCCTCGACAAGTGGGACGACTACACCGAGGCGAAGGAGGCGATGTTCTTCTACACCGACACCGCCGACGCGCCCTGGACGATCGTGAAGTCGAACGACAAGCGCCGCGCGCGGCTCGAGGCGATGCGCCACTTCCTCAGCACCCTGCCCTATCCGGGCAAGGACGAGGCCGTGGTGCATGCGCCGGATCCGCTGATCGTCGGCGGCGCCGCGCATGTGATCGGGCGCAGCACGCACATCCTGGGCGCCGCGCTGCATCCCGAGCAGCGGCGCTCGAAGGGCTGAGGTCGGTCAGCTCCGCTCGCCGAACACCAGCCGCACGCGCTCGGCGAGCCCCATCCGGTCCCAGGCCGAGGCCGCGTCGCCCGGCAGGCGGCGTGCGACGCGCCCGCGCTGATCCGGCGTCAGCTCGCCCCAGAAGCGGGTGAGCCAGGGGTATTGGCGGATCAGCGCCGCGCGGCGCAGCGCCGGGTCGACCGGCGCGGCCGGCGGCGGCAGCGGCTGGGCGACCACCGAAGGTGCCGTCGCCTCCTCGACCGTCGCAGGCGGCGCCTCCTCGACGGGCGCCACGACATCGACCGCCGGCACCGTGGCCGGCTCGGGCTCCTTCGGCTGTCCATCCCAGACGGGCGGGGCCACGACGGCCGGCCCGGCCACGACCACGGCAGGCGGCGGCGGTCGCCGCGGCTGGAACACGCGGTCGAGGACGTCGACGCGTCGCATCGCCGCATCGATCTCGCGCGCCGTCTCGCAGCCCGCGAGCCCCGGCAGGATCACTGCCAGGGCCGCCAGCCGACGCCGGCAGGGGGCGGTCCGATCCATGCGCCCCGAACGCGCGACGCGGCGCCGGGATGCAACCCGCGGGTCTACAGGAGCCGGGAACCTGCCGGCCCCGCCGGCGCATCGCCGTGCGCGAGCGCATCGAGGAAGGCGGCCGCCTGTCCGCGCATGGCGCGCAGCTTCGCCGGATCCAGCTTCGCGAGCGTGCGCAGCGGCATCGCCATGCGCGGGTTGCGCGCCAGCCGTTCCGCATGCCGCGCGACGAAATCCCAGTAGAGGAAGTTGAACGGGCAGGCGCGCGCCCCGGTCGCCGCCTTCACGTCATGCGCGCAGCCGCGGCAATGGTCCGACATGCGGTTGATGTAGGCGCCCGACGCCGCATAGGGCTTCGACGCCATCACGCCGCCATCGGCGAACAGCGCCATGCCGTGCGTGTTCGGCAGCTCCACCCATTCGAAGGCATCGGCATAGACGATCATGTACCACTCGTTCACCTCGGCCGGGTCGAGCCCGGCCAGCAGCGCGAAGTTGCCGGTCACCATCAGCCGCTGGATGTGGTGCGCATAGGCCAGGTCGCGCGTCTGCGTGATCGCCGCGCGCAGGCAGGCCATCGACGTCTCGCCCGTCCAGTAGAAATCCGGCAGCTTCCGCGTCGCCTCCAGCGCGTTGGTCTCGCGATAGGCCGGCATGCGCGCCCAGTAGAGGCCGCGGACATATTCGCGCCAGCCGAGGATCTGCCGGATGAAGCCCTCCACCGCGTTGAGCGGCGCATGCCCCTCGCGATACGCGCGCTCCGCCGCGGCGCAGGCCGCGCGCGGGTCGAGGAGCCCGACATTCATCGCGCTCGCGACCAGCGCGTGGAACAGCGTCGGCTCGCCTTCGGCCATCGCATCCTGGTAGGCTCCGAAGAGCGGCAGGCGGCGGGCAACGAAATCCTCCAGCGCGGCCTCCGCCTCCTCCGCCGTCACCGGCCAGGCGAAGGCGTCGAGCGTGCCGAAATGGTCCGCGAAGTCGCGCGCGACGAGGTCCATCACCTCGCGTGTCATCGCATCCGGCGCGAAGCGGCGCGGCGCGGGCGGGCGGATGTCGCGCGGCAGGGCCGAGCGGTTGTCGTGGTCGAAGTTCCACTGCCCGCCGGTCGGTTCGTCGGGCGCCTCCATCAGGATCCCCGTCTCCCGCCGCATCTCCCGATAGAAGAACTCCATGCGGAGCTGCTTGCGATCGGCGGCCCAGCGGCGGAAGCGGTCGAGGCTGCAGAGGAAGCGCCCGTCCTCGCGGATCTCGACCGGCAGCCCGGTGCGCGCCTGCCAGCCGCGCATGTCCTGCAACACGCGCCATTCGCCCGGATGCGTGCAGACGATGCGCGCCGCGCGGACCTCGCCCGCCGCGCGCGCCACCTCGCCCGCCAGCGTCTGCGTGTTCGCCGGATCGTCGAGCCGCACGTAGCGCACCTGCACGCCGCGCGCCTCCAGCCGCTGCGCGAAATGGCGCATGGCCGACAGCACCAGCACGATCTTCTGCTTGTGGTGGCGGACATAGGTGCATTCGGCGCGCACCTCCGCCATCAGCACCACGTCGCGGCCGGGATCGAGATCCTCGAGCGCGGACAGCGCGTCGGAGCACTGGTCGCCGAGGACGACCCGGAGCGTTGTCATGCCCGTGGCACGCTCACGCCCGTTCGTAGGTGACCGGGCTGCCATCCTCGCCCGTCGTCGCGAAGCCGACCCAGGCGCCGCGCGCATCATAGGCCACGTCGGCGCCCTCGCCGCCGATCACGCGGATGCGCTGCAGCCCGCCTTCCGCGCGGCGCTCGAGCCGCGGCTCCACCGGCCGCCCCTCGCGCACGTCGAAGACCGGCACCCCGCCCGCGAGCGTCGCCGCGCGCCACCAGGTCAGCGGCGCGGCATTGGCCGGCAGCAGCGCCTCGCCGGCCGTGCCGCGCAGCCGGATCCCGTTGCCCTCCGCCACCGCCCGGCACTCGCCGACCCGCCCGTTGCGGTCGGCGCGGCTCTCCAGCCCGATCAGCCGGTCGCCGCGCCAGGCCTCCTCGGTGTCCTGGGTGAAGCGGAAGACGGTGAAGCCCGCGAGCCGCACCTGGATGCGCATCTCGGTCCGCGCGCGCAGCAGCCCGCTTTCCTCGCGGAACCGCACGGTGTGGGTGCCGACCGGCGTGCCCTGCCGCAGCACGCGGAAGGCGATATCGGCGCGCTGCGCGCGCGCCGCGGTTGCCAGCAGCGGCAGCAGGGCGATCCCCGCGAGCCCCCGCCTCATCACCCTGCGTCGTGCGATCATGCTCACCCCTTCCCGGCGATCGCCCCGCGACCGCCATCCACGCCGATCACCTGACCGGTGATCCATCCCGCCGCATCCGACAGCAGGAAGTCGGCCAGCGCCGCCGCATCATCGGCCTCGCCGAGGCGCGGGATCGGATGCTGCTTCGCGATCGCCTCGGCCATCTGGGGGCTGCGCGTCAAGGGCTCGGCGATGCGCGTTCGCGTCAGGCTCGGCGCGATCACGTTGACCCTGACATGCGGGGCAAGCTCGGCCGCGAGCGAGACGGCGAGCCCCTCCACCGCCGCCTTGGCCGCGCCGATCGCCGCATGGTTCGGGAAGCCGCGCCGCGCCGCGACGGAGGAGAACAGCACGACGCTCCCCTTCCCCGCGACCAGCGCCGGCAGGGCGGCCTGCACCGCCATCGCTGCGCCCACCACGTTCAGCCGGTAGGCGTCGAGGAAATCGGCCTCGGCCAGCCGCGCCGCGGGCTTCAGCAGGATGGAGCCGACGCAATAGGTGATCCCGGCCAGTTCCGCCCCCGCCGCCGCCACCGCCGCGCGCAGCGCCGCCGCATCCGTCGCATCCGCCACGGCGGAGCCGCAGCCGAGCTCACCGGCCAGCGCCTGAAGCCGCGCCACGTCGCGCGCCACTAGGAAGGGCTCCGCCCCGCGCACGGCGAGGCGTCGCGCCAGCGCGCCGCCAATCCCGCCCGTCGCACCCACCACCAGGACCCGCGCCATGCGCCCCCCAAAGACCATCCGTCGGGGCGCAGATGGGACCGCTCGCACGGGCGGGAACCCCGCCGAGGCAGACAGGCGGCGCGATCCGTGCTTGGTTCGGGCCATGCGACAGCTGCTGCTGCTGCGGCACGCCAAGTCCTCCTGGGACGACCCGCGCCTGCCCGACCATGCGCGACCGCTGAACGCGCGCGGCCGCCGCAACGCGGCCGGCATGGCGGCCGCGATGCGCGAGCTCGGCCTGGCACCCGATGTGGTGCTGGTCTCCTCCGCGCGGCGCACCCTGCAGACGCTGGAAGCGCTCTCGCCGCTCGAAGGCTCGCCGCTGGTCGAGCCGATGGACGCGCTCTACCTGGCCCCCTGGCCGTCGCTGCTCGACGTGCTGCGCGACGTGCGCGAGACGGCGCGGAGCGTGCTGCTGATCGGCCACAATCCCGGCCTGCATGAGCTCGCCCTCGCCTTGGCCGGCCCGGCGGCGATGGCCGCCGGCGGCCCGACGGCGGAGCGGCTCGCCAATTCCTATCCCACCGCGGCGCTGACCGAATTCGCCGTCGCGTTGCCCTGGCGCCTGCTCGAGCCGGGCGGCGGGCGCCTGCTGCGCTTCCTGACGCCGGCCGATCTCCCCTCCGCCGAGGCCGCCGACGCCACGGAGGGCTCCGCCTGACCGACCCCGACCCGGCCAACGGCCCCGCCGCGGCCGAGGCCGGGGCCGAGGCGAGCCTCCGCCTCGAGATCGCGCTGCCGCCGGAGACGGCGGGGGCGCTGCTGCGCGCCGG
>NZ_JAKJIB010000255.1 GCF_021864505.1 Falsiroseomonas oryziterrae
GGGGCGGGCGGGCAACAGCGGCTCGCGGCGCGTCGTCGCCCGCCGGCGCAGGCGGGGCCGGGTGGGCAGGCGCGACGGTCGGCGGGGCTGGGGCGTGTCGGACAACGGGTCCGGGATAGACGATCCGGCCCCGCGCCGCGAGGTTGGCCTACCTGTCCACCACCAGCAGGTCCTGGAAGCCGGTGGTGAGCTTCTCGCCGCCGCCGGGGCGGCAGACGATCACGTCCTCGACACGTGCGCTGAAGCTGCGGTCCTGCAGGATCGAGGGCTCGACGGTGAACATCATGCCCTCGCGCAGCACGCTGCGATCGGACTTCGTCAGGAAGGGCGGCTCGTGCACGTCCCAGCCGATGCCGTGGCCGAGGCGGTGGCGGAAGTTCGGGCCGTAACCGGCATCCTCCACGACCTTGCGCGCGATCGCGTCCACCTCGGCGGCGGTGGTGCCGACCTTCAGCGCGGCGATGCCGGCGGCCTGCGCGTCCATCACCACGCGGTGCACCTTGCGCTGCTCCGCGCTCGGCTCGCCGAAGCTGACCGTGCGGCCGTAGTCGTAGCAGAGCCCGTCATGCGAGGCGCCGAAGTCGAACAGCACGGAACACGGCGGGTGGATCGGCCGCTTCCACGATTCCAGTCGCCGTCCCATCAGCAGCGGGTGGTCGGGGCCGGTGTTGTAGAGCGACGTCGTGAAGGTCTGGCCGAGGCTGCCCTGGCGCTGCATCTGGAAGTTGATCTCGGCGATCGCATCGAGCTCGGTCATGCCGAACTTCAGCTGCTTCAGCGTCTCGGCGAAGGCGGCCTCGGTGCGGCGGCCGGCCTCGCGCATCGTCGCGACCTCGGCCTCCGACTTGATGACGCGGAGCTCGCGCAGGATGTCGGTGGCGGAGACGAAGACGGCGTCGGGCAGGATGGATTGGAGGTGCACCACGCTCTCGCCATGCGCGCGGTCGCTGATGGCTATGCGCGGCCGCGCGGGCAGGCGGCAACCCGCCAGGATGTCGCGGCAGAGCGCGGCCGGATCGTCATGGTCGCCGAGGACGCGGATCTCGATCCCCTTGCTCTCGCCGCGTCCCTTGAACTCGGCCGTCATGCGCGGGAGCGCCAGGACCGGCGCGCGCGTCGGCGTCAGCCAGGCGCCTTCCAGCCAGCCGCCGGGATGCAGCGTGGTGCCGTAGTTCGGGATGTCGCGCGGGATGCCGGCCAGGTAGTGCAGGTCGGTGCCGAGCGGGATGAAGGCGAGGTCGGCGCGGCCCTCGAGCAGGCGCTGGAAGGCGGGAAGGCGGTCGGCGGCGGTGGGGGCGGGGTGCATCAATCCACCGTCGCCCCCGACGCGATGACCAGCGGGCGCCAGGTCTCGACCTCCTCGGCGACGAAGCGCTGGAAGTCGTCCATGAAGCGGTCGCCGACGTCGTTGGCGAGATCGCGGTAGCGCGCGCGGATCTGCGGCAGGGCAAGCACCGCGCGCACCTCGTCGGCGAAGCGCTGCTGGATCGGGCGCGGCACCGCGGCGGGGAAGCTGAACCCCGCCCAGCCCTCGGCGACCAGCTGCGGAAAACCGTGCTCGACGAAGGTCGGGATGTCGGGAAACAGCTCCGTGCGCGTGGGCGAGGTCATGCCGATGCCGCGGATGCGGCCCTCGCGCAGGAAGCCGACGGAGGCCGCGATGCCGTCGAGCGTGACCGGCACGTTGCCCGCGATGACGTCGGCCACCGCCTGCGCGCCGCCGCGATATGGCACATGCGTCATCTCGATGCCCGCCACCTGGCAGAAGCGCAGCATGACGAGATGCGGCAGGCTGCCGACGCCCGAGGTCGCGTAGTGCAGCCCGGGCGAGCGTCGCGCCGCGGCGGCGAGCTCGGCCGGGTTGTTGAAAGGCGTGCGGTTGTTCGACATCAGCGCGTAGTAGCCGCGCTGGATCATCGCGACATGCGCGAAGCTGCGCACCGGATCCCAGCTGATGCGGCCGCGGTAGAGCGTCGCGCCGACATTGAAGGCGGAGACCGGCGAGAGCAGCAGCGTGTAGCCGTCGGGCGCGGCATCGGCGACGAGCCCGGTGCCGAGCGTGGCACCCGCGCCGGGGCGGTTGTCCACCACGATCGGCTGGCCGAGGCGCTGCGAGAGCTGGTCGGCGAGCATGCGGCCGATGACGTCGGTGGAGCCGCCGGGCGCGAAGGGGATCACCATGCGGATCGGCCGGCTCGGCCAGGGGGACTGCGCCACGGCGGGCGAGGCGAGCGTCGCGGCGGTCGCGGCGAGCAGGATGCGGCGGCTGATCATGGCGGCAGTCCAGGTGGTTTCGCGGATGTCATCACGCGGCGCCGCTTCGGACAATCTACCCCGTGGTGGTCCAGCGCCGCGGCGTGCCGGCGGCGCGTTCCATCAGCCAGGTCAGCAGGTGCATCTCGACAAGCTGCGGCCGGGCGCGGCGGTCGAGCCAGGCGCGGTGCCACTGCTGCGCGATCGCCGCGAGCCTTTCGGACAAACCCCAGTCCGGCAGCAGGCGGGGATGCGCCGGCAGCGCGGTGGCGAGGCCGAGATGGTGGGCGAGCCGCAGCCCGCCGGGGGCGATCCGGAAGGCGCGGCGGAAGGCGCGGGCGATGAAGAAGCCGATCGCCTGCAGCGGGCCGTCGGCGACCAGCGGATGCGGCGAGATGCGGACCAGCAGGCGGTGGAGGAGGCGCGCGGCCGCGGCGCGGCGGAGTGCGCGATGCGCGCTGTCGGGCCGGCCGAAGCGTTCCGGCAGGGCGCGCCAGGGCAGGGTGGAGCAGGCGATCCAGAAGATGCCGTCCCAGGTGGCGCGGAGGTCGCGCGGCGGGCGCCCGGTCGGGCTGCGGAGCAGGGGCGCGAGCGCCTCCCATTCGGCGTCGGAGAGCGGGCGCCATGGCGTCGGGCGGGTGGAGCGGAGCGGGAAGGAGGGCGGGGGCTGCATCGGGCGAGGATACAGGAACATAGTCCCAATTATCCCTTTGACAAAGGCAGATCGTTCCGCCTAGTGTCAAGGTCATGGGCGCCGACCTCACCGCACCGATCTACACCGACGAAACCGCAGCCCGCGCGCATCTGGAAGAATTGCGCTGGCCGCACGGGCCTGTCTGCCCGCATTGCGGCGTCGTGGACCAAGCGACCCGACTGGCCGGTGAGGCGCACCGTCCGGGGCTCTTGGAGTGCCGCGCGTGCCGCCGCCAGTTTAGCGTCACGGTTGGCACCGTTTTCGAGCGCAGCCATGTCCCGCTGCACAAGTGGGTTCTGGCGACGCATCTCATGTCGGCCAGCAAGAAGGGCATTAGCGCCCATCAGCTGCACCGTATGCTCGGCGTCACCTACAAGACCGCCTGGTTCATGGCGCACCGCATCCGCGAAGCCATGACCGATCCGAACCCCGGCCCTATCGGCGGGTCGGGCAAGGTTGTCGAAGCCGACGAGACCTACATCGGCAAGGCCGAGAACGCGCAGGCCGTCATCAAGCGCCGCAACCAGCCGACCAAGGGCGGTAAGTCTGGCCCGGCCGGCAAGCGCCCTATCGTCGCGCTAGTCGAGCGCGGCGGCGAGGTGCGCGTCGAGCATATGCCCAAGGTCACGGCCAAGAACGTCCGCGACGTGCTGGTGCGCCACGCGGACCGCCGCAGCCGCCTGCACACCGACGAAAGCAACCTCTATCCGCGCGTCGGCGTCGAATACGCGACCCATGAGACGATCCGCCACTCGGCCGGCGAGTATGCCCGTGGCGACGTGACGACCAACAGCGTCGAAGGCTTCTTCGGCGTGTTCAAGCGCGGCTTTCGCGGCATCTACCAGCATTGCGGCGAGCAGCACCTACAGCGCTACCTCAACGAGTTCGCCTTTCGCTTCAACCATCGCGCCGCGCTCGGCGTGGACGACACCACACGCGCCCATGCGGCCCTCAAGGGCATCACCGGGAAGCGCCTGACGTATCGGCGGGCTGACGAAGCGCCTGATGCCTAAGCAGGCCGCGCGCGAGTTCTTGCGCTGGCGAAAACGCTTGGGCCGACTCGACCGAGGGTCGTAACCAGCACGGTTGATGAGGCGGATGGGCCGGGTGCTCCGCCAAGAACTCCCCGGCCCGCCGTCCTGCCCGCGCACATCTGGAGTCCGTGCGGGCCGGCTCGGAAACTTCGTTAGGCGTAAGCCTCTCGTCGTGGTCGCGTCAACGGGCTCCTTTCATGGAGGCCTTCGATGGCGAACAACATCCACATTTCTTACGACCTGCACAATCCAGGCAAGAACTACGACGCGCTGATTGACGCGATAAAGAAGATCAGCGGCAAGTGGGCAAAAATCCATTACTCGTTTTGGTATGTAAAAACACCACTTACGTCCGCCCAAGTGCGCGATGCGCTTGTGCCGCATCTAGACAAAAACGACAGTCTCTACGTGGTGGACGCGAAAAACAACATGGCCTCTTGACAAAACATTGATAACGCAGCATCGGAATACATTAGGGAGCAGTGGAACCAGTAACGCCAAACCGGGCAGGAGGGCGCGCCCCAAAAGGGCGCCCCTCTATCCAAAAAGTCACGCCAAGCCAGCGAGCCGCGAGCGAAAGAATACGCAGCCTCATCGCTCTTGATCCTTTTGCCGTTGCGGTGCCTTGGGCGCAGGTTTCTGTGACTTTTTGGGCGCCTTCAATTTGGCCGTCGCAAGCATTCGCTTGAGCGCCGCGTCGCGCCGCTGATCTTCCTCTTTGGAGCGGTCATCTGCCATGGAACACGCCGCCTTTCATCCGCAGCTTAGCCCTCAAGAGATACAGGAGGTCGGGCGCCTCACAATCAACTTCGGCTACGCCGAACTTCTGCTAGATTGGCTGCTCAAAGATGCCTTCCAAATCGGGGACGCGGAAGCGTCGCGGGTTCTCATCACGCCGCTAAGCACCAGGCACAAAATGCAGCTGCTGTCTAAGCGGCTACCTAGATGCAGAAACGAAGAAGTTAAGGCAATCCTTGCCGCCGCGCTCAAGAGACTGGATGAAATTAACGAAGTGCGTAACGAGATCATTCACGGCTACTGGGCGTTTGCACACGGAGCGGGTGGGACCAGTAGCTTCTTTCGAAAAAATCCAGCCAAGTCACCAATTACGCCAAGCGATGTTTCGCGGCTCGCGGACCAACTGGCGGTTGTCACAAGGGATCTTTATCACGCCCACAACATTCTGCTCGGCCAGCCGCTTCCACTTCACAAGCCGCATTTTTTGGGGGTTCGACGCGAGGGCCATGAAGTTTGGTTTGATGCATTGGTGCCGCCGCCAGAGCCGCAGCAAGCACCTTCCGGGCAACCCGAAAACGACTAGCGCACTCATCAGCCTCATCGAGGACCGCGACCGCAGCCTCCACCATCTCCTCTGTAATCTCAAACACCGGCCCGTCACGCGGCCCTTGGGTAGCCACGCGGGGCTCCTTTGTCAAAGGGATAATTAGGAACATAGTCCTATACCGCAAGCGAAAACCGGCCGCCGGACTCCTCGCCGCGGCGGGGCCCGGCAAAGAAACGCCCGGTCGGCGGCGGGCCGGCCGGGCGCAAGATGAGGGAGGAAACGTCAGAACGAGTGAACCTGCCGGGTGGCAGGGACGGCGGGAGGGCCACCTCGCCACCGTCAAGGCGAATTGACGCAGGGCGCTCCAAGATTGTCAAGGTAAATTGACAACGCGGCGCCCGGCACCGGCGTTCACCGCTTCTTCAATGCCCCTGCCGCATCCCCGCGCGGCGATGCGGGGGCGGGCGGATGGACGAGCTGATCGCGGATTTCCTGACCGAGACCCATGAGGGGCTGAGCGCGCTCGACCAGGCGCTCGTGCGGCTCGAGAAGCAGCCGCAGGACGCGGCGACGCTGTCGGCGATCTTCCGCGTGGTCCACACCATCAAGGGCACCTGCGGCTTCCTCGGCCTGCCGCGGCTGGAGCGGGTGGCGCATGCGGCGGAGAACCTGCTCGGGCGCTGGCGGGACGGGTCGCTCCCGGTCACGCCGGACGGCATCACGCTGGTGCTCTCCGCGCTCGACCGCATCAAGGCGATCGTCGCGGGGATCGAGGCGCAGGGCGCGGAGCCGGCGGGCGAGGATGCGCCGCTGATCGCGGCGCTGGACGCGGCGGCGGAGGGGCGCGAGGCGGGGGAAGCGCGCGGGGAGGAATCGGGC
>NZ_JAKJIB010000256.1 GCF_021864505.1 Falsiroseomonas oryziterrae
AGCGCCGGCGCCGGCCCACCCCGCCCCGCACGCAGCGCCCGCGCCCGCTGCGCCCGTGGTCATCGCTGCGCCGCCTGCGCCGAACCCCGAGGAGCAGCGGCGCATCACGCGCGCGCAGGTGGACGAGGCGCTGCGCGGCGCGCTTCCGAATTCCTGGCGCGTCCCGGGCACCGAGACCTCCGTCCGGCTCTACGGCTTCATCAAGACGAACCTCTTCGGCAGCCTCGATCTGCGCGACCGGTCTGACGCCCCCTCGGTGCAGGGCATCCCGCTGGTCGGCAGCGCGGCCGGCCAGCAGGACGGGGACATCAGCTTCTCCGCCCGCAGGTCGCGCATCGGCTTCGACACGCAGACCCCTACCGCATGGGGGCCGCTCGCGACGAAGCTGGAGTTCGACTTCGCCGGCGACCAACCGAGCCCCTCCGGCGCCGCCACCTCCTCCGGTTACATGCCGCGCCTGCGGCAGGCCTATGCCGAGATCGGCGGCGACAGCTTCCGCGTGCTGCTCGGCCAGGCGAACAGCCTCTGGAACGAGGGGCTGGTCGAGACGCTCACCGACGCGACCTTCATCAACGCCTCGGCCGTGCGGCAGGCGCAGATTCGCTTCACAGGCCGCCTCGCGCCCGGCCTGACCGGCCAGGTCTCGCTCGAGGCGCCCTATACCGACTACACGAGCAGCGACGGCGTCTTCTTCCCGGACAGCACGCTCGATGGCGGCGCCAGCCCGGCGACGAACCAGGTTCCCGACCTGCTCGGCCGCCTGACCTGGCGCGGCGCCCTTGGCGAGGCTTCGTTGCGTGGCCTGGTCCGCCAGCTCCGCATCGAAGCCGACGGCACCGCGGCCGCACCGGGCGGCGGCGGCAGCAGCACCATCGGCTGGGGTGTCGCCGCGAATGGCAGCTTCAACATGAACCGACTCTGGCCAGGCTTCGGCGCCGACCAGCTGATCGGCATGGCCTATTACGGCGAGGGCATCGGCCGCTACTTCGATTCCACGACCTCGGGCCAGGCCGCCTACAGCAGGCTCGGCCTGCCGGGCGCGCCGGAGGCCTCGCTCTCGGCTGTGCCGAGTTGGGGATTTGTCGCGGGCTACAAGCATTACTGGATGCCGGCGCTGCGCAGCACGGCCGCCTACGGCTATGCGCGGCTGGACAACCCCGACTTCGTCTCGCAGTTCGCGACCGGCGGACCGGGCGCGACGGCGGTGAACCGCGAGATGCAGATGGGCGTGGTCAACCTGATATGGAGCCCCTTCGCACGCGACAGCGGTGGCCGGGTCGACGCCGGCTGGCTCGATATCGGCGTGGAGTACATCTACTTCCGCCGCGATCTGGAAGGCGGAGCGACAGCAGGCGGCGACGCGGGCGGGCGGGGCATCGAGCAACGCCTTCAGGCCAGCGCGATCGCACGGTTCTAGCGGGGACGAACGGACGTGCTGGACTGGCTGCGCGACTTCCTGGTGCGCTACCCGGAGTTCACGGTCTTCCTCGCCATCGGCGTGGGCTACTGGATCGGCTCGATCAATCTCGGTGGCTTCCGCTTCGGGCCGGTGACAGGCTCTCTGTTCGCGGGCATCGCGATCGGGCAGGTCGCGCACGTGCCGGTCTCGGGCACGACAAAATCCTTCCTGTTCCTGCTGTTCCTGTTCGGGATCGGCTATTCCGTCGGTCCGCAATTCATGCAGGCGCTGCGGCGCGGCGGCTGGCGGCCGATCGTGCTGGCGGTCACGGTCTGCGTTACCGGATTGCTGACCGCCTTCCTCGTCGCGCAGCTGCTCGGGCTCGATGCCGGCTTCGCCGCCGGGCTCGTCTCGGGCGCGCTGACCGAGAGCCCGGCGATGGGCACCGCGACCGAGGCGATCAACGCACTGCCGCTGCCCGAGGAGGAACGCGCGCGGCTGATCGCGCATATCGCGGTCGCGGACGCCGTCTGCTACCTGTTCGGTGCCATCGGCGTGATTTGGTTCCTCTCCTCCGCCGCGCCGCGGCTGCTCGGCGTGGACCTCAAGACAGAGGCGCTGCGGCTGGAAGCTGATCTCGGCATCGCGCGCAGCCGACCCGGCATCGCCTCGGCGTGGCGGCCCTTCGAGCTGCGCGCCTACCGGCTGGGCGACGACGCGCCGGTCGTCGGGCTGACGCTGCGCGAGGCGGCCGAGCACGCGCGCGACCATCGGATGTTCGTGCTGCGCGTGCGGCGCGGCGAGGAGCTGATCGAGCCCGATCACTCCCTTCGCCTGCAATCGGGCGACGTCGTCGCGGTCGCCGGCCGACGCGAGGTGCTGGTCGGGATCGTCGGCGCCAGCGCGCAGGAGGTCGAAGACCGGGCCTTGCTCGACCTGCCGGTCGCGGCCTGCGAGGTCCTGCTGACGAACAGCGACCTCGCCGGACGCCGGCTGGAGGAGGCCGCGAGCCTCGACTGGGCGCGCGGCATCTTCCTGCGCAGCGTGCGGCGCGGCGACCAGGACCTGCCGATCGCGCCGGGGACGATCCTGCAGCGCGGCGACCTGCTGCGCATCGTCGGGCCGGAGCAGGCGGTCGAGCAGGCGGCGGGGCGCATCGGGCCCGTGGTGCGGCCCACCGAGGCGACGGATTTCGTCGTGCTCGGCCTCGCCATCTTCCTCGGCGGCGTTGCCGGGGTCGCGGTGCAGGTGCCGATCGGCGACATGCACATCGCGCTCAGCACCAGCGTCGGCACGCTGCTCGCGGGGCTGCTGGTGGGGCATCTGCGGACGCGCCTGCCGCTGTTCGGCCGCATCCCGGACGGCGCGGTGTCGCTGATGACATCGCTCGGCCTCGCCGCCTTCGTCGCGATGACGGGCCTGCATGCCGGGCCGATCTTCTTCGGCGCCCTGGCGGAAGCCGGTGTCGGGCTGTTCGTCGGTGGCATGGCGGTGACGCTCGTGCCGCAGATCGTAGGGTTGTTCGTCGGCCGCTACCTGCTGCGGATGAACCCCATCCTGCTGCTCGGCGGCCTGGCCGGCGCGCAGACCTTCACGCCCGGCATGGCCGCCGTTCAGGCGAAATCCGGCAGCCCGGTCGCCGTGCTCGGCTACACGCCAGCCGTGCCGATCGGCCACATCCTGCTCACCACCTGGGGCACCATCATCGTCGGGCTGGTGGCGGGATGACGGCGCGCCCACGGAGGGCGGCGGAGGGGAGGATGCGGAGCGACGCGCGACGCCGCGCCTTCGTCACCGGATGCGCCGCGCTGGCGCTGTGCGGGCAGGGCGATCCGAACCCCGATGCCAGCGTCTGGATCGAGGAGGTGCGTGTTGGCCTGTTCGGCCACACGGGTTCGTTCGGCGGCGGACGCCTGCGTTTCGGGGACGAGGTGCATCGCTTCTCGATCGACGGCCTCGAGGCAGTCGGCACCGGAATCACCTCGGTCCGTGCGCAGGGAGAGGTGTTCAACCTCCGCCGCCTGGCCGACTTCGCGGGTACCTACACCGAGCATCGCGACGGGCCAGCCGAGGGTCCTGTGGAGGTGCACTGGCTGCGCAATGCGCGCGGGGTGCGCATGCGCCTCCGCTCGTCGCGGTCCGGCGCCACGCTCCGGATCAGCGAGGGCGGGCTGATCGTCACCCTCGAGGACTGACGGAGGAGCCGGGCGATGCTGGATGGTTTCGTGCTCGCCCGCATCGTCGGCGACTTCCTGTTCGGCTTCACGACACTGTTCGCGATCATCAATCCCTACGGCCTCGCTTTCGTCTTCCTGCAGCGGACCGTCGGCCTGGACGAGCCGGAGCGGGCGGCGATCGCACGGCTCGTGGCCGCCTATGCCTTCGCCGTGCTGGTCGTCTCGCTCTTTGCCGGCAGCTTCGTGCTCGGCTTCTTCGGAATCTCCATGCCCGCGCTGCGCATCGCGGGTGGCCTTGTCGTGGCGGTGGCCGGCTGGTCGATGCTGCACCAGCCGGCCGGAGATCCGGGCGGGCATGCCAGCCGCGGCCTCGATCTCGCCGCCGTGCGTCCGATGGCCTTCTTCCCGCTGACGATCCCGCTCACCACGGGGCCGGGAACGATCGCGGCGGCGATCGCGCTGGGCGCGAACCGGAGCGACGAGCTTCGCGGAGCGGTCGCCGGCGCGCTTGCATCGCTGCTGGTGGCGGCCGCGATCGCGCTGACGATCTGGCACGCCTACAACCGGGCCGGCCGCATGGCGCAGCTTTTCGGGGATGAAGGCACGCGCGTGGTCACTCGCCTCTCTGCATTCCTGCTGCTCTGCGTCGGCGTACAGATCATGCTCACCGGGGTCAGCGATGCCTTGGTGCCGATGCTGTCCGTACCTCGCTGAGAAAGTGCCCCTACACTGGTCCTGACCCCGGAATCTGGCCCAGCGGGAGGGCAAGTTTTTCGGGCACTCTGAACCCCTGAGGAGGGGGTGGTGCCATGAAGCAGAAGCGATATACGGACGAGCAGATTGCCTTTGCCCTGCGGCAGGCGGAGAGCGGCACGGCGGTGGCCGAGATCTGCCGCAAGCTCGGCGTATCCGAGCCGACATTCTACCGGTGGAAGAAGCAGTTCGCCGGGATGGGAACCGTGGAGATCCGGCGGCTGAAACATCTGGAGGAAGAGAATGCCAAGCTCAAGCGGCTGGTCGCCGACCTGAGCCTCGACAAGACGATGCTGCAGGACGTGCTGAGAAAAAATGGTGAGGCCCGCGCTGCGCCGCGACGTGGTGGCTGTGCTGCGAGACAGCTACCGGGTCAGCGAGCGTCAGGCCTGCTCGGCGATGGGGTTTCACCGTTCGGCACAGCGCTACCGGTCGCGGCGTGACCCGCAGGTCGACCTACGCATGCGCCTGCGCGATCTGGCTGCGGTTCGGGTCCGCCACGCCCATCCGCCGCCTCCAAAAGGCAGCCTTGCATCACAGCGGACCCACCTTGCGAATCCCAAGAGTCCACAGAACCTAGCGGCCCGGACGAGCCGCCTGGGATTGAGGCGGTCGGCTAGTTGCTGAACATGCTCCGGGCCGCCGGGGTGCCGCTCACCGCGGATGACGGCGCGTTGGCAAAGGCTGTACTCAGGAGATTTGCGCGTTCAGCAAAGGCTGGTACGGGAGGGTGGAGCCCTCCCCGCTCACGCCCTCCGCCGCCAAGCAGTGACCTGCAGCGCCGAGGCGTGGACGTGGATCACGCGCGGCACGGCGGCCGGCGCGAGGGCCGCGTCCAGCACCGGCGCGATTTCGGCCTCGTCTCGGATCGTGAAGCCCTGCGCGCCGAAAGCGCGGGCCCAGGCCGCGAAGTCGGGGTTCACGAGATCGGCCGCGGCCGCGACGGGCCGGCCCGGATAGCGGTTGCCGTGATGCATCCCGATAGAGCCGTAGGTTCGGTTGTCGGCGACGACGATGATGGGCGCGGCTCCGTGGCGCATGGCGGTGGCGATCTCGTTGCCGGTCATCAGCGCGCCGCCGTCGCCCACGACGGCGATCGCCTGCCGCCCGGGATGCCGCAGGCAGGCCGCGACGGCCATCGGTACCGCGGCACCCATGCCGCCCACGGCGGAACCCAGGAAGATGTTGGACGGCCCGAAGGGAATGTGACGGTGGACGAAGGAGGTGAAGTTGCCGGCATC
This sequence comes from Falsiroseomonas oryziterrae, assembly GCF_021864505.1. Taxonomy (GTDB): domain Bacteria; phylum Pseudomonadota; class Alphaproteobacteria; order Acetobacterales; family Acetobacteraceae; genus Falsiroseomonas; species Falsiroseomonas oryziterrae. The sequence continues at coordinate 5,571 of NZ_JAKJIB010000256.1, forward strand.
CGTCGTCAGCACCGCGTCGCGCGCCATCCGTTCCGCCAACGCGATGCAGACGGAGGCGAAGTTCACGCCGTCCGGCGCCGGCTCGTGGCGCGGTGCGGTCAGTTCGCGATGGATGCCGTTGAGGCGTGCGATCCAGGCGGCGCGGCCGGGCGGGGCGGTGGCAGGACCTGATTCCAGCAGCGCCTCCACCACGGCGAAGGGATCGGCGGCGATGGGCAGGTCCACGCGGAAGACGCGGTTGATCTCGGAGGGATCGGGCCAGATCTGCACGACGGGCAGCTGCGGCTCCGGCGCGGGGAAGCTGTAGGACTGGCTGACGACGTCGCCCAGGCGCTCGCCGAGCGCGACGAGCAGGTCGGCCTCGCGCATCGCCTCCATCAGCTTCGGCTGCACGCGGTTGCCGACATAGCCCGCGTAGTGCGGGTGGCGGCTGTCGAAGAGATGCGGCCAGCGATGGGTGGGCGCGATGGGCAGCATCCAGCCCTCGGCGAAGCGCGCGAGCGCGGCGAGGCGCTCCGGCGGGCCGTCCAGCGCGCTGCCGGCCAGCACCAGCGGGCGCTCGGC
>NZ_JAKJIB010000257.1 GCF_021864505.1 Falsiroseomonas oryziterrae
GCCGGGCTGTCGCCCATCGCCGCGCTGACGGCGCGGCGCAGCCCCGCGAGGCCGCCCTGCGGCCGCGGGCCGCGCAGCACGCGCCGTTCCAGGGTGCGGAGCGCGGCGAGCCACTCCATCCGCTCCATCCCGCCGGCGCAGAGCGGATGCTTGAGCGCGCTGAGCATCGGCACCGGCGCGAACTCCTCCGCGACCATGCGCGCGAGCAGCCGCAGGAAGGCGCCCGCCGGCGTGGTGGCGAGCGGCTCGCCGGCGCTGTCGTCGGCGACGATGCCGAAGCGCGTGAGCTCGACGGAGACGCGGCGCGCGAGATCCCGGTCCGGCGTGACGAGGGCGGCGCGCGCGCCGGGCGTCTCGAGCGCCTCGCGCAGGGTCAGAGCGATCGCCTGCGCCTCGGTCTGCGCGTCCGGCGCGTCGAGGCGCGAGAGACCCGCGAGCGCCGGGCGCCACAGCGCGGGCTCGGGGCGCGTCCAGTCCTCCAGCCCTTCCGGCGGTCGCAGTGCCATCTCGATCAGCTGGCCGCGCTGCTCCGGCACCTTGCGCTCGGTGGTGTGCTCGCAGCCGGGCCAGCGCGCGATGCGGGTGTCGTCGGCCGCCATCGCCTTCAGCAGCCGCGCCTGGGAGGAAAAGGGATGCGTCGGCGCGCCCTCGACTGCCGACCAGATGCGACCGAGCGCCTTGCGGTCGAGCCCGTGCAGCACGACCGCGCCGCGCGGCAGCGTGGCGACGACCCGGAGAAGCTCCGCCGCGGCCGGGATGGTGCCGCCGACGCCGATGCCGGCGGCGATGACGTGATCCCTCGGCGGCTTGCGGCTCCAGGCCTCGGTCTGCGCGCGCAGCGCCAGCGCGCGGCGCAGGCCGATGTCGAGCAGCCCCTGCTCGTTCAGCCATCCCGCCCAGGCCTGCGCGACGCCGCGCAGGAAGGCGGTGGTGATCTGCCAATGCGTCGCCTGTTCCTGCGGCACCAGCGCGTCGAGCCGCGCGAGCCAGGCCTCCGCGAAACGCAGCGGATCGGCCTCGTGCAGGAGGGCGGGGTCCTTCTCCTCCAGCGCGACCTCGTCGAAGAGGCGTGCGAGCTCGCCGGCGAGCTGCCAGGCCTGCTCGGGCGTCTGCGGGCCGCCATGGCGCGCGGGCAGGCGCATGACGAAGCCGGTCAGTACGGCTTGCCGCGTCAGCGCCGGCACAGCTGGCGGCAGGTCGAGCAGGGCGGGCAGGGCGAGCTCGTCCGCGTCCTCGGTCGAGAGACCGGCGAGTGCGCGCATGCGCGGCAGCAGCATCGCCTGCTCGCGCGCTGCACGCAGGAAGGCGTCGCGCAGCGCGCGGGCAGAGCGCCGTGTGGGCAGCAGGATGGTGGTGTGCGCGAGGGCTTCCGGCGACTCCCCGCGCACCCGCTCCAGCACGCCTGCCGCGAGACAGTCGAGGAACGGGAGATGCGCCGGGATGTCGAAGAGCTGCATCAGAACAAGGCGGGCAGGATCCCGGCGCGCAGCATGGTCTCGGCGCGGGTCAGGTCGCGCGGCGTTGAGAGGTGGAACCAGGCGCCGTCATGCACCAGGCCGTAGAGCCGGCCGTTCTCGATCGCGCGGTCATAGACGCGGTTGAGGCTGAAGGGGCCGTCGGGCATGCCCTCGAACAGGCCGGGCGTCAGGATCTGCACGCCGCCGAAGAGATAGGGCGCGATCTCGCGTTCCTTCGGGCGTCGCGCGCGGCCGAGCGGGTCGAGCAGGAAGTCGCCGCGGCCGGCATCGCCATCCACCGTCGCGGTGCGCACCAGCAGCAGCATCGCATCCATCTCGGCGGGATCGAAGGCGGCCGACATGCGCGCCAGCGCGCCGTTGGGCCCGTCGAGCCAGAAGGCGTCGCCGTTCACCACGACGAAGGGCGCATCGCCCAGATGCGGCAGCGCGGCCTTCACGCCGCCACCGGTCTCGAGCAGCACCGGCTCGCGCAGCACCACGGCATCCGCGGCGCCGTAGCCGGCAACGGCGTCGGCCACCTGCTCGGCGAACCAATGCGCGTTGACCACCAGGTGCCGGATGCCGGAGTCGCGCAGCCGGTCCATCGCATGATGCAGCAGCGAGCGGCCCTCGAGCGGCAGCAGCGGCTTCGGCCGGTCGTCGGTCAGCGGCCGCATCCGCGTGCCGAGCCCGGCGGCGAGCACCATGGCGTGGGTGGGTGCGATCATGCCGCGTGCTCCGTGAGGGATGCGGGGTTCGCACGCAGGTCCCGCGGCACATGCGTGTCGAGGAAGCGCGCGAGCGGCGCGGTCGCCGGGTGCTGCAAGGCGCGCTCCAGCAGCGCCCAGCAGCGCGGGCCGTGGCGGAGGTAGTGCCACTTCCCGTCGCGCCGCGCCAGCCGCACCCAGAGTGCCGCGACGCGCAGGTGCCGCTGCGCGGCATGCACCGCCATCGCGGCGCGGAAGGCCTCCGCGTCGAGATCCGCGCGCCGCGCGAGATAGGCGGCGACCGCGTCGCGCCGCACATCCTCCGCCACGTCGCGCCGCGCGTCTTCCACCAGCGAGACGAGGTCGTAGGCGGGATGGCCGAAGGCCGCATCCTGGAAGTCGATGATGCCCATGTGCCGCGGCGCGGGGCGGTCCAGCGGCATCAGGTTGGCCGGGAAGTAGTCGCGATGCACGAAGCCGCGCGCGGCGAAGGGTGCCAGCATCTCGGCCAACGCAGCGTGGAAGCGCTGCGCGACATCCTCGCCGGGTGGCGCGCCGAAGGCTTCGGGCCACCACCACTGAAGAAAAGTCGCGGCGGCGGTCTCGCCCATGCGTGCGGCGTCCCAGCGCGGCAGCTCTTCGGGCGGCGGCGCGGCGTGCAGCGCGGCAAGCGCCTCGGCCGCCGCGACGTAGAGCGGCGCGGGATCGGCGCCGGCGTCGAGGCGATGCGCCATGGTCTGCTCGCCGAGATCCTCGAGCAGCAGGAAGCCCTGCGCGGGATCGGCAGCGATCACCTCGGGCGCGGCGAGGCCGGCCCGGAGCAGATGCGAGCCGACATGCAGGAAGGGGCGCACGTCTTCCTGCGGCGGCGGCGCGTCCATCAGCAGCGCGGGGCGCGGCCCGCCAACCAGCCGCACGTATCGCCGGAAGGATGCGTCGGAGGGCAACGGCTCGCGCACCGCCGCGCCATAGCCATGCGCGGCAAGGAAGGCCTCCGCGCCCTCCCTCATTGCAGGTCCCCGAGCCGGCCTGGCCAGCCGGCCAGCGTCGCGATGCGCGACTCGTCGCTCTTCCCGGGTGCGAGCGAAATGGTCAGCGCATCGGCCGGGCGCAGCGCGCCGAGGCGGTCGGGCCATTCCACCAGCACGATGCCCTCCCGCGCCTCGTCCCAGCCGAGCTCGGCCAGGTCGGCGGGTCCGTCGAGTCGCCAGAGATCGAAGTGGAAGGCAGGGCCGGCCGGCAAGTCGTAGCCCTGCACCAGCGTGAAGGTGGGCGAGGGCACCTCGAGCCTGGGGTCGCCGCTGGCGGCGCGCAGGAAGGCGCGGGCCAGCGTGCTCTTGCCGGCGCCGAGCGGGCCTTCCAGCAGGATCGCATCGCCACGCCGGGCACGCGCGGCGAGTCGGGCGGCCAACGCCTCGGTCGCGGCGGGATCGGGGAGCGTCACGGTCAGGGGCGGCATCGGGGCAGCGCAATCTGCCCCCGGCGGGACCCGCGGCACAAGCCGCGGGTTCGCGGTTTGATCCCGGCCCGCGAACCCGCTAGAGGGACCGCCTTTTCCTGGGGATGACGCAGGCGATGCCGGCGAAGGTCGAGACGGATGTGGCGATCATCGGCGCGGGGCCCGTGGGGCTCTTCGCGGTGTTCGAATGCGGCATGCTGCGCATGAAGTCGGTGGTGATCGATGCGCTCGACGCGGCCGGCGGGCAGTGCAGCGCGCTCTATCCCGAGAAGCCGATCTTCGACATCCCGGCGCATCCCGAGATCGCCGCCGCCGACCTGATCGCCGCGCTGGAGAAGCAGGCGGCGCCCTTCAAGCCGCTGATGCTGCTCGGCCGGCGCGTCGAGAAGCTGGCGCAGGTCGCGGGCGGCTTCGAGCTGGCGACGAGCGAGGGCGACACGATCGCCTGCAAGGCGGTGATCATCGCCGCCGGCGCCGGCGCCTTCGGCCCGAACCGCCCGCCGCTCGATGGCCTGCCCGCCTACGAGGCGACGGGCGCGGTGCGCTACATGGTCACGCGGCGCGAGGATTTTCGGGGCAAGCGCGTGGTGATCGCGGGCGGTGGTGACTCGGCGGTGGACTGGGCACTGAGCCTCAAGCAGGTGGCGGCGAAGGTCACGGTGGTCCACCGGCGCGACAAGTTCCGCTGCGCGCCGGAATCGGCCGCGCAGCTCAAGGCCGCCGCCGATCGCGGCGAGATCGAGATGGCGATCCCCTACCAGCTGCACGGCCTGCGCGGCGCGGGCGGCAAGCTGGAGGCGGTGGAGGTCGCGACGCTCAAGGGCGAGGTGAAGGCCATCGCGGCCGACTTCCTGCTGCCCTTCTACGGACTGTCGATGGAGCTCGGCCCGATCGCGGAATGGGGGCTGGGCCTGGAGCGCAGCCACGTCCAGGTGGCACCCGCGACCTGCGAGACGAACATCGCGGGCGTGCACGCCATCGGCGACATCGCGACCTATCCCGGCAAGCTGAAGCTCATCCTGCAGGGGTTCAGCGAGGCCGCGATGGCCGCGCATGCGATCCATCCGCGCGTCTTCCCGGGCGAGGCGCTGCACTTCGAGTACAGCACCTCGAAGGGTGTGCCGGCGGGGGCTGCGCAGATCGGCGCGGGTTGATAGCGCTGGGTGGCGCCGCGGGTTGAGGCGGCGTCGAGTCACGAACCCCTACCCCGACCAGCCGGCGTAAGCGGCGGAAGGCCGCCGCTACTCTGGCGTCCGATGCCCTTGGCGTCGGACCCCCCGTGAACGGGGGAGGGAGACGTGCATCATCTTGGGTTCAGGCGGCGCCAGAAGCTTGGCGCCTCGCTCCGGCCGAGCAGCTTCCGGTCGGCGGCGACCAGGCGCAGCGCGTGGTTGAAGAAGATCACGAAGCGGTCGGCGTGGTTGGGGAAGCCGATCGGATATTGCCGCATCCGCCAGTGATTCGCCGGGCCGCGCTGCTCGTAGACCGAGCCGGCATTGTAGGCGCAGGCCACCACCGGCGGGTCGAGCCGCGTGCGCGGCGCCTGGCTCGCGATGTAGCTCGCGCCGGCCATGATGGAGGCGGCCGGGTCCTCCAGCGTCTCGCGCGTGATGCGCCACATCACCGGATCCTCGGGCGGCAGCGGCATCACCTGGCGCGCGGTGCTGATCAGCGTCTGCATCACGCCGATCGAGACGCGGTGCGGCGTCGTCTCGTCGCTGACATAGCCCGGTTCCTCGCGCGCCGCGCGGGCGGCGGCCTCGGCCGTCGCGTAGCGGCGCGTCGCGCCCAGCACCTCGGTGCAGGCGCAGGCGACGAGAAGTTCGATCGGCACGCCGGTCTCGGTCGCGGCGCGGCGCAGCGCATCGCCATACCAGTCGAAGGCGCGGCGCGCGGCGAGCATCTCTCCACCGGCGCCGGGCGTCGCGCCGCCGACGACGAGGCCCGCCGCCGTCAGCTTCCAGCGCACGCCGCCGGAGAAGACCGCATGCTCCTGCTGCAGGGCCTCCATCGCATCGTCGAGGATCGCGGCGGCGCCGTTGCGCCGGCTGCTCTCCGCGATGACATCCGTGACCGCGCCCGCGCTCGGCCCGCTGCCGTCGCGCCAGAGCTGCAGCACCGCCCAGGTCTTCGGCCCGACCACGCCGTCCACCTCCAGCATCCCGGCCTTCTCCTGGAAGGCGAAGACGGCGCGGCGGGTCGCGGGTCCGAAGAAGCCGTCCACCACGCGCAACTCGCGCCCGGCGCCGGATGGATCGGCGCGGAGCAGGAGGAGCTGGAGCAGCAGGATGTCCTCGCCGCGCTGCATCGGCTGGGCGTAGCGCATGACGCGCGGGAGCGGACGCGTCGCGGCGCGGGCCGGCGCGGTCAGGACGTCCGACATGCGAGCCTCCTCTGCGTGGCCTCGATCCCGGCGGCGAGCGACTGCCACTGCGCCGCGGCGTCGGGCGGCGGGTCGCGCAGCAGGCCGCGGGCGGTGGCGAGCTCGGCGCAATGCGTCGCTGCGGGCG
>NZ_JAKJIB010000258.1 GCF_021864505.1 Falsiroseomonas oryziterrae
CCACTGGCCCTTGGTGGGGAGGGTCCGGGAGGGGCAACGCCCCTCCCGCGCTACGCCGCCGCGATGCCCGCCGGCGCGGTGCGCTCGCGCTTCACCAGCAGCTTGTTCAGCGCGTGGACGTAGGCGCGGGCGGAGGCGACGATCGTGTCGGTGTCCGCGCCCTGGCCGTCCACCAGCTTGCCGTTCTCCTCGAGCCGCACGGTGACGCGCGCCTGCGCGTCGGTGCCGCCCGTCACGCTCTGCACGGCGTAGAGCTTCAGGTTCACCTCGTGCGGGAAGGCTTGGCGCAGCGCGGCGAAGGTCGCGTCCACGCCGCCGTCGCCGCCTGCGACACCTTCACGCACCTCGCCATCCACCTCCAGCGCGATGGAAGCGATCGGGCGCGTGTGCATGCCAGTCGAGACCGACAGGCCGGTCAGCTTGATGCGGTCGTTGGCGCGCACGACCTCGTCGTCCACCAGCGCCGCGACGTCCTCGTCGTAGACGACCTTCTTGCGGTCGGCGAGGTCCTTGAAGCGCTTGAAGGCTTCGTTCAGCGCGTTGTCGCCGAGTTCGTAGCCGAGCGACTTCAGCTTGTCCTTGAACGCCGCGCGGCCGGAATGCTTGCCGAGCACCAGCGACGACTTGGTCCAGCCGACGCTCTCCGGGGTCATGATCTCGTAGGTCGAGCTGTCCTTCAGCATGCCGTCCTGGTGGATGCCGGATTCATGCGCGAAGGCGTTGCGGCCGACGATCGCCTTGTTGGGCTGCACGTCGAAGCCGGTGATAGTCGCCAGCAGGCGGGAGGTGCGCAGGATGTTCGGCGTCTTCACGCCGTTCTGCACGGGGATCGAGTCGTGGCGCGTGCGCAGCGCCATCACGATCTCCTCCAGGCTGGCATTGCCCGCGCGCTCGCCGATGCCGTTGATGGTGCACTCGATCTGGCGCACGCCGGCGCGGATCGCGGCGATGGTGTTCGCCACCGCGAGCCCCAGGTCGTTGTGGTTGTGCGCCGAGAAGATCACCTTGTCCGCACCGGGCACGCGCTCGCGCAGCATGGTGAAGATCGCCGTGATGTCCTCCGGCACCGCGTAGCCGACGGTGTCGGGGATGTTGATGGTGGTCGCGCCCGCCTTGATCGCCGCCTCGACGCAGCGGCAGAGGAAGTCGTGCTCGGTGCGCGTGCCGTCCTCCGCGCTCCACTCGACGTCGGCCGTGTGGTTGCGCGCCATGGTGACGGAGGAGGTCACCAGCTCCAGCACCTTCTCGGGTTCCATGCGCAGCTTGACGCGCATGTGCAGCGGGCTCGTCGAGACGAAGGTGTGGATGCGCCCGCGCGCCGCCGGCTTGATCGCCTCCGCCGCACGCGCGATGTCGCCGGGCGCCGTGCGCGCCAGGCCGCAGACCACCGGGCCGTCCTTGCTGAACTTCTTGGCGATGGCCTCGACGCTCTCGAAGTCGCCGACGGAGGCGATCGGGAAGCCGGCCTCCATCACGTCCACGCCGAGCTCCCACAGCGCCTCCGCCATGCGCAGCTTCTCCTCGAGGTTCATGGAGAAGCCGGGCGACTGCTCGCCGTCGCGCAGCGTGGTGTCGAAGACGATGATGCGGTCGGGGTCGAGCGTCCCGAAGGACGGATGCTGGATGGACATGTTGGGCGTTCCTGCTTGCGTCGTGTCAGCCGATCGAATGGCGCGCGAAGCGCCAGGGCTTCCCCTGAGCGGTGCCGGCGGTCAGCCGGGCGTCACGCCCAGGGGCGACGAAGTCGAAGAAGAAGCGCGCGCAGGCCCAGGCCGGCCCGGAGGGCGGCAGCAGGCTCGATGCGGGGCGCGCGGGGCGTCATGACGGGCGCACCCTACTTATCCGGGCGAGCCTGGGCAAGCTTCCCGTTCCGGGCGAGCATCGCGGCCGGGAGGACCCTGCCATGCCCCGTATCGTGCTCGGCCGCGCCCTGCATCCGGCAGGCCAGGCCCTGCTGGACGCCCGCGCCGATCTCGACCTCGTCGTGCTGCACGACCCGCCCGTCGCGGCCTGGCACGCCGCCCTGGCCGAGGCGGATGGCGCGGTGCTGTGGCTGGAACGGATCGACGCGGCGGCGCTGGCCGTCGCCCCGCGGCTGAAGGCGGTGTCCCGCATCGGGGTCGGCTTCGACACGGTGGACGTGCCGGCCTGCTCGGCGCGCGGCATCCCGGTGATGGTCGTGAACGGCGCCAACGACCTCTCGGTCGCGGAGCACGCCATGATGCTGCTGCTCGCCGTCGCCCGCCGCGCCGTGGACATCGACCGGCAGGTGAAGGAGGGCGGCTGGTGGCCGGAGGGCGGGCCTCGCATGGTGGACCTGGCCGGGCGGCGGGCGCTGGTGGTGGGCTACGGCCGGATCGGGACGCGCGTCGCGGCCTATCTGCGGGCCTTCCACATGGAGGTCACCGTGCTGGACCCGCTCTACCACCCCGCCCGGATCGCCGCCGACGGATATCGGGTCGCGCGCGACCTGCATGCCGCCCTCGCGGAGGCCGATGTCGTGACGCTGCACTGCCCGCTGACCCCGGCGACGCGCCACCTGATGGATTCGGCCGCCTTCGCCGCGCTCAAGCCCGGCGCGATCCTGGTCAACACCGCCCGCGGCCCGATCGTGGACGAGGCGGCACTGGTCGCCGCGCTGGAGAGCGGGCGGCTGATGGGCGCCGGCCTCGACGTGCTGGAAGCCGAGCCGCCGAACCCGGGCAACCGGCTGCTCCGCCTGCCGAACGTGGTGATCAGCCCGCATGCCGCGGCGGGTACCGAGGAAGGCATGGCCCGCATGGCGCGCCAGGCCGCACGGAACGTGCTCGACGCGCTGGACGGCCGGCCCGACCCTGCGATGATGGTGAACCCGGAGATCCTCGCCCGCGATCCTTCCGCCGCGGCCGCGACCTGACGCAGCGCAACGCCCCGTCGGTCAGCGGGGCGGGTGTTCCTTCCACCAGTGCCGTGCGATGTCGGCGCGCCGGCACACCCACACCTCGTCGCGATGCTGCGCGACATGCGCGAGGAAGCGTTGCAGCGCCCGCGCGCGGCCGGGCCGGCCGACCAGCCGGCAATGCAGCCCGACCGACATCATCTTCGGGCTGCCGGCGCGGCCTTCCTCCAGCAGCAGGTCGAAGGCGTCGCGGAGATGCCGCTCGAAGCCGTCCGGGTCGCCGAAGCCCGGCGGCACCGCGAACTTCATGTCGTTGTTGTCGAGCGTGTAGGGGATCACCAGCACGTCCTTCCCCTCGACCTTCACGTAGTGCGGCAGGTCGTCGTCGTAGGAGTCGCTGTCGTAGAGGAAGCCGCCCTCCCGCGCGACGAGCCGCCGGGTGCGCGGGCTGAAGCGACCGGTGTACCAGCCGACCGGGCGCTGCCCGCAGAGCCGCTCGATCGTCTCCACGCAGCGGCGGATATGCTCCGCCTCCTCGGCCTCGCTCATCGAGTGGTAGTCGAACCAGCGCCAGGCATGGGAGGCGACCTCGTGCCCCGCCCCGGCGAAGGCGCGCGCGACGTCCGGGTTCAGCTCCAGCGCGCGGCCCACGCCATAGACGGTGAAGTTGAAGCGCTGCGCGGCGAAGAGCCGCATCACGCGCCACACGCCCGCCCGCGCGCCGTAGTCGAACTGCGTCTCGACGCTGCGGTTCCGCTCGCCGAGCACCGGCGATCCGCCCGGCACCTCGTGGAGATACAGCTCGCTGCCGGCATCGCCGTTCAGCACCGTGTTCTCGCCGCCCTCCTCGTAGTTCAGCACGAAGGACAAGGCGAGCTTCGCGCCGTTCGGCCAGCGCGGATCGGGCGGGTTCGCACCGTAGCCGCGCAGGTCGCGCGGGTAGCCAGAGCCGTCATCAGGGAAGCGGGGCGCGTCGGTCATCCGCGTCTTCTGCGTGAGAGGCCGCGCGCCGGTCAACCGCGCGGCGCGACGGCCACCGCGACCTCGTTCCGCCGGAGCGCCGGGATGGTCCAGGGCGGGTCGTAGAACCAACCCACCGGCTCGCCCGCCGCAGCCCAGGGCGTGCCGCCGAGCGCAGCCATCAGCCGCGCCCGCGCCTCCGCCACCCGGTCAGGGTCCGGGACGCCGGAGAAGCGCAGCACCGCCACGGTCTCGGCCGGCACCTCGGCGATCCGCACGCGGGGGTCGAGCGGGGCGGGCGGATCGCGCAGCGCGGCCGGCAGGAAGAAGCGGATCACGTGCCCCTCGCCCGATGCTGCCTGCGCGACCGGCGCCGTCATCGCGATCCGCTGACCCTCCTGAGCGACCGGCGCCGTCATGGCGATCCGCGACGACCCGACATTGCCACCGAAGATGTAGCGGGCGAGGCGCGAGAATCCCTCGTTCCGCGCCGCCGCCTCCTCTCCCGCCACGACCGTCTCCGCCGCGCGACGCGGGCCGTAGCGGCGGAATTCGAGGCCGGCCTGGCTGCCCAGCACCTCGAAAGCGGGCTCCTCGGTGCCGGACCTCACGCCGACCACCGTGCAGGCGCCGAGCAGCAGCGCCGCGCCGGCGGCGAGGAGGCGGTCGAACATCGCGGGCTCCGTCCCATCCGCCCGGATCTGGGGTGGCGACGCGCTCCCGCCAGCCGCGACCTCGCGCCGCGGGACTCGCGCGCCGCGGGGGAACCATTCGCGCGGCGATGCGCTTCGGGAACATTCGGGGGGCCTCCGGCCCGTTCCATCGCGATGCAGGAAGACGGGTGAGCGCATGGCCCTTGTCCCACGAGCGCCGACGCGTCCGGCCCGAACGGCCTGGCTCGCGCTGGCGGCCGCGTTGGGGCTGGTCGTCGCCCTCGCGCTGCTGGGCCCGCCCGCGCAGGGTCGCCTCTCGGGCCATGACGCGCCCTTCGCGCTGGCCGCGATGGCGGGCCTGCAGGAGGCCTGGGCCACGGTGCCCGGCGTGCCGCCCGGCTGGCTGGGCAATTTCTTCGGCGGGCTCGGCGCGCCGGTCTTCCTGTTCTACCCGCCGCTCGGCTTCCTCGTCGCACAGGGCTTCGCGCCGTTCGGCCTGACGGAGGTGTCGTGGCAGCTCGCCGCGGCGATGCTCGTCACGCGCCTGCTCGGGATCTGGGCCTGCTGGCGCTGGATCCGCGGCTTCGCCGGGCGCCCCGCGGCACTGGTCGGCGCCGCCGCCTTCGCGCTCTTTCCCTACAACGCGCTGTTCAACCCCGTGGTGCGCTTCGCCTTCGCCGAGGCGGTGGCGAATGCGCTGCTGCCGCTGCTGATGCTCGCCATCGCCGGCGACCTGCCCGCCCGCCGCCGCATCGCCGCCGTCGCGCTGGCCTTCGCCGCGATCGGCGCCGCGCATGTGCCGACTGCGCTGATGGCGCTGATCTGCGGCGGGATCTACGCGCTGGCGCTCGGCCCGCGCCGCGCGACGGACGCGACGCTCGGCTTCGCGCTCGGCATCGCGCTGCTCGGCTTCCACCTGGTGCCGGCGCTGCTGCTCGGGCCCGAGATCAGCGCCGCCGAGCTGACGGGCGAAGGCCACAGCTTCCGCGGCACGATGCTGTTCTGGGGCAGCATGGCGACCGGCCAGCTGAGCCTCGTCTGGCTGCTGCTCTACGCGACCTTCGCGCTGGCGCTGGCGGCGGCGCTGCTCGCCTGGCGCGTCGCGCCGCGGATCACGGCGAAGCGCGCGACACCGCGCGACGCGGCGAGCCGCGCGGTGCTGCTCGCGGGCCTCGCGAGCCTCGGCTTTGCCACGCCGCTGACGCTGCCGGCCTGGATGCTGCTGCCACCGATGGACTACATCCAGTTCCCCTGGCGGTTCCTGTCGCCGGCGAGCCTCTTCTTCGCCGCCCATGTCGCGCTGCTGGCGGAGGCCGCGGAGCGCGCCGGCCGGACGAGGCTGCGCGACGGCGTGGCGCTCGGCGTCGCGGCGCTCGCCCTTCTCCTGCCCGCCTTCGTCGCGCTCGTCGCGGTGGCGAAGCCGGAGGACCGCATCGCCTTCCCCGGCCGCGACGCGCGCGCGCTGATGGCCGGCCCGGATTATGTCGGCCCGCCCGAATACGTGCCGCGGGCGGCGCGCGAGGCGGGCTGGGTCCCGCATGTGCGCGCCTGGCGCCTGCCGCCCGGCATCGCGCAGGAGCCCGCAGCGATCCTCGGCGCCGTCTCGCTGGCGCGGGTGGAGCGCGCGCCGGGCGC
>NZ_JAKJIB010000259.1 GCF_021864505.1 Falsiroseomonas oryziterrae
CGAGCGCGCCGGAGGACACGGCGCGCTGGACCGCGCCGCCCTCCGCCGCGATCCGGCCGCTCCGCGTCGCCGCCTGGGGCGGCGTGCGCGGCATCGCGAAGGCGATGTTCCGGCTGGGCGTCGAGGGCGAGGAACACCTGCCGGCCTCCGGCCCCTTCGTCATCGCCGCCAACCATGTCAGCGACCTCGACCCCGGGCTGGTCGCGGCCGCGCTGCCGCTCGGCGTCGCGCAGCGCGCTTGGTTCGGCGGCACCACCGACCGGCTCTTCGCCACGCCGACCAGCCGCGCGCTGCTCCGCGCCTTCCAGGTCTTTCCCGTGGACGAACGCGCGCCGGCCCGCAGCGTCGCGATGGCGCGCGAGGTGCTGGCGCGCGGCGACGGGCTGATCTGGTTCCCGGAATCCTGGCGCTCGCCGGACGGCGCCTTGCAGCGCTTCCTGCCGGGGATCGGCCTGATCCTCGACGGCGCAGGGCCCGTCCCCGTGATCCCCTGCCTGATCGAGGGCGCCTTCGAGGCGATGCCGCGCCACCGCCGCCTGCCGCGGCCGCATCCGGTGCGCGTGAGTTTCGGGGCGGCGCTGGTTTCGGACGAAATCGCCCCACCCGGCCCAGACCGCCCGGCGCGCATCGCGGCGGCGCTGCACGGCGCGGTGGCGGCGCTGTCGGTTTCGGACAAATAGGCAGGGCGGGAGAGGCCGGGGCGCCCTGTCTCTTGCGCGGCCCCCTCTCCCAGCCCTCTCCCGCGAGGGGAGAGGGCTTCGGGAGCGCTAATCGACAATTCCCGGCCGGGCGCCGGCGTGGTGTTCGCGCAGCACGGCGCCGTTCGCGGCATCCACCTCGCGCAGCAACACGCCATAGCCCCAGAGGTCGGCGAGGTGCTGCAGCACGGCGCGCGCCTCGTCCGGCTCCAGCATCTGCCGGTCCAGCACCCGGTGATGCAGGATCAGGCGCCGGTCGCCCATCAGGTCCACATCCTCGACCTGGATGTCGGGATCGAGATGGCCGACGTCGTACTGCCTGGCCAGCGCGCGCCGCACGCGGCGATAGCCGCGCTCGTCATGGATGGCGCCGACCTGCAGTTCGTCCTCCGCCTCGTCGTCCACTAGGTGGAACAGCCGCAGCTTCCGCATCAGATGCGGCGAGAGGTACTGCGCGATGAAGCTGTCGTCCCGGTGGTTCGCCCAGGCCTCGCGCAGCGCGGCTTCCGCGTCGCCGCGGCCGGCGAGGTCCGGGAACCAGTCGCGGTCCTCCGCGGTCGGGCTGGTCGCGATGCGGGCGATGTCCTCCATCATCGCAAAGCCCAGCGCATAGGGATTAATCCCGCCATAGCGCCGGTCATCGAAGCTGGGTTGGAAGACGACGTTGGTGTGGCTGTGCAGGAATTCGAGGTAGTGGCCGTCGGTCAGCCGGCCCTGCTCGTGCAGCCGCGTCATGATGCGGTGGTGCACCCAGGTGGCGCAGCCCTCGTTCATCACCTTGGTCTGGCGCTGCGGGTAGAAGTACTGCTCGACATGGCGGACGATCCGCAGGATCTCGCGCTGCCAGGGTCGCAGCTTCGGCGCGGACTTCTCGAGGAAGTAGAGCAGGTTCTCTTGCGGCAGCTGCAGCAGCGCGCGGCGCCGCGCCTCCTCGGCCTTCGCGGCCGGCGCGTTGCGGGGGCCGGGGATGGTGCGCCAGAGGTCGTCGTAGATGCGTTCCTCGTGCTGGCGGCGCTCCCGCTCGCGCCGCTCCTCGCTGGCGAGGTCGGGGATGCGGCGGCGCGGCACGCGGAAGACGCCCTGCTGCGAGAGCGCGTGCGCCGCATCCAGCACGCGCTCCACCGCCGCCTCGCCGTACTTGTCCTCGCAGCGCATGATGTAGCTGCGCGCGAATTCCAGGTAGTCGAGGATGCCGTGCGCGTCCGTCCATTCCAGGAACAGGTGGTTGTTCCGGAAGAAGTGGTTGTGGCCGAAGGCGGCGTGGGCGATCACCAGCGCCTGCATCGTCGCCGTGTTCTCCTCCATCACGTAGCAGAGGCAGGGGGAGGAGTTGATGACGATCTCATAGGCCAGGCCCTGCATGCCCTTGCGGTAGAGCAACTCGTGGCGGGCGAAGCGCTTGCCGAAGGACCAGTGCCGGTAGAGCACCGGCATGCCGTTGGCGGCATAGGCGTCGAGCATCTGCTCGGCGCTGATGACCTCGATGCGCGTCGGGTACATGGACAGCCCGAGCTCGCCGACCGCGATCTCCTCGCAGGCGTCGTGGATGCGCCGCAGCGTGTCGAAATCCCAGTCCGATCCCTCGAACAGCAGGCCGCGGCTGGGGCGCAGGATTTGGTTCACTTCGCACCCTCCACCGCGCCCTTGCGGAACAGGTCGCGGAACACGGGGTAGATGTCCTTGCGGTGGCGCACCTTGCGCATGGCGATGCGCGGTTCCTCGATGCGCAGCCGCCCATAGGTCCGCCAGAGCTCGGTCTCACGTGGCATGAAGCCGATCGGCCCGCCGTCGTCCTCGCGCCCGACCTCGAGATAGGCGAAGTACTGGCAGACCGGGACGATGCGCTCCATCACCAGCTGCGCCGTCCGCTCGTTGTCGGCGGTGGTGTTGTCGCCGTCGGAGGCCTGGGCGACGTAGATGTTCCAGTCGGCGGGGCTGTAGCGCGCCTCCACCACCTTCAGCATCTCCTCGAAGGCGGTGGACACGATGGTGCCGCCGGTCTCGGGGCTGCGGAAGAAGGTCTCCTCGTCCACCTCCTTCGCCTCGTGGGTGTGGCGGATGAAGACCACGTCCACATGCTTGTAGCGGCGCTTAAGGAAGAGGTGCAGCAGCAGGTAGAAGCGCTTGGCGAGGTCCTTCATGCCCTCCGTCATGCTGCCCGAGACGTCCATCAGGCAGAACATGACGGCGCGCGCGATCGGCTTCGGCGCGGGCTCGAACTGGCGGTAGCGCACGTCGATGGGATCGATATAGGGGATGCGGGTGGCGCGTGCCTTGAGGCGCGCGATGCGGCCGCGGAGCAGCTCGGCCTCGGCCGGGTCGGCCGCTTCGGCGACGCGCAGCGCCTCCTCCAGCTCCTCGACCTCGTCCGGCTTCGGGCGGCGAAGTGCGAGGCGGCGCGACAGCGCGTTGCGCATGGTGCGACCGAGGGCGAGGTTCGAGGGCGAGCCCTGCGTCGCAAAGCCGGCGCGCCTCACGCCGGAGGCGTCGCCCTCCACCACGCGCTTCTTCGCGAGTTCCGGCAGCTCCAGGTCTTCCAGGAAAAGGTCGAGGAACTCCTCCTGGGTCAGCGCGAAGCGGAAGGCGTCCTCGCCTTCCCCGTCGGGGCTGCCCTCGCTCCCGCCACCACCGCCGCCCGGCGGGCGCGGGATGGTGTCGCCCTCCAGGTATTCCTTGTTGCCGGGCAGCACATGCTCGCGGAAGCCCCCGCCGGCGCGGCGGAAATGCGGCTCTTTCACGCCGGAGGCGGGAATGGTCACCTCGCCGCCGCGCTCGATGTCCTTGAGGCTGCGCTCGCCCGCGGAGTTGCGCACCGCGTCGCGCACCATGTCCTTCGCGCGACGGAGGAAGCGCTGGCGGTTGGCGAGGGATTTGCCGCCCGGGTTCAGGCGGCGATCAACGATTTGCATATTTTTGTGCCCTCAGGCGCCGGGCGCCCGCTCCGCGGGCTTGGCTTGCGCGCAGGCCACTGTGTCGCTTGTGGGGAAGGCTCATGGTGCGCGGGCCGCATTCGCGGCCTCGGCCCGCCTGTAGTGCGGCGGGCCGCCAGTTCCGAACCTGTCGGAACGCGCCCTCCATCTTCTCGCTCACCCGCTCTGCTTCACGCGCATGTACCATTCGACCAGGCGCCGGACCTGGCGCTCGGTGTAGCCGCGCGAGGTCATCCTTCGGACGAACTCGTCGTGCTTGCGCTCCGTCTCGTTGTCCTTCTTGGAGCCGAAGGAGATCACGGGCAGCAGGTCCTCGACCTGGCTGAACATCCGCTTCTCGATCACCTCGCGGATCTTCTCGTAGCTCGTCCAGGACGGATTCCGGCCGGCATTGGCGGCCCGCGCGCGCAGCGAGAACTTCACCACCTCGTTGCGGAAATCCTTGGGGTTGGCGATCCCCGCGGGCTTCTCGATCTTGGTCAGCTCCTGGTTCAGCGCCTCGCGGTTCAGCAGCTGGCCGGTATCGGGGTCCTTGTAGTCGATGTCCTCGATCCAGGCGTCGGCATAGGCGACGTAGCGGTCGAACAGGTTCTGGCCGTAGTCGCTGTAGCTTTCGAGGTAGGCCTTCTGGATCTCGTTGCCGATGAACTCCGCGTAGCGCGGCGCGAGCTCGCCCTTGATGAATTCCAGGTAGCGCTTCTCGGTGTCGTCGCCGAACTGCTCGCGGCGGATCGCCTGCTCCAGCACATACATCAGGTGCACCGGGTCGGCCGCGACCTCGCTCGTGTCGTGGTTGTAGGTGGCGGCCAGGACCTTGAAGGCGAACCGGGTCGAGATGCCGTCCATGCCCTCGTCGTTGCCGGCCGCATCGCGGTATTCCTGCAAGCTGCGCGCGCGCGGGTCGGTCTCCTTCAGGCTCTCGCCGTCATAGACGCGGAGCTTGGAGAACAGGTTGCTGTTCTCGTGCTTCTTGAGACGCGAAAGGACCGAGAAGCGCGCCATCATCTCGAGCGTGCCCGGCGCCATGGGTGCGGCCGCGAGCTCGCTGCCGCGCACCAGCTTCTCGTAGATCTTCTGCTCCTCCGTCACGCGGAGGCAGTAGGGCACCTTGATGACGTAGATGCGGTCGATGAAGGCCTCGTTGTTCCGGTTGTTCCGGAAGGTCTGCCATTCGGCCTCGTTCGAATGCGCCATGATGATCCCCTGGAAGGGGATGGCGCCGATGTTCTCCGTGCCGATGTAGCTGCCCTCCTGCGTCGCGGTGAGCAGCGGATGCAGCATCTTGATCGGCGCCTTGAACATCTCGACGAATTCGAGCATGCCCTGGTTCGCGCGGTTCAGCCCGCCCGAGAAGCTGTAGGCATCCGGGTCGTTCTGCGCGTGCATCTCCAGCTTGCGGATGTCGACCTTGCCGACGAGGGAGGAGATGTCCTGGTTGTTCTCGTCGCCCGGCTCGGTCTTGGCGACCGCGACCTGGCGCAGCCGCGAGGGGTTGAGGCGCACGACACGGAATCGGCTGATGTCGCCGCGGAACTCGTCGAGGCGCTTGAGCGCCCATGGCGACATGAAGCCGCCGAGGCGCCGGCGCGGGATGCCGTAGCGGTCCTCCATCACCGCGCCGTGCTTCTCGGCGTCGAAGAGGCCGAGCGGGCTCTCGAAGACGGGGCTCACCGCGTCGCCCGCCTTCAGCGCGTAGATCGGCATCACCTCCATCAGCGCCTTGAGGCGTTCCGCCAGGCTCGACTTGCCGCCGCCGACGGGGCCGAGCAGGTAGAGGATCTGCTTGCGTTCCTCGAGCCCCTGCGCGGCGTGGCGGAAGAAGCCGACGATGCGCTCGATCGTTTCTTCCATGCCGTAGAACTCGGCGAAGGCCGGGTAGCGACGGATGGTGCGGTTGAGGAAGATGCGGCCGAGCCGCGGATCCTTCGCGGTGTCGATCAATTCGGGTTCGCCGATCGCGGCGAGGATCCGTTCGGGCGCGGCGGCGAACAGCGTCGCGTCGCGGCGACATTCCTCGAGGTAGTCCTGCAGGGACATCTCGGCATCGCGGCGCCTGTCGTAGTCGCGTGCGTAGCCCGAGAAGACGTCGTCGATCATCGTCATCGGCCGCTCCAGCGCGCCAGGCGCAATAACGGAACGTCCGCGAAACCGGTCGGATGCCCGTGCCCGGTCACACGTCCGTGTCCCCTCGCCCGACCCAAGTAAGATGGTAGCACTTCGCGCGAACGCCATGCCACGAAATGCGGAGATCGCCGCGTGTAACGGCGCGTTGCCACGAGAGAACGCATGCGATCGCACAGTTCCGCGCCATTTACGAACAAGCTCGCCGCGTCGCGCAGGACGAGGGCGAGTCGGCGGCTCATGCGAGCATCTCCTCGCCGGCAGCCTGTCCATCGCGCACGGCGGAGAGCATCAGCCGCGGCGCCAGCGCATCGCCCACCGCGCGCAGCGCGAGCCCCGCAGCGCGCAGCGGCGCGGCGAGCGCGTCGCG
>NZ_JAKJIB010000026.1 GCF_021864505.1 Falsiroseomonas oryziterrae
GGGCGCGGCGGGTGCGGCGGGCGCCGAGGTGACGACCACGGGTCCGCCGCCTCCGCCGCCGCCGCCCATGCAGCCGGCCAGCAGCGCTGCGGCGGCGCAGGCGGCAACTCCAGGTCGATACGACATGGTCGGTTCTTTGCCTCAGGGGCGATGCGCGAACGGTCGCGTCGCGCGCCTCTGCAGGTCAAGCGGACAAGGATGCGTCACGCTTTATTAACGGTCACGGCGGGCGCGCAGCTGGCGTGATGCGCCTGTACGCCGCGTCGCGACGCGCGGTTCAGCGCCGCAGGAAGTGGGTGGCGAGGGCGTCGAGCACGACGGTGCCGTCGCGCGCGGTCGCCACGCGGTAGCGAAGCTTCGCCACCGCCATGTCCGGGCGGCTGCGGCTGTGGCGCAGCTCCTCCACCGTGAGCGTCATGCGGACGGGCTCGTCGGGCGGCAGCGGGGCGGGCCAGGCCAGCTCGCAGCCGCCGCCGCCGAGGTTGATCTCGGCGAGAAGCCCGCTGCGGATCAGGTGGCCGACGGTCGCGGAATAGGTGTGCAGGCCGGAGGCGACGAGGCGGCCGAAGATGGAGTGGCGCGCGGCCTCGTCGTCGAGGTGGAAGGGCTGCGGGTCGAAGCGGCGCGCGAAGTCCAGCACCTCCGCGCGCGTCAGAACGAAGCCGCCGAGGTCGAAGGACTGGCCGGGAGAAAGCGCGTCGGCGGAGCGGATCGGCGTCATGCCGCGATGGCGGCCGGGCGGTGGGTGGCGGCGCGGACCAGCATGGTGGCCCAGATCAGCAGGGTCAGCACGCCAAGCGCGCCGGCGATCGGGCGCTCGAAGAAGGCGAGCACCGCGCCGTCCGCCTTGATCATGGACTGCACGAAGGTCTGCTCCAGCATCTCGCCCAGCACGAGGCCGAGGATGAGCGGCGCGACGGGGATGCCGTGCTGCTCGAGGAACCAGCCGAGCAGACCCATCACCAGCATCAGCGCGACGCCGTAGAGGCTGTTGGTCATGGCGAAGGAGCCGACGATGCAGAAGAGCAGGATGACCGGGAGCAGCAGGTTGCGCGGCGTGCGCAGGATCTGCCGCGCGCTCTTGATGGCCGCCCAGCCGAGCGGGAGCATGATGAGGTTGGCCAGGATGAAGATCAGGAAGACCGCGTAGATCAGCTGCGGGTTCTCGGTGAAGACCATCGGCCCCGGGTTCATGTTCTTCATGTAGAGCACGCCGATCACGATGGCGGTGATGGAATCGCCCGGGATGCCGAAGACGAGCGCCGGGATCCAGGCGCTGCCGATGGCGGAGTTGTTGGCCGAGGTCGCATCGACGACGCCCTCGACATGGCCGGTGCCGAACTTCTGGGGCTCACGCGAGAAGCGCTTGGAGACCGCGTAGCTGATCCAGGCGGCGATGTCGGCGCCGGCACCGGGCAGCGCGCCGATCACCGTTCCGATCGCGCTGCCGCGGAGGAAGTTGAGCCAGTAGCGCCGGAACACCGCGCCCAGCCCGCGGAAGATGTTGCCGACCTGCTGCACCACGACATGGCCCGCATCGCGCACCGAGACGGCGTTCCGGAGGAGCTCGCTGACGGCGAACATCCCGATCATGGTCGGGATGAAGTTGATGCCCTGCATCAGCTCCACTTCGCCGAAGGTGAAGCGGGGGAAGCCGGCGGAGGGATCGATGCCGACGGTGGCGAGCAGCAGGCCGAGGAAGAGGCTGAGGAAGCCTTTCACCGCGTCCGCGTTGGTCAGGAACACGGCGCAGGTGAGGCCAAGGCAGGCGAGCCAGAAATACTCGAAGGAGGAGAAGTTGATCGCGACCTCCGCCAGCAGCGGCGCGGCGGCGATCAGCACGGCGACGCCGATCAGGCCGCCGGCGACGGAGAAGACCAGGTTCACCCCCATGTTGAGGTTGAGCTGGCCCTTCTTGGTCATCTCGTAGGATTCGTCGGCATAGGCGGCCGAGGCCGGCGTGCCGGGCATGCGCAGCATTGCGGCCGGGATGTCGCCGGCGAAGATCGCCATGGCCGTCGCGGTGACGATGGCGCCGAGCGCGGGGACGGGCGGCATGAAGAAGGTGACCGGCACCAGCAGGGCGGTCGCCATGGTCGCGGTCAGGCCCGGCATGGCGCCGACGAACATGCCGAACACCGCCGAGACGGCGATCACCGCGAGCACGAAGGGATCGAAGACGAGGCCGAAGGCCTGGATCAGCGCGTCCATCAGAGCAGGCTGTCCAGCACGCCGCGGGGCAGGGGCACGCGCATCAGGCCGGCGAAGAACCAGTGCACGACGAGCGTGACGCCGGCCGCGACCGGCAGCGCCACCACGGGCCGCGCGCGGAACCAGAGGAACAGCGCGACCAGGAGCAGGAAGGCGGTTGGGATGAAGCCGAGCGCGTCGGAGAGGAAGATGTAGGCCAGCACCGCGCCCGGGATCAGCAGGAAGGAGAGAAGCCGTTCCGGTTCGCGGGTCCAGCTTTCCAGCACGATCAGCGGCGCGCGCCGCCGCAACCCGCGCAGCACGAGCATCGCGCCGCAGGCGGCGATGCCGGCGGCGAGGATGCGGGGAAACAGGTTCGGGCCGTAATCCTGGCCCGGGAAGGCCGGGAAGAAGGTGGTCATCCACCAGACCCAGCCGGCGAAGCCGAGCAGGATCGCGCCGAGCAGCGCGTCGTTCAGGCGCATGCGCGGCGCGATCCCGTCACGGAAGGTCGCGTCAGCCGCGCGCGAGGCCGGCGCCGCGCATCGCCTCGCCCATGGCGCGGTCGGCTTCGGCCATGAAGGACGCGAACTGCGCCGCATCGCCCCAGACAGTGCCGAAGCCGCGCGACGACATGAATTCCTGGAACTCGCGGTTGTCGTAGGCACGCTTCAGGGCCGCGCTGAGCGTGTTCGCGATCTCGGGCGGGAGGTTGCGCGGGCCGGCGATGCCGCGCCAGGCTCCGGTGGAGTAGCGGATGCCGAGCGTCTCGTTCAGCGTCGGCACGTTGGCGAAGAGCGGGTTGCGCTCCGGCGCCATGATGGCCAGGGCGCGGGCGCGGTTGGCGTCGATCATCGCGCGCGCCTCGGGGATCGAGCAGGTGACCAGGTCAACGCCGCCGGCCGCGAGCTCCTGCATCGCCGGTGCGGCGCCGTTCGAGGGCACCCAGCGCACATGGTCGCCGCGCAGCCCCATCGCCTGCAGCCAGCCGACGAGGGCGAGGTGCCAGATGCCGCCCTGGCCGGTGCCGGAGGCGCGGAAGGTGCCGGCGGGCCGCTCGCGGATCGCCTGGGCGAGCGCGCGGATGTCGGCATGCGGGCTGTTCTGCGCGACGGTGACGCCGGGCGGGTCCTGGTTCATCAGGGCGAGCGGCGTGTAGCTGGTGGGGCGGAGCTCGGTCAGGCCCTGCCAGTGCATCATCGCGATCTCGACCGTGATCATCCCGATCGTGTAGCCGTCGGGGGCCGCGGTCGCGATGGCGCTGTGGCCCACCACGCCCGACCCGCCGGTGCGGTTCACGACATTCACCGGCTGGCCAAGGTCGCGCTCCAGCAGCGTGCCGACGATGCGCGCCGTCGCGTCGGTGCCGCCGCCCGCGCCCCAGGGCACGATCAGCTGGATCGGACGGTTCGGATAGCGCGGCTGCGCGAGGGCCGGCGTGGCGAGCGCGGCGCCCGAGGCGGCGAGCAGGGTGCGGCGGGTCAGGCAAGGCATGGCGTCTGTCTCCCTCGTCGCGGCGTCCCGGGCCGCGTTGGCAGACAGGCTAGGCGCAGCGACGCGCAGGCATCAAGCACCCTCGCAGTCAGGCGGTCGGAGTCTCGGGCCGCACCACCAGGACGGTGCCGTCGACCGCCTCGACACGGACCTGCGCGCCAGGCTCGGGCGGGGCGACGCCGCGCGGCAGCCGCGCGGCCCAGTCGCTGTCGCCGAGCCGCACCCGCAGCCCGGTCGCGTCGGCGGCGATGACGGTGGCATGACGGCCGGCGAGCCCTGCCTCCGGCATGTTGACCCGATGCGCCGGGCCGCCGCGGCGGCGCAGATGCAGCGCCGCCGCGATGCCGATGCCGAGCAGCAGCAGGAAGGTGACGGTGGCGGCGGCGAAGCCCGCATCGGAGGTGAGCAGCAGGACGCCGGTGCCGATCGCCGCCATCCCGATCCACATCAGGAAGACGCCGGGCACGAAGAGCTCCGCGCCCAGCAGCGCGAGGCCGAGCAGGATCCAGATCAGCCCCGCGTCCAAGGGCTGCCTCCCGCCGGCGCGGACGGTGGCGCTGACGGCGCGCCGCCGCCCGATGGACCGCGCAGCAGCTCGAGCGCCTGCACGACGCCGCCGGCGATGCCCGCACTCTCCATCGGCACGACGACGAGGCGGGAGGAGGGGTTGGCTGCCAGCGCCTCGAAGGCCTTCACGTATTTCTCGGCCACGAAGTAGCGCAGCGCGTCGGCACCCGCGCCCTGCGCGGCCTCGGCGACCATGCGCGTCGCATTGGCCTCGGCCTCGGCGAGGCGCTCGCGCGCCTCGGCGTCGCGCATCGCGGCGTCGCGCCGGCCTTCGGCGGCCAGCACGAGGGCCTGCTTCTCGCCTTCCGCACGTGCCACGGCGGCGCGGCGCTCGCGCTCGGCGGTCATCTGCAGGTTCATCGCGCGGATCAGGTTGTCCGGCGGCTCGATCTTGCGGATCTCGACGCGGCTGACCTTCACGCCCCAGGGCTCCGTCGCACCATCCAGCACGGTCAGCAGCGTGGTGTTGATCCGGTCGCGGCCGGAGAGCGTCGCGTCGAGGTCGAGCTCGCCGACCACGGAGCGGATGTTGGTCATGGCCAGGCTGGTGAGCGCCTGGGTGAGGTCCTGCACCGCATAGGCCGCCTTGGCCGGGTCCATCACGCGGTAATAGACGATGCCGTCGGTCGCGACGGTCGCGTTGTCGCGCGTGATCACCGCCTGCTCGGGGATGTCGAGCACGACCTCCTGCACGTTCAGGCGCCGGCCGATGCGGTCCACGAAGGGAATGATCAGGTTCAGGCCGGGCTGCAGCAACCGGGTGAAGGCGCCGAAGCGCTCCACCGACCAGACCTCGCCTTGCGGCACGGTCCGGATGCCCTGGGCGACGGTGACGACGGCAAGCGCCACGATGGCGAGCAGGACGACCGTGGCGAGCGAGATCTCGGGCATGGCGCGACTCGGGGCTGGCTGGCGCCGCGAGCCTAGGCGGATTCGGGCCGCGCTGACTATGCGGGTGGTTGAGGGTCAGCGCAGGTCGTTGTCGCGGACGGAGTGCCTGCCCTTGTGATCGGTGCGCGAAGCGAGCGCCTTGTCCAGCGCCCGCACGGCCTTCTCGATCGCGCCGTCGAGCGCGAGCGGGATGGTCGCGGCCTGATGGGTCACGGCGACCGGGTTGTGGTTGGTCGGCCGCGCCTCGATCATGCAGCGCTTGTCGGCGGCGCCGCCCTTGCCGGCGTTGATGTCGGCGAGATGGACCTCGATGCGAGTCAGTTGCGCCTCGAAGCGGGAGAGGCCGCCGCGGATGGCCGCCTCCACGCGGCCCGTGAAGTCGTCGTCGCCGGCGGTGTCGTGGGTGTTGACCTGGATGCGCATGGCTGCCGCAACGCCCCTGCGGCGCCCGGGTTCTACATGACCCCCATGGTCCGCGGCAGCCAGAGCGCAATGGCGGGGAAGGCGACCACCAGCGCAAGGGCGACCAGCATCGCGAGGATCATCCAGACCACCCAGGGGATGGTGGATTCCATGGACACGCCCGCGATGCGGCAGGAGACCATCAAGTTCACCGCCATCGGCGGCGTGAACTGGCCGATGGCGATCTTCATGGTGAGGATCACGCCGAACCAGGTCAGGTCCCACTGGAAGGCATGGGCGATCGGGATCAGCACCGGCAGCAGGATCAGGAAGATCGAGATGCCGTCGAGGAACATGCCGACGAAGACCAGCGCGACCACCAGCAGTGCCAGCGTGCCGTACTCGCCGAGGCCGAGGCCGACGATCCAGTTCGCGACCGGCTGCACGATGCCGAGCGTCGAGGTAGACCAGGCGAAGACGCTGGCCAGCGCCACGACGATGAGGATGACGGCCGAGATCTCGCCGGCCTCCACCAGCATCTCGTAGACGTCGCGCAGCGTGAGGGAGCGGTAGATCACGAAGCCGACGAAGAGGCCGTAGAAGACGGCCATGACCGCGGCCTCGGTCGGCGTGAAGGCGCCGATGCGCATGCCGCCGAGGATCACGACCGGGGCGAGCAGGCCCCAGAAGGCCTCCTTGAAGGTCCGCCAGACCTCGAGCCGTTCCTCCTGCCGCGCCTTGCCGCCGAAATCGTTGATCCAGGAGAGCGCGACGACGGCGACGATGATGGCGAGGCCGGCGAGGATGCCGGGGAACATGCCGGCCATGAAGATCGCGGGCACGGAGACGCCGGGGACGAGCACGGCGTAGATGATGAAGGCGATGGAGGGCGGGATGAGGATGTCGGTCGCCGCCGCGGCGCCGACGGTCGCCGCGATGAAGGGGCGCGGGTAGCCGTCCTGCGACATGGAGCGCGTGACGACCTGGCCGACCGCGGCGGAGGTGGCGGGGCCGGAGCCCGAGATGCCGCCGATCACCATGGCGACCAGGACGGAGACGGAGGCGAGCGCGCCGCGCCCGGCGCCGACGATCGCGGTGGCGAAGCGCACCAGCCGCAGCGCGACCCCGGTGCGGTCGAAGACGCTGCCGACGAGGACGAACATCGGGATGGCGATCAGCGGATACTTGGCGATGCCGGCATAGACGTTGGTCGGCATGGCGAGGATGGACTGGTCGGCGAGCAGGATCGCGAGCGCGCCCGCGAGGCCGAGCGACACGCCGATCGGCACGCCGCCGAAGAGGAGGACGAGGAAGGCGAGGAA
Organism: Falsiroseomonas oryziterrae; assembly: GCF_021864505.1. GTDB lineage: Bacteria > Pseudomonadota > Alphaproteobacteria > Acetobacterales > Acetobacteraceae > Falsiroseomonas > Falsiroseomonas oryziterrae. The sequence goes on from NZ_JAKJIB010000026.1 coordinate 6,867, forward strand.
GAGGATCGAGCCGATCAAGTTTCCAACCTCATGGGGTCGGTCGGACCCACCCCCACCCCAATCCTCCCCCGCCGAGGCGGGAGAGGGAGATGTGCGTGCGGCATCGGGTTATCCGTCCTGTCCGCGCGCCAGGCGGATGAGGCGGCCGAGGGCGCGGAGGACGACGATGGCGGAGAGCAGCGGAAGCCAGCCCGTGTACCACCAGTTCGGATTGCCGAGGCCGTTCGACAGCACCTCGAAGCGGTACTCGTCATAGGCGAGGCGATAGCCGTACCAGACGAGGATGCCGAAGCAGAGGACGGTCAACGCGGTGCCTGCCATCTCGACCGCGCGCTGGCCGCGCGGCGAGAGAAGCTCGACGAAGTAGCCGATGCGGATGTGCCGGCCCGAGGCGGTGGCGATCGCGGTGCCGAGGAGTGCGACGATCACCATCAGCACCACCGAGTATTCCTCGGTGAAGGCGAGGCTGATGTTGGTGAGGTAGCGCGTCGCGACGTTGGCGGCGGTGATGAGCGCGATGCCCGCCATCGCCGCCGCCACCAGCACCTCCTCGACCTTCAGGGGGATGCGCGTCCTGGGATTGGCCCGCGTCGCCGTCGGGTCGAGGTCGGCCGACATGCGGGCGCTACGCGCGCGCCCCGCGGATCGCCGCCTCGGCCCGGCGGACCAGGTCGGTCCCGACGGTCTGCGCCCACTTGTCGTAGACCGGGCGCGTCACGCGGGCGAAGGCGGCCTTCTGCTCGTTGGTCAGGGTGGTGACGGTGACGTTGCGCCGCGCCAGCTCCTCGAGCGAAGAACGGTCGCCGTCCACGCCGATGCCGCGGCGGCTCGCCGCGATCTGCGCGCGTGCCGCGTCGCGCGCCGCCTCGATCACCAGCGTGCGGTCGGCCGGGGTGAAGCTGTCCATGATCTGCTTCGAGACCACGAAGATGCCGGCGTCGGCGACGTAGTTCCACACCGTGAGATGCCGCTGGGCCAGCGTGTCCATGCGGAAGGCGAGGTAGAGGTTGATCGGGTTCTCCTGCCCGTCCACCGCGCCGGTCGAGAGCGCCGGCTGCAGGTCGGCGAAGGACATCTGCAGCGGGTTCGCGCCCATCGCGGTGAAGATCTCGGAGAAGATGGCGCCGGCGGCGAAGCGGATCCGGAGGCCGCGCATGTCCTCCGGCGTGCGGATCTCGCGGCGGGAGTTGGAGATCTCGCGGAAGCCGTTCTCGCCCCAGGCGACGGGCACGACCTCGCGCGTGGCGAGGCCGCGGAACAGCTCCTCGCCGATCGGGCCGTTGATGATGGCGTCGAAGCCGCGATGGTCGTTGAGCAGCCAGGGCAGGGAGAAGAGGTTCATCTCGCGCACCTGCGGCGAGATGTTGATGGTGGAGAAGACGGCGAAGTCCACCACGCCCTGGCGCATCGCGACGAGCTCGCGCGTCTGGTCGCCGCCGACCAGCTGGCTGCCCGGATAGACCCGCAGGTTGATCCGCCCGCCGGAGCGCTGCGTGACCATCTCGGCCCACTGGAACGCGCCTTCCGACAGCGGGATCGGGCGGTTGCCGACGACCGAAAGCTTGTATTCCGGCCGGTACTGCTGCTGCGCGCGGACGCGCTGCGGGATGGCGAGCGGGGCCGCGGCAGCGGCGAGCAGCGCGGCGCGGCGCGTGAAGCGCAGGGTCATGTCGTCTGTCCTCCCTTGGCCCCGCGGCGCGGGGCGCGTGTTTGGGGGGGAGGATGACGGCTGGCGCGGCGTCGGGAAAGAGGGGTCAGCGGCTCCGCAGTGCCCAGGCCCCCGCGCCGAGGCCGGCCTGGGCGATCAGCGCGACGGTCCAGAAGGCCGGATATTCCCAGCCGCCATGGGTGGAGGTGTAGATCCAGCCATTCGGGAATTGCTGCCAGGTGATGCCGGCCATCAGCGCGGCCAGCACCAGCGCGACCTCGCGCGTGCGCCAGCCGAGGATGAGCAGCGCGCCGCCGACCAGTTCGAGGCCGGTGACGAACCAGGCGAACCAGGCCGGGTAGCCCTGGCTGACGAACCAGGGGACGACATGGACTATCCCGGCGGTGACGATCTTCCACCACACGGCATGCGCAAGGAACAGCACGCCCATGGTGATGCGCAGCAGCGCGGCGGCGTAGGGCGCGGTGGCCGGCATCGTGGCGGTCGGCACCGACAGCGCGACGGGCTTCGGATGCTGCATGGTCATGGGCGAAGCTCTGCGAGGCGCGGCCGGGCGAGGGCGGTCCAGGCCCCGGGCGGCAGCAGGGCAAGGGTCTCGAAACCGTCCGGCGTCGGACGCAGGATCGCGGCCGCGCCCTGCGGGTCGGGCCTGGGGCCGCCTGCCGCGATCAGATGGTAGGAGTGGCCGACCAGGACGAGGTTGCCCTCGGCCGGCCGCGCGGTGGCGACCAGGCGGCGCAGCGCCTCGCCCATCGCGGCATGCGCGGCGGCGTCGAGGTGGCGCGGCAGGCCGAGCGAGACGTCCGGCGTCGCCGTGCCGAAGGCGAGCACGGCGGTTTCCAGCGTGCGGCAGAAGGGGCTGGCACGCACCGCGCCGACCGGGATAGCGAGCGCGCGGAAGGCCTCGCCGATCGCCTCGGACTGGGCGCGTCCCGTGTCGTTCAGGTTGCGCTGCGTGGAGCAGTCGCCGAGCACGGCATTGGCGTTGTCGGGATGCGGCGGGCCGGTCTCGGCATGGCGGAGGAAAACGACGAGGCCGCCGGCGCGCAGCGCCTCGACCAGCGCGGTGTCGGCCCGCGCCGCGGCGGGCAGCAGCAGGGCGAGGGCGAGGAGGAGGGCGCGCATGCGCGGCAGATGCGGGCCACATGAACGAAAGTCAATGTGAAAATCGACGCGTAATCAGATACTTAAGATTGAACACCTGAACAGCCATGACATCCGTCGAGATGTCGGTTCAGCGCGCGGCGCTCGCCTCGTCATGGCCGCCCTGGCCGCTCAGCCGTGCCCAGGCCTGGAAGCGCGGGCTTGCCGGCAGCGTGCCGTCCAGGATCAGGCGCCGCCATTCGGCGCAGGCCTCGACGAAATACGGCACCGAGCCCGGGAACATGGCGAGGCTGATCGCCTCCGCGATCTCCTCCTCCGGCACGGCGTCGGCATAGGCGGCTTCGAGGTGCCAGGCGAAGGGCCGCCAGCGCGCGCGGCAGACCTGCACGGCGAGACCGGCGAGGTGGACCAGGCGGATCGGCGCCGCCGGCGCGATGCGGCGGAGCGCATCGAGATAGGCTGCGCGCGGGTCGAAGGGCGCAAGCTGGCGCGCCCAGTCGCGCGCGGCGAAGTCGAAGGCCTCGGCGCCGATGGCAAGCGCAGCCGCGGCGAAGGCGGCGCCGAGCGTCGCATCGGTGCCGCCCGCGGCGCGGAGCTTGGCGATGTGGTGCGTGGCCACGCGCTCGTCGGTCGCGGCGAGGATCGCGATCCAGACGAATTCGCGGTCGTGGTGGGACAGCACGCGGTCGTCGAGCGCGAGCGCGGTGTAGGCGGCGTCGTAGCCCTCGAGCAGCTTCGGGAAGGCGAGCGCCATCAGCCCGTGGTGCGGTAGCAGATAGCCGCGCTTGGCGCGCACCGCGGCGAGGCGCGCTTCCAACGCTTCCGTTGTTTCCTCGTCCTGGCGCCCGCGATTCAGACCTCCGGTGCTTGGGCGCTCCGCGCCCTGCGCCCTCCGGTCATCGCGGGCGGTCATTCGGCGCGGATGTCGGCAGCGCGGGCGATCTCGGCCCAGCGCGGCACCTCGGCCGCGACCAGCGCGGCGTAGTCGGCGGCCGTCATGCGGTTCGGCGCGGCGCCGAGGGTCGCGAGCCGCTCCGTCGTCTCGGGCGTCGCGAGGCCGGCGACCAGCGCCTCGTTGATGCGCCGGGCGGCCTCGGGCGGCATGCCGGCGGGCCCGGACAGGCCGAACCAGTTGGAGGCGACGAGGGTCGGGAAGCCGGCCTCCGCGATGCTCGGCACGTCGGGCCAGCGGGTCGCGCGCTGCGGCGTGGTGACGGCGAGCAGGCGCAGGCGGTCGTTGTTGCCGATGTCGGGCACGGCGGCGATCAGCCCCTCCACCTGTCCGCCGATCACGTCGGCGACGGCGGGCGCGCTGCCGCGATAAGGGACATGCGTGATGTCGACGGCCGCGGCGCGCTTGAGCAGTTCGAGCTTCACATGGGACGAGGTACCGACGCCGGTGGACGCGAAGCGCACCGCGCCCGGCGTGCGCGCGCGGGCAAGCAGATCGGCGAGCGTGCGGAAGGGGCCGGCGGCGGACACCGCGATGGCGCTCGGCACCGCCGCGATCAGCGCGACATGGGTGAAGTCGCGCACGCTGTCATAGGCGATGTTGCGGTTCACCGCGGGGCCGATCGCCTGGCTCGCGATGTTGGAGAGGACCAGCGTGTAGCCATCCGGCGCGCTGCGGGCGACGGCTTCCGATCCCAGCGCACCGCCGGCGCCGGCGCGGTTCTCCACCACCACGGGCTGGCCGATCCGCGTCTCGATCTCGCGCGCGGCGAGGCGGCCGAGCAGGTCGGCGGTGCCGCCGGGCGGGAAGGGCACGATCAGGCGGAGCGGCCGTGCGGGCCAGGATTGCGCGCGGGCCGGGGCGGCGAGCGGGGCGAGGGCGAGGGCCGCGAGCAGGGCGCGGCGAGGGGCTTGTCCGGACATGTGCGGCAGGCTGCCGGGATGCGGACGCCGGGTCCAGCCACCTGCCCGTGTCGGGCTGCGAGGGCCGGGGGACGCTTTCCCCTGGCCCACCAAGCAGGGGTATGGGTTCGCGAATCTCGATTGTATGGGAGCAGAATCTTCGATAGATCGTCTCTCAGGGAGAAGATCGCGCCCCGATGACCTATATCCGCCCCCGTACCGCCCTGGACCGCATGCTCGCCGGCATCGCCGCGGCCGCGCGCGCGGAGGAGGGGCGAGAGCGGAAGGTCGCGGCGGCCATCGCCGAGGCTGTGGCCGACCCCGCGCTGCTCGACGGCGTGGAATGCCGCTGCAGCGCGGAGCGCTACGTCCGCCACCTGCTGCATGCGGATGCCAAGGGCGGCTACGCCGTGGTCGCGCTGGTCTGGCGCCCGGGACAGATGTCGCCCGTTCACGCGCATCGCACCTGGTGCGCCTTCGGCATCCATCGCGGCGTTCTGACCGAGACCCACTACAAGCCGGGCGATCCGCCGGTGCCGAGCGCGGCGCGGCTGATGGCGCCGGGCGCGAGCGCGCATGGGCCGGCCGATCCGACGCTGATCCACCGCCTCGCCAACCTCGCCTGCCAGACGGCGGTGTCGGTGCATTGCTACGGCGTCGCCTTCGACCGCTTCGGCGACGGCGTGAACGAGGTGCTGGCCGACTGATGCGGCCGCGCCGCGCCGGGTTCGCGCGGCGGGATGCGCGGGCTACAGCAGCGGCGTGACCTCTCCCGCGCGCGACCTTTCCATCGGGCTGGCCTTCGGGCTGGCCGCGGCGCTGGCCTGGAGCGCGCAGGCGGTGGTGGCGCGGAGCGGCACGCTGGCGGGCTACACGCCGCTCGACCTCGCGGCGCTGCGCTACATCGCGGCGGGGCTGGTGCTGGCGCCCTTCGCGTGGCGCTGGCGCGGCGTACTGGCGGGAATCGGGTTCTGGCGGCTGCTCGCGCTGGCTGTCACCGGTGGGGCCGGGAACGCGCTGCTGTTCGGCTGGGGCGTGGTGCATGCGCCGGCGAGCCATGGCGGCACCATTGCGCCGATCACGGCGGCGGTGATGGGCGCGCTGCTCGGCATCCCGCTGCTGCGCGAATGGCCGACGCGCGGGCGCGTGATCGCCATCGCGGTGATCGCGGGCGGCGTGCTGCTGATCGGCTGGGACGGCATCGGCGGCGCGCATCCCGGCGCCTGGCGCGGCGACCTGATCCTGGTGGCGGCGGGGACAAGCTGGGCCGCCTTCACGCTGCTGCTGCGGCGCTGGCGCGTGCCGGCGCTGGCGGGCAATGCGGCGGTGTGCGGGATCTCCGCCTTGCTCGTGGTGCCGCCCTGGCTCGTGCTCGGCGCGGCCGAGGTCGCGGCGCAGCCCTGGAAGATGACAGCGCTGCAGATGGTGGCGCAGGGGCTGCTCGCCTCCGCGCTGGCCACCACGCTCTATGCGCGCGCGGTGGAGTTGCTGGGCGGCACGCGCACGGCGTGCCTGACGACGCTGGTGCCGGTGATGGCGCTGCTGCTGTCGGTCATCGTGCTGGGCGAGCCGCTGGGCGCGGCGAAGCTGGCGGGCGTCACGCTGGCGGTGGGCGGGATGCTGGCGGCGGTGCTGTTCACCGGCCGACGGCGGTAGCTACTCCGCCGCCGGCGCCTCGCGCGCCCAGCGCGGCATGGCGCAGCCGCCGAGGGCGGCGAGCCGATCACGGGCCAGGAGCAATTCGCGGGTGAGGCGGCGGATCAGCCCCTGGTCCGGGACCGGCCGGGCGCGTTCGGCGGCGATGCGCCGCTCGAGATCCGCCTTGCGCTCGGCGAGGCGCCCCATCAGGCCCTTCGCCGCATAGTCCGCGTCCATCTGCCCTCGCCTCCTGTCCCCGTCGTCGCGCGGGGGCGCGACGGGTCGGTCGGCCCGACATGACGGGGTGCAGCGGCACCCCGACAGAGGGGCCCGGGCCTTAGGAAAGATGGTGATCCTGGACCGTGGCGACTTCAAGACGTGAAAGCGATGAAAGGAAAGCGGGGGCGGTGCCGATGGCGCGGCCTGCCGCGAAGGCGGGCGGCTCGAGCCAAGGCGTGGCGCGGGACCGTGCAGCCCCGCGCCGGCCGCGCGTCAGGGCATCACGACCGGGAGCGGCGCCTTCTCGACCATCACCTTCACGTCCTTCACGCCGGGGATGCCCTCCGCCAGCACGCGCAGCGCGCGCTTCACATCCTCGTTGCGGCAATAGCCGTGGAACAGCACGACGCCGTCCTGCACGTCGGGGAAGATGAAATACGCGTCCACCCAGGGCTGCTCACGCATCGCCTTCAGCACTTCGCGACGGATGCGCTCGTCCGGCGCATCGGCGGCCAGCGTCTCGGCCGGCGCCATCAGGGCGCGGATCAGGTCGGCGCGGGAGACGATGCCGACCAGCTTGCCGTCGCGCACCACCGGCACGCGGCGGATGCCGCGGTCCTCCATGGCCTTCGCGATGCGCTCGACCGGCGTGTCCTCCTCCGCCGTGACGAGGGCCGTCGTCATCGCATCCTGCGCGGTGCGGCCGTGGCTGCGCGCGTAGTCGGCGGCCTGCCGGCCGGCGGGCGCGAAGAACTCGCGCAGCCAGGACCGCTTGTCCTCGACGGCGGCGAGGCGGCGGATCAGGTCGCCTTCGGTGACGATGCCGAGCAGCCTGCCCTCGGCGTCCACCACCGGCACGCCGGAGAAGCCGCGCTCGGCCAGGGTGCTGGCCACCACCGACAAGGGCGTGGTGGGCGGGATGGTGACGAGGTTGGTCGTCATCAGGTCGCGGGCGCGCATGGCCTTCCTCCGGCAACATTGTTGTCCGGCAGGATGGACAGCCACGGAGGCGTGATCAAGCCGGGCGCCTCAGGCCCGCTTCGCGTTCGTGGCCCAGCTCGTCGTGACATGCGCGCAGGGTGCGTCCTCGCCCTCGGCGCGCAGCGTGACCTCGCCGTAGGACAGCGTGCGGCCCTTCTTGATGACGCGCGCCTCCGCGATGACGGCGCGCGGCGCGGGCGCTCGCAGGAACGTGATAGAGAGACTGGCGGTCAGGCTCTCGTCGCGCCCGCCGGTGAGCGAGAGCAGCGCCACCCACATCGCGACATCGGCGAGGCCCATCAGCGCGGGGCCGGAGACGGTGCCGCCCGGGCGCAGCAGGTCCTCGTGATGCGGCAGGCGCAGCACCGCTTCGCCTTGCGCGAAGGACAGCACCTCGACGCCCCAGGCGCCGGCGAGCGGCACGCCTTCGCGCACCAGGCGCTGCATTTCCTCGACCGTCATCGCCCGTTCACCACGCGACCGACGCAGGTGTTGCGGCCGATCCAGTAGCAGAGCTCCGCGGGGCGCGAGACGGCGAAGAGTGCCAGGTCGCAGCGGAGGCCGGGCGCGAGCATGCCGCGGTCGTCGAAGCCGAGCGCGGCGGCGGCGTGGCGCGTGACGCCGGCCAGCGCTTCCGCGACCGTCAGGCGGAACAGCGTGCAGCCCATGTTGAGCATCAGCAGCACCGAGGGGGCGGGCGAGGAGCCGGGGTTGAGATCGGTCGCCAGCGCGAGCCGCAGCCCCGCCGCGCGCATCGCGGCGAGGTCGGGCTGCTTCGTCTCGCGGATGAAGTAGAAGGCGCCGGGCAGCAGCACGCCGACGGTGCCGGCGCGCGCCATGGCGGCGATGCCGTCCGGGTTCGCGTATTCGATGTGGTCGGCCGACAGCGCGCCGTAGCGCGCGGCCAGCGCGGCGCCGCCATCATCGCGCAACTGGTCGGCATGCAGCTTGACGCGCAGCCCGTGGCGCTGCGCGGCGTCGAAGACGCGCGCCGTCTCCTCCGGCGTGAAGGCGATGGCGCTGTCGGTGAAGGCGTCCACGGCATCCGCAAGACCTTCGGCCGCGATGGCGGGCAGGATGCCGTCGGCGACGTGGCGCACGTAGTCGGCGGCGCGGCCGGCGGATTCGGGCGGCACGGCATGGGCGGCGAGAAGGGAGGTGGCGACGGAGACCGCGCGCGCCTGGCCGAGCCGCCGCGCGGCGCGCAGCATGCGCGCCTCGGTGTCGAGGTCGAGGCCGTAGCCCGACTTCACCTCGACCGTGGTGACGCCTTCGGCGAGCAGCGCGTCGAGGCGGGGGAGGGCGGAGGCGACGAGATCGTCCTCGCTCGCCGCGCGCGTGGCGCGCACGGTGGAGAGGATGCCGCCGCCGGCCTTGGCGATGTCTTCGTAGCTAGCGCCTTCGAGCCGCATCTCGAATTCGCGCGCACGATTGCCGCCGAAGACGAGATGGGTGTGGCAATCGATCAGCCCCGGCAGGATCCAGGCGCCGTCGCAGCGCGTGGTGACTTCGGCCGCGGCGGGCAGGTCGGAACGCTTCCCGACCCAGGCGATGCGACCGTCCTTTGCGGCGATCGCGCCGTCCTCGATCACGCCGAGCGGATCCTCGCCACGCGGGGCCATCGTGCAGAGATGGGCGTCGAGCCAGACGCGGTCGAAGCGATGATCGTGGCGCGGCCGATTCACGCCTCCGGTGCTCGGAGCCTCCGGCTCCTCCGCCCTCCGGCGATCGGACGCGGTCATGTCGGCGGCAGGTCCACGAGCGCCGCGAAGACGCCGGACTCCACCAGGCGCTTCGCCGCCTCGATGTCGGGCGCCATGGCGCGGTCCTGGTCCCAGGGCGCGACCGCCTCGCGCAGCGCGCCGCGCGCCGCTTCGAGCGGCGCCGAGGATTGCAACGGGTGGTGGAAGTCGATGCCCTGGCAGGCGGCGAGGATCTCGATGCCGAGGATCGTCGCCAGGTTCGACGCCATGTCGGCCAGCCGCAGCGCGGCGGAGGTCGCCATGCTGACATGGTCCTCCTGGTTCGCGCTGGTCGGCAGGCTGTCGGTGCTGCGCGGCACGGCGAGCGCACGGTTCTCCGCTGTCAGCGCGGCGGCGGTGACCTGGGCGATCATGAAGCCGGAATTGATGCCGCTGTCGGCGACGAGGAAGGGTGGCAGGCCGGAATTCAGCGCCGGGTCGGTCAGCAGCGCGATGCGGCGCTCGCTGATCGCGCCGAGCTCGGCGAGCGCGAGCGCGATGGTGTCGGCGGCGAAGGCGACGGGCTCGGCATGGAAGTTGCCGCCCGACAGCACGTCGCCCTCGACCACCAGCGGGTTGTCGGTGACGGCGTTCGCCTCGCGCAGCAGGATCGCGGCGGCGTTGTCGAGCAGGTCGAGGCAGGCGCCGGCGACCTGGGGCTGGCAGCGCAGGCTGTAGGGGTCCTGCACGCGCGTGTCGCCCTCGCGGTGGCTGTCGCGGATCTGGCTGCCGGCGATCAGCGCGCGCAGCGCGGCGGCGACGCGGATCTGCCCGGGCTGGCCGCGCAGCGCATGGATGCGCGGGTCGAAGGGCGTGTCGGAGCCGCGCGCCGCGTCGAGGCTGAGCGCGCTGGCGACGAGCGCTGTGCGCAGCAGGTCCTGCGCGGCGAACAGCCCGGCAAGCGCGAGCGCCGTGCTGACCTGCGTGCCGTTGAGCAGCGCGAGGCCTTCCTTCGGGCCGAGCGCGAGCGGCGCGATGTTGGCCGCCGCCAGCGCCTGCGTGCCGTCCAGCACGCGCTCGCCCCGGAACGCCTCGCCCTCGCCTATCAGCACGAGCGACATGTGGGCGAGTGGCGCGAGGTCGCCGGAGGCGCCGACCGAGCCCTTGGCCGGGATCGCCGGCAGCACGTCGTGGTTCAGGAGGGCGAGCAGCGCCTCCACCACCTCCGGCCGCACGGCGGAGGCGCCGCGGGCCAGCGAGAGCGCCTTCAGCGCCAGGATCAGGCGAACCACCGGCGCGGGCAGGTAGGCGCCGGTGCCGGCCGCATGGCTGCGGATCAGGTTGATCTGCAGCTGCGCGAGACGGTCGGGCGCGATGCGCGTGGAGGCGAGCTTCCCGAAGCCGGTGTTGACGCCGTAGAGCGCCTCGCCGCCCGCCAGCCGGCGGTCGAGCGCGGCGACGGAGGCCGCGACCTGCGCCCGCCAGCCGGGATCGAGCGCGAGCGCGCCGCCCGTCATGACGGCGCGGAGTTCGTTCAGATGGGCCTGGCCGGGGGTGATCATGCGCGGATCATCGGCAGGTCGAGGCCGTGCTCCCGCGCACAGTCGATGGCGATGTCGTAGCCCGCATCGGCATGGCGCATGACGCCGGTGGCGGGGTCGTTCCACAGCACGCGCGCCAGGCGCCGCGCCGCGGCCTCGGTGCCGTCGGCGACGATCACCATGCCGGCATGCTGCGAGAAGCCCATGCCGACGCCGCCGCCATGATGCAGCGAGACCCAGGTCGCGCCGGAGGCGGTGTTGAGCAGCGCGTTCAGCAGCGGCCAGTCGGAGACGGCGTCGGATCCGTCCAGCATCGCCTCCGTCTCGCGGTTCGGGCTCGCGACGCTGCCGGAATCGAGATGGTCGCGGCCGATCACCACGGGCCCGATCTCGCCGCGCGCCACCATCTCGTTGAAGGCGAGGCCGAGGCGGTGGCGCTGGCCGAGCCCGACCCAGCAGATGCGCGCCGGCAGTCCCTGGAAGGCGATGCGCGCGCGCGCCATGTCGAGCCACTGGTGCAGGTGCGGGTCGTCCGGGATCAACTCCCGCACCTTGTCGTCGGTCTTGCGGATATCCTCGGGGTCGCCGGACAGCGCGGCCCAGCGGAAGGGGCCGATCCCGCGGCAGAAGAGCGGGCGGATATAGGCCGGCACGAAGCCCGGGAAGTCGAAGGCGTTGGCGAGGCCTTCCTCCTTCGCCATCTGTCGGATGTTGTTGCCGTAGTCGAGCACGGCCGAGCCCATGCGCTTGAAGTCGAGCATCGCCTGCACGTGGGCGACCATGCTGCGCTTCGCCGCGGCGGCGACGGCGTCCGGGTCGCTCTCGCGCTTCGCCTCCCACTCCGACAACGTCCAGCCGGCGGGCAGGTAGCCGTTGGCGGGGTCATGCGCGCTGGTCTGGTCCGTCACGATGTCCGGCACCACGCCGCGGCGGACGAGCTCCGGGAAGATCTCGGCGGCGTTGCCGAGCAGGCCGACGGAGATCGCGCGCTTCTCCGCGCAGGCCGCGCGGATCATGGCGAGGGCGGTGTCGATGTCGTCGGCGCGATGGTCGAGGTAGCGCGTCTCGAGCCGCTTCTCGATCCGGCTCGGCTGGCATTCCACGGCGAGCACCGAGGCCCCGGCGAAGACGCCGGCCAGCGGCTGTGCGCCACCCATGCCGCCGAGCCCGGCCGTCAGGATCCAGCGACCGGCGAGCGATCCGCCGAAATGCTGGCGGCCGGCCTCGGCGAAGGTCTCGTAGGTGCCCTGCACGATCCCCTGGCTGCCGATGTAGATCCAGCTGCCGGCGGTCATCTGGCCGTACATCATCAGCCCCTGGCGATCGAGCGCGTTGAAGTGCTCCCAGCTCGCCCAGCGCGGCACCAGGTTGGAATTGGCGATCAGCACGCGCGGCGCATCGGCATGGGTGCGGAAGACGCCGACCGGCTTGCCGGACTGCACCAGCAGCGTGTGCTCCTCGTCGAGGCGCTTCAGCACGGAGACGATCGTCTCGTAGCTCTTCCAGTCGCGGGCGGCGCGGCCGATGCCGCCATAGACGACCAGCTCGCCGGGGCGCTCGGCCACCTCGTCGTCGAGGTTGTTCATGAGCATCCGCATCGCCGCCTCGGTGGTCCAATGGCGGCAGGAGAGATCCAGGCCGCGGGGGCTGCGGATGGCGGGGGAATTGCGGAAGCGGGTGGGATCGGTCATGGCTCAGTGGATACTCTGACGGGCGCGGAGGGCAAGCGTCGGCCGATGACGGGACTACGCAAGCTTTGGGCAGCCCATGCGCTGCTGCCCGCCGGCTGGGCTCGTGACGTGCTGATCGAGGCCGATGCGGCCGGCGACATCGTCGCGGTCACGCCGGGCTCCCCTGTCGGCGCGGCGCGGCGCCTCGGCGGGCATGTCGTCCCAGGCATGCCGAACCTGCACAGCCACGCCTTCCAGCGCGCCATGGCGGGGGGCGCGGAGCGGCGCAGCCCCGCCGGGCATGACAGTTTCTGGACCTGGCGGGAGACGATGTACCGCTTCGTGGGGCTGTTCTCGCCCGAGGATGCCGAGGCGGTCGCGGCGCAGCTCTATGCCGAGTTGCTCGAGCACGGCTTCACCTCGGTCGCCGAGTTCCACTACCTGCACCACCAGCCCGACGGCAGCCCTTACGCGGACGTTGCGGAGATGGCGAAGCGGCACCTCGCCGCGGCGCGGCGCGCGGGCATCGGGATCACGATGCTGCCCTCGCTGTACCGGCATGGCGGCATCTTCGGGAAGCCGCCGCATGAGGGGCAGCGGCGGTTCCTCAACGACCTCGACCGGTTCTCGGCCATCGTGGAGGCCTTGCGCACTGCCGTGGCCGGCGATCCGCAGGCCACAGTCGGCCTCGCGCCGCATTCGCTGCGCGCGGTGACGCCCGACATGTTGCGTGCGCTGTCCGGCTTCGACGGGCCGATCCATATCCATGCCGCCGAGCAGCCGAAGGAGGTCGAGGAATGCCTCGCCGCCACGCGCGCGCGGCCGGTGCGCTGGCTGCTCGACAACATGCCGCTCGATGCGCGCTGGGTGCTGATCCATGCGACGCATCTGGACGATACGGAGGTCGCCGACCTCGCCGTGACGGGCGCCGTCGCGGGGCTCTGCCCGACGACCGAGGCCTCGCTCGGCGACGGCGTGTTCCGGCTGCCGGCGTTCCTCGCGGGCGGCGGGCGCTTCGGCATCGGCACGGACAGCCATGTCGGCACCGCGTCGGCCTTCGAGCTGCGCCAGCTCGAGACCAGCCAGCGGCTGCGCGACCATGCCCGCGCGGTCGCGACCGCCGAGCAGAACCCGCATCCCGGGCGCACGCTGCTCGACGCCGCGCTGGCGGGCGGGGCGCAGGCCAGCGGACGTCGGCTCGGCGCCATCGCGCCGGGGATGCGCTGCGACCTGGTGGAGCTCGACGACACGCATCCGCTGCTGTTGGGGCGGCAGGAGGATGCGCTGCTCGATGCCTGGGTGTTCAGCGGCCAGGGCAACCCGGTCCGCAGCGTCGCCTGCGGCGGACGGATGGTGGTGGAGGCGGGACGGCACGTGGACGCGATGACGATCCGCGATGCCTTCGCGGCCGCGATGCGGAGGCTGCTGGCGTGACGAATCAACTGAAGGGACAGGTCGCGATCATCACCGGCGGCAGCCGCGGCATCGGCCGCGCCATCGCGCTGCTCTTCGCGCGCGAGGGCGCCGACATCGCCCTCTGCCACCTGCACGACGCGGAGGGCGCGGCCGAGGTCGCGCGCGGCGTCGAGGCGGAGGGGCGGCGGTGCTTCCACGCCGCGCTCGACGTGGCGGAACTGCCGGTGCTGCGCGCCTTCATCGCCTCGGCCGAGGCGGCGCTCGGGCCCTGCGACGTGCTGGTGAACAATGCGGGGCTGAACCTGCGCGGCCCCATCGAGAGCATCACGGAAGAGATGTTCGACCGCGTGATGGGCGTGCATGTGCGCGCCAGCTTCTTCGCCGCGCAGGCGGTCTGGCCGGGCATGGCGGCGCGCGGCCGCGGGCGGATCATCACCACCGCGAGCCAGCTGGCCTTCAAGGGTGCCGCCGGGATCGTGCCCTATTGCACCGCCAAGGCCGCGCTGGTCGGCATGACGCGCGCGCTGGCGCGGGAGGGCGCACCAAAAGGGATCCTCGTGAATGCCATCGCGCCCGGCCCGGTGGTCAGCGAGCTGACCGCGCAGCTCGGGCCGGACTGGGCGGAACGGACCGGCGCCGGCCTGCCGATCGGCCGCGTCGGCCAGCCGGAGGAGATCGCGGCGGCGGCGCTGCTGCTTGCCAGCTCGCCGGGCGGCGACTTCTTCGTGGGCGCGACGCTGTCGCCGAATGGCGGCGACGTGATGCACTGATGGCGACGATCCGCACCCTGACGCCCGCCGAGGCCGAGCAGGCGGTGGAGTGGGCCGCCGCCGAGGGCTGGAATCCCGGCCTCGTGGACCTCGACTGCTTCCTGGCGCAGGACCCGGGGTTGTTCCTCGGCAGCTTCGAGGGCGGCGAGATCGCCTCCGTCATCTCGGCGACGCGCTACGGCACGGGCTTCGGCTTCATCGGCTTCTACATCGCGGCCCCCGAGGCTCGCGGGCAGGGGTACGGCATCGTGGTCTGGTACGCGGCGATGCGTCAGCTGGCGGGCCGGCTCATCGGGCTCGACGGCGTGGTGGCCCAGCAGGCGAACTACCGGAAGTCCGGCTTCCAGCTCGCCTGGAACAACATCCGCTTCGGCGGGGAGGCGCCGTCGCTGCCGCCACCGCGCGAGACGATCGTGCCGGCGGCCGCGGTGCCCTTCGCCGCGCTGGAGGCGCTGGATGCCACGGTATTCCCGGCGCCGCGGCCGGACTTCCTCCGCGCCTGGATCGCGGCGCCAGGCCATGTGGCGCTAGCGCTGTTGCGCGACGGGGCGGTGGCGGGCTTCGGCGTGATCCGGCCGTGCCGGAGCGGGCACAAGATCGGCCCGCTGGTGGCGGAGGACGCGGCGGGTGCGGAGGCGCTGGTGGCGGCGCTGGTGGCCCGGGTGCCGCCGGGGCCCGTCTTCCTCGACGTGCCGGAGCCGCATGCGGCGGCGGTGGCGCTGGCGCGCCGGCTTGGCCTGGCTCCCGTCTTCGAGACGGCGCGGATGTACACCGGGGCCGCGCCGCCGGTCGCCATGGACCGCCTGTTCGGGATCACGACCTTCGAACTCGGCTGAGGCGCTTCCCCTGCCGCGGCGGGCGGGGTAACCCGGCCGGCCCCGCAACCGGGTGCCAGGGAGTCGGGATGACGGTCCGCATCGAGCTGGGCACGACCACCGCAGGCGGCGCCGCGACGCTCGATCTCGAGGAGCTGCTCGCGACGCGGCTGCTGGTGCAGGGCAATTCGGGGTCGGGCAAGTCGCACCTGTTGCGCCGGCTCCTCGAGCAGTCGGCGCCTTGGGTGCAGCAGGCGGTGATCGATCCGGAGGGCGATTTCGTCACCCTCGGCGAGCGCTTCGGGCATCTGGTGCTGGACGCCGCGACGGCGGGGCTGACGGGGCTGAAGCGCGCGGCGGAGGGCGTGCGGCGGCATCGCGTCTCGGTGGTGCTCAACCTCGAGCATCTCGACGTGGACAGCCAGCTGCGGCACGCGGCCGCCTTCCTCGACGGACTTTTCGCGGTGGAACGCGATGCCTGGTCGCCGATGCTGGTCGTGGTGGACGAGGCGCAGCTGTTCGCGCCGGCGCTCGGCGGCGACGTGGCGGATGATGCGCGCCGCGCCTCGCTCGCGGCCATGACCGACCTGATGTGTCGCGGGCGCAAGCGCGGGCTCGCGGGGGCGGTCGCGACGCAGCGCCTGGCTAAGCTCGCGAAGAACGTCGCGGCGGAGGCGTCGAACTTCCTGATGGGGCGCACCTTCCTCGACATCGACATGGCGCGCGCCGCCGATCTGCTGGGGATGGAGCGGCGCCAGGCGGAGATGTTCCGCGACCTCGAGCGCGGGCATTTCGTGGCGCTGGGCCCCGCGCTGTCGCGGCGGCCGCTTCCCTTGCGCATCGGCACGGTCGAGACCGGCTCGCGCGGCGGCGGGCCGAAGCTCGCCCCGCCGGTGGAGGCGTCGGAGGCGGCGCGGGCGCAGATCCTGCAGGCGGCCGCGGCGCCGGAGCCGAAGGCGCCGCCGCGAG
>NZ_JAKJIB010000260.1 GCF_021864505.1 Falsiroseomonas oryziterrae
CTGAAGGCGGCGGCGCGCGGCGCGGCGGTCGCCCGATCCGGGCACGACGCCGGGACGCGCCGCGTCTTTTCGGGATGCGGGCGCCTTGCCCGGCCCGCCGGCGCCCCGCAAGCTCCGTTCCGGTGCCGGCCAGCAACTCCGGCGCGCGAGGAGGGACGCATGCTGCGAGGAGTGAAGGCGGTCGCGCTGGCCGCCGGCCTCGGCCTGGCCGCGACGGCGGCGCAGGCGCAGGTCACGCCGGACAATTTCGTGGGCGGGCGCACCAGCGACCTCGCCGCGCTCTGCGCCGCCACCGGGTCCGACCCGAACGTGGTCGCCGCGATCAACCACTGCCACGGCTTCCTGATGGCCACCGGCCAGTTCCACACCGCGATCACCGACGCCCTGCCGAACCGCAGGCCCTTCTTCTGCCTGCCGAACCCGCGCCCGACGCTCGAGAGCGTGCGCACCGGCTTCGTCAATTGGGCCCGGGCCAATCCGCAGCATGCCGGCACGACGGCAGTGGAGGGCGTCGTCCGCTACGCCACCGACGCCTTTCCCTGCCCGCCCCAGCCCGCCCAGCAGCGCCGCCGCGCGCAGTAACGGAGAGAGACGATGCGCAAGCTCCTGGTCCTTCCCGTTGTCGCGGCCCTCGCGCTCGGCGGCTGCGCGGACATGACCGACACCCAGCGCACCGCCGCGACAGGCGCCGCGCTCGGCGCCGCCTCCGGCGCGCTGATCGGCTCCTTCTCCGGCAATGCCGGATGGGGCGCGCTCGGCGGTGCCGCGATCGGCGGCGCCGGCGGCTACATGGTCGGCCGCTCCCGCGAGAGGCGCTGATCGCGCGGCCTTCATCTCCGCCCGCCCGGCCCCGGGCGGACGGAGATCGCAGCCGGCGGGCCTGGACACGCACGCCGCGGCGGGCTTGAACCCGCCCCCCCATGAGCGCGACCTCGCACGCCGCCACGCGGCCGGCCATCGGCATCGACTTCGGCACGACCAACAGCGTCGTCGCGCGGCTGCGGCCCGACGGCAACGCCGAGACGCTGGCGCGCGACACCGGCGAGGTGATGCGCTCCGTGCTCTGCTTCTGGACCGCTTCCGGCAAGCCGCGCCACGCCGCCGGCGCGGCGGCGATCGAGGCCTATCTCGAGGATCCGCTCGAGGCCCGGCTCATCATGTCGATGAAGAGCTACCTCGCGCAGCGCAGCTTCACGGAGACCCGCATCCTCGGCCGCGCCTTCACGCTGGAGGCGCTGGTCGCGCTGTTCCTGCGCGAGCTCCTCGCGCCCTTCCGCGCCGATCTCGAGGATGCGCGCATCGTCGTCGGCCGTCCCGTCCGCTTCGTCGGCGACGCCGCCGACCATGCGCTGGCCGAGCAGCGCCTCCGCGCCGCCTTCGCCGCCGCCGGCCTGCCCCGCGTGGAGGTCGCGCTGGAGCCGGCCGCCGCCGGCCATCGCTTCGCCGCAACGCTCGACCGCGCCGCGACGGTGCTGGTCGCGGATTTCGGCGGCGGCACCAGCGACTTCTCGGTGCTCCGCTTCCAGCCCGGGCCGCCACGCGCGGTGGAGCCCCTCGGCCATGCCGGCGTCGGCACCGCGGGGGATGCCTTCGACTACCGCATCATCGACCGCGTGGTCTCGCCGCGCCTCGGCAAGGGCGACAGCTACAGGGTGATGGGCAAGCCGCTCCCGGTGCCGCCCGCCTGGTTTGCCAGCTTCGCGCGCTGGCACCTGCTCTCGCTCATGCGCGCGCCCCGCACGCTGCGCGACATCGCGGAGGTGGCGCGCACGGCGGAGCACCCCGAGCGCCTGCACCATTTGCGCCTGCTGATCGAGGAGGAGACCGGCTACGCGCTCTACCGCGCCGTCTCCGCCGCCAAGGCCGCGCTGTCGGAGGCGGAGGACACCGTGCTCGACTTCGCGCATGGCGATTTCGCGATCTCCGCCCCGATCCGCCGCGCCGAGTTCGAGGCCTGGATCGCCCCGGACCTCGCCCGCATCGGCACGGCGGTGGACGCCGCGCTGGCGGACGCCGCGTTGCACGCGGCGGAGGTGGACCGCGTCTTCCTCACCGGCGGCACCTCCCTCGTCCCTGCCGTCCGCCGGCTGTTCGAGGATCGCTTCGGCGCCGAGCGCGTGACGGCGGGCGGCGCCTTCGTCTCGGTGGCGGAGGGACTGGCGCTGCTGGCCGGCGAAACGCGCTGACCCGGCTTGCCGCGCGCGCCGCGCGCACGCACCCTGCGCGCCACGAACAGGGAGGACACGGCATGGCCGGCAAGCTCGACCGCAAGGTCATCATCACCTGCGCTGTCACCGGCGCGATCCACACCCCCTCCATGTCGCCCCACCTGCCGGTCACCGCGCAGGAGATCGCCGACGCCGCGATCGGCGCCGCCGAAGCCGGCGCGGCCATCGTGCACCTGCATGCGCGCGACCCGAAGGACGGTCGCCCCGACCAGTCGCCGGAGGCCTTCGCGCCTTTCCTGCAGGTGATCAAGCAGCGCAGCGACTGCGTGGTGAACATCACCACCGGCGGCGCGCCCACCATGACGATCCAGCAGCGCGTCGCCCCCGCCGCGACCTTCAAGCCGGAGGTCGCGAGCCTCAACATGGGCTCGATGAACTTCGGCCTGTTCGGGATGCTGAACCGCTTCAAGGAGTTCAAGCATCAGTGGGAGCGGGACTACCTGGCCAACAAGGACATCCTCTTCCGCAACACCTTCGGCGACATCGAGTACATCCTGTCGACCTGCTCGGAGAACAACACGCGCTTCGAGTTCGAGTGCTACGACACCGCGCATCTCTACAACCTGCGCTACTTCCTCGATCAGGGCCTCGTGAAGGCGCCGCTCTTCATCCAGACGGTGTTCGGCATCCAGGGCGGCATCGGCGCGCATCCGGAGGACGTGCTGCACATGAAGCGCACCGCCGACCGGCTGTTCGGCGACCAGTATCGCTGGTCGGTGCTCGGCGCCGGCGCGGCGCAGCTCCGCGTCGCCGCCATGGCGGCCGCGATGGGCGGCAATGTCCGCGTCGGCCTCGAGGACAGCCTCTGGGCCGGACCCGGCCGGCTGGCGGAAAGCAATGCCGAGCAGGTGCGCCTGGCGCGCCAGATCATCGAGGGCCTCGGCCTCGCCGTCGCGACGCCGGACGAGGCGCGGGAGATCCTGAGCCTCAAGGGCGGCGACAAGGTCGCGTTCTGAGCATGGGCGCCGGCACGCCCCTGGCCCGCGCGCGCGATTTCTGCGCGCGGTTCGGGCTGCGCCTGCCGGTCGTGATGGGGCCGATGGCCAGCGTCTCGCCGCCGACCCTCGCCGCCGCGGTCGCCAATGCCGGCGGCATGGGCGGCTGCGGCGCGCTGATGCTGGACGCGCGCGCCATCGCGGCCTGGATGGCGGCGTTCCGCGCCGCCTCCAACGGCGCGGTGCAGATCAACACCTGGATACCGGATCCGGACCCGCCGCGCGACGCGGCGGCGGAGGCGCGGATGGCGGCGCTGCTCGCGGCACATGGCGCGGCGATGGGCGACCTCGACGCCCGCCCGCCCGACTTCGCCGCGCAATGCGACGCGATCCTCGCCGCGGCGCCGCAGGTCGCCTCCTCGATCATGGGGCTCTGGCCGGCGCCCTTCGTCGCGGAGTTGAAGCGGCGCGGCATCGCCTGGTTCGCCAACGTGACCTCGGTCGAGGAGGCCCGCGCGGCGGAGGACGCTGGCGCCGATGCCGTGGTGGTTTCCGGGCTGGAGGCCGGCGGCCATCGCGGCGCCTTCGACGCGGCTGCGGCAGGGCGACAGGCGGGCACCACGCTCGTGCTCGTCCCGCTCGTCGCCGATGCGGTGCGCATCCCGGTGATCGCCGCCGGCGGCATCGCCGACGGAAGGGCGCTCGCCGCCGTGCTCGCCCTCGGCGCCTCCGCCGCACAGGTCGGCACCGCCCTGCTGCGCACGCCGGAAGCGTCGCTGCACCCCGCCTGGGCGGATGCGATCGCGCGGAGCGCACCGGAGGACACGGTGCAGACCCGGGCCTTCTCCGGACGTCTCGCCCGCGCGATCCGCAGCCGCTGGACCGAGGCGGTGGGCGAGGACGCGCTGCCCTACCCCTTGCAGCGCGCCGCGACCGCGCCGCTGCGCGATGCGGCGATGCGGGCCGGAGACGCCGGGCACATGCAGATGTGGGCCGGCCAGGCCGCGCGCCTGGCACGGGCGGAGCCGGCCGGCGACGTCGTGGCGCGCATGTGGCGCGACGCCCAGTCGCTGCTGGCCTGATCGCGCCGCCGGTCGGTCAGCGCCCCCGCCCTGTCTTCGTCTGGAGTTCGTCGATCCGCAGCGAGGCCTCGGCCTTGGTCAGGCCGGGGTCGAAGGCCTCTCCCGCCTCCTCGCAGAGCGTCTTGAGGTAGGAGGCCTGGGCGCCGGTCATCGCCTCCTCGCCCGTCGTCCAGTCCTGCGGGTCCTTCACGGCGTTGGAGCCCGGATCGGGATCGGTCT
This sequence comes from Falsiroseomonas oryziterrae, assembly GCF_021864505.1. Classification (GTDB taxonomy): domain Bacteria; phylum Pseudomonadota; class Alphaproteobacteria; order Acetobacterales; family Acetobacteraceae; genus Falsiroseomonas; species Falsiroseomonas oryziterrae. The sequence continues at coordinate 4,465 of NZ_JAKJIB010000260.1, forward strand.
TGGGGTTCGCGTCGTGGTCGGGTTGGTGTCGCTTCGGCTTGGCCATGGGTCGGGTCCTTGAAGGGGATGCAGACAACGCTGGCGCGGGCCACATGTTCCCTCTATGTTCACCCAACCAACCGCCGTACGCGTTCCCGGCCCGGCCGGTCCCACCTGTCGTTCCTGCGAGACTGTCGCCTTTGTCCGAAACCCGCCCTCGGGCGGGGCGGGATCGTTTGTCCGAAAACCACCACCGCGAACGGGACCGGTCCATTTGTCCGAAACCGACGCCCGCCCCGCCCTGGGTCGCGGGGCTCAGTCCAGGCTTGCCGCGTAATGGTGGCGCCGCGTGTCCACCCAGGTGACGCGCCGCTCCACCGGCCGGTCGGCGACGTCGTAGGCGATGCGCGCCACCTCGAGCAGCGGCGCGCCGGGCCAGAGCTGCAGCTTCGCCGCCTGCTCCTCGCTCGCCGCGACCGCCGAAAGCCGCTCCTCGGCGCGCGCGATGGTGACGCCGAAGTCGCGCTGGTAGAGCACGTAGAGCTCGTCCTCCATCTCGCGCAGCACCGGCAGGGCGAAGCCCGGGAAGCGCGCCGCCGGCAGCAGGATGCGCTCCAGGATCACCGGCTCCGCCGCCAGCGCGCGGATGCGCTCGACGCGATGCACCGGCTCGCCCTCGGCGAGCCCGAGCGCGGCGGCCTGCGCCGGCGTCGCCGGCGCGGTGCGGCAGTCGAGCACGAGCGAGGTCGGCGCGTGGCGGCCGTCATGGACATCGCGGATGCGGAAGAAATGGAACAGCGCGCGCTCGGAGGTATGCGCGGCGACGAAGGTGCCGCGGCCCTGCCGCCGCTCGATCAGCCGCCGCCGCTCCAGCCCGACGAGCGCCTTCCGCACGGTGCCCGGGCTGACGCCGAGCTCCGCGGCGAGTTCGGGCTCCGGCGGGATCAGGGCGCCCGGGGCCCAGGTGCCGTCGGCGATGCGGCGCGTCAGCACCTCCTCGGTCTTCGCATAGAGCGGACGGCGGTCGAAGGTCATCGCTTCATCACGGGGGCCGGCTGGCCCTCGATCACGACGTTCACCACTGCGGGCCTGCCGCTGGCGATGGCGCGCGCGAGCGCGGGAGCAAGGTCCTCGCCGCGTTCGACATGCTCGCCATGGCCGCCGAGCGCGGTCGCGACCAGGTCGTAGCGCGTGCCCGGCGCCAACTCGCAGCCATGCGCGCGCTTGGCGCCGTAGTCGCGCAGCTGGATCTGGTGCTCGGCGTTCCAGCGGCTGTCGTTGCCGACGACCAGCACGACCGGCAGGCCGTGCCGTGCGGCGGTGTCGATCTCCGCCATGTGGAATCCGAAGGAGCCGTCGCCCATCAGGGCGAGCGTCGGCGCAACCAGCGCGGCGCGCGCGCCGATCGCGAAGGGAATGCCGACGCCGATCGCGCCGGCGACGCCGTTGGTGATGCGACGTGCGCTGCGCACCATCGCGTGCCCCCACTGCCCGACCTCGCCGCCGTCGCAGACGAAAGTGGCGCCCGCCGGCAGCGCGGCGTTGATCGCGTGGCAGAGCGTCGCCGGGTGGATCGGCCCGCCCGCGCCGGCGAGCCCCGCCCAGGACGCCGGCCGCCAGGCCACCGCCTCGCGCAGCCGCTTCGCCCAGCCGGTCGCCGGGCTCCGCGT
>NZ_JAKJIB010000261.1 GCF_021864505.1 Falsiroseomonas oryziterrae
GCTGCTGCGCGATCCGCTGCTGGCGCGCGGCAGCCAGGGCCTGGTGCCGTCGCCGGCCGCGCTTGCGCTGCAGCCCGCGCTGAAGCGCCTGCTGGGCGAGGCGGCGGACCTCGTCGCGCAGCGGCGCTTCGACCCCGCGACCTGGCGCGGCCAGGTCGGCATCGCCGCGACCGACCACCAGACCATCCTGCTGCTGCCGCGCCTGGTGCGCCGCGTCTCCCGCGAGGCGCCGCTGCTCGAGGTGCGGGTCGTGCCCTTCCTCGCCAGCATGCTGGACGATCTGCGCGACGGGCGGCTCGCGCTCACCTTCGGCATCCTCGGGCAGGCGCTGCCGCCGGGGCTGCGGCGCGAGGCTCTCTATCGCGACGACTTCGTCACGCTGCTGCGCGCCGGCCATCCCGCGCTCGCGGAGTGGAGCCTCGAGCGCTTCGTCGCGCTCGACCACGTGCTGGTCACCGTGCTCGGCGACGGGCGCGGCGCGATGGACGAGGCGCTGCGGGAGCGCGGGCTGGCCCGGCACGTGGCGCTGCGCCTGCCGCATTTCTACGCCGCCATGGCGGTGGTGGCGGAGAGCGACCTGGTGGTCACGCTGCCGCGCTCCATCGCGATCCGCCATGGCGCGGCGCTCGGGCTGGTGGCGCTGGAGCCGCCGCTGGCGCTGCCATCCTTCACCGCCTCGGTGATCTGGCCGGAGGTGCTGGATGCCGATCCGGGCAACACCTGGCTGCGCGCCCTGGTGCGGGAGGAAGCGCGCGGGATCGCCGGCACCACGCCGCTGTAGCGCGCGGCGTCACGGCGGCAACCTCACCGCAGCAGCGGCAGCGAACCGGTCAGCGATCGCATCCACGCTGGCGCCCGGGGAGGCCGAGCCTTTCGAGTGACTCGGCGGCGAAGTCGCAGCCCGCCTCGTCGGCGCGCAGGAGGGGAAAGGGCCGCCTGCCGCCGACTGTGAAGGAGTGCTCGGCGGCGTCAGCGAGCGAGACCTCGTCCAGCCGCGCGATCGCCGCGTCGGAACCGATTCCGATCGCCGCCGCCGTATTGGCCGGCAGGCCGGGCGGCGGCGCCGGGTCGAGCACCAGCGCGACGCGTCTCAGATGGTCACCGTGATGTATTGGCATCGTCGGTTGCGCGTCCCCGCATCCCTAAATCCCGGTACTCCTCGACGGGCGCCTGGACGGCCGGTCCCAACCCGGAGAGCGGCCGTTCTGATCGACGCCTTCTCCGCCGTGGCTAGCGCTAACCGCCCCTGACCATCTGGTTCCGATCGGCGCGGGCTCCAGTCAGCTCGGCTGGCGGGGCAGCTGCTGCCGAACTCCATCCAACCACGACATGCAGCCTGCGGGCAGGGACGCCGCGCGCGGCCCTTCAGGTGTCGCCCTTGATTCCGAGTTCGCCGACCAGCGCGACATAGCGGGCCTGCTCGGCTCGCATGAACGCGGTGAGCTCCTCGGGCGTCCCGGGCGCCGGCTCCGCGCCGAGCAGCGCGAGCCTCTCGCGGACCTCAGCGCTGGCGAGGATCTCCCGCGCGGCGGCATTGATCGCGGCGATGGCCGCTTGCGGCGTGCCCGCGGGCGCGAGCAGGCATCCCCAGGAGGTCGCGCCGTAGCCGACGAAGCCACCCTCCGCGACCGTCGGCGTGTCCGGCAGCAGGCGCGAGCGCTGGGGTGCGGCCTGCGCGATCATGCGCAGCGTGCCGGCCTGGACGTGGGGCTGCACGGCGGCGAAGGCGTCGAACATCATCTGCGTGCGCCCAGCCAGCAGGTCGGCATGTGCGGCGGTCGAGCCGCGATAGGGCACGTGCTCCATCTCGACCCCCGCGCGCCTCAGCAGGTCGGCGGCGAAGATGTGCGGGTTCGAGCCGTTGCCTGAGGAGGCGTAGGCTGCCCGGCCGCCCTGCGCGCGCGCCCACGCGATGAACTCCTGCACGCTGCGCGCAGGGTGGCTGGCCGGCACCACCATCACGATCTGCACATGCGCTGTCAGGGTGATGGGCGCGAAGTCGGCGATCGGGTCGAAGGGCAGCGTCGGGAACAGCGCGCGGTTGACCACATGGGAGGAGGCGACGAGCGCCAGTGTGTGCCCGTCCGCCGGCGCCTTTGCCACCGCGTCGGTACCGATGATGCCGGACGCGCCGGCGCGGTTCTCCACCACGCTGGGCTGGCCGAGCGGCCCGCGCAGCCGGTCCGCGATCAGCCGCGCCGTGATGTCGGAGGCGCCGCCGGCGGTGTAGGGCACGATGATGCGGATCGGCCGCGCCGCGCTCCAGCCTGTCTGGGCGCGCGCGAGCGCGGGCGCGGCGAGTGCTGCTGCAAGCAGCGTGCGGCGCCCGATGCGTTGCGTCATGGCCTTGTCCTCCCGTTGCGTCAGTAGGCTGGCTTGACCGGGAACCAGCCCGGCCGGCGCTCGTCCAGGTAGGCGCCCTCGATCCGGTCCACCGCGTATCGCTCCAACAGGGCGGCCTCCACGGTGACACCGAGGCCCGGGCCGGTGGGCACGGCGAAGCAGCCGTCCTGTAGCGCGAAGCGTTCCGTGACGATGTCGCCGGAGAGATGCGCGTATTCGGTGTCGATCGCGATGGTCATGTTCGGGATCGCGGCGGCGAGGTGCAGGTAGGCCGCCTGGGACAGACCGAGCTCCCCGCCCGAATGCAGCGTGACCGGGATGCCGACGCCCTCGCAGATCGCGGCCTGCTTGACCACCTGCCACAGCCCGCCCGCCTCGTGCGGATCGAGCAGGATCACATCCGCGGCCTCGGCCCGCACGATGTTGGCGATGTCCGACAGCGTGTAGGCGGTCTCGTCCAGCGCGATGGGCACGGGCTGGCTGCGGCGCAGCAGCGCGTGGCCGGCCAGGTCGTCCAGCTCCAGCGGCTGCTCGATGTATTGCAGGTCGAAGCGGCGCAGGCGTTCGAGCATCCGCTTCGCCGTGCCGGGCGTCCAGGCGCCGTTGACGTCGGCGCGCAGCGGCAGATCCGGGCCGATCACCTCGCGCACCGCCCGCACCAGCGCGATGTCGGTCGCTTCCGACATGCCGATCTTCACCTTGAAGCTGCGATGGCCGCGCGCGAGGTAGGCGCGCGCCGCCTCCGCCGCCGCGGCCGGATCGGCGGCGAGGATGTAGGCTGCCATCTCCGCCTTCTCGCGCCAGCGCCCGCCCCAGAGGCGGTGCAGCGGCTGGCCGCAGGCGCGGCCGAAGGCGTCCCACATCGCCATCTCCACCGCGCAGATCGCCATCACCGCGGCCCGCTTGTGGTGGTAGTAGCCGGCGCCGAGGACATGGCGGTGCAGCGCCTCCGCCTGGTCCACCGTCTTGGTCAGCGCGATGGGCAGCACGACGCGCTCCAGCACGGCCGGAATGGCGTCGAGCAGGCAGATCGTCTCGCCCCAGCCGACGGTGCCGTCGGCGGTGATCAGCCGCACGACCAGCCGCGTCGCGCCGCTGCGGCGGCCGGAGGCCCATTCCATCTCGGTGTTGAAGGGCATGCGCAGCATCCATTGCCGCGCCTCGACGATCTGCAGCGGATCGGCGGTCATGGCGTGTCCTTGAAGCCGAGCGGCGGGCGACCTGTCCAGGCGCGGATGCGCGGGCTGACCACGGCGGCGCCTGCGATGGCCGTCATCCCGCCATCCACCGGCAGGTCGACGCCGGTGATGAAATCCGCCGCGTCGCTCGCCAGGAACAGCGCGGCATGGGCGACGTCGTCCGGGTGCCCGAGCCGGCCGCGCGGATAGGCCTCGGTCATGAGCCGCACATCCTCCGCATCCAGCCGCGCGGCGAAGGCCTCCGTCACGATCAGCCCGGGCGAGAGCGCGTTCACGCGGATGCTGTGCGGCCCGCATTCCACCGCCAGCTGGCGCGTCAGCGCATGGATCCCGCCCTTGGTCGCGGCATAGGCGGCGACGCAGGGATGCCCGACCATCGCGTTGACGGAGGCCATATTCACGATCGCGCCGCCGCGGCCATGCGCGCGCATGGCGCGCACCGCCTCCCGCGCCAAGCGGAAGGTGGAGGAGAGGTTGACCTCGAGCGCGGCCTGCAGGTCGGCATCGCCCGTGTCGAGCAGCGGCCGCACGGTGGTGACGCCGGCATTGTTCACCAGCACGTCCGGCCCGCCGCGCGCGATGGCCGGCGCGAGGATGCGCTGCGGCGCGTCGGCGTCGGTGACGTCGGCCGCGACCGCGATCGCGCCGTCCAGCGTCGCGAGGCCGGCAGGGTCCTTGTCCGCCGCAATCACAGTGGCGCCCGCGCGCAGGAACAGCGCCGCGATGGCGCGCCCGATCCCGGCCGCGGCGCCGGTCACCACGCAGACCTTGCCGGCGAGGACGCCCTCCACCGGGGCAGTGGAAGCGCGCCTCATCCCTTCACCGCCCCGGCCGTCAGCCCCTGCACGAACCAGCGCTGCACCAGTGCGAAGACCAGCACCACCGGCAGCGAGGCGACGAGCGAGGCCGCCATCGCCGCCCCCCAGTCCTGCCGCATCTCGCCGAGTTGCGACATGAGCAGCCCGGGGCCCACCGTGCGCAGCCCCGGCGAGGTCACGAGCGTCATTGCATAGAGCAGGTCGTTCCAGGCCCACATGAAGGCATAGAGCGCGACGGTGACGAGGCCCGGGACCGAGACCGGCAGCACCACGCGCAGCAGGATCCCGATCTCCGACGCGCCGTCGATCCGCGCGGCCTCCATCAGCTCCTCCGGCAGGCGCACGAAGTAGGAGAACATCATGTAGGTGCCGGTCGGGAGCGCGAAGACGATGTAGGCGAGCACCAGGCCGAGCCGCGTGTCCAGCAGCCCCGCCGCCTGCAGCAGCGGGTAGAGCGAGATCAGCAGCACCGCGAAGGGGAACATCTGCGCCGAGATCATCAGCGCCATCAGCGCCTTACGCCCGCGGTAGCGGAACCGCGCGAAGGAATGCGCGGCCAAGACCGCCAGCACCGTCGTCAGCAGCGCCGCCCCGCCCGCCGTGACGAGCGAGTTGAAGAGCCAGAGCGGCAGGTCGCCCTGCGCCAGCACGCCGCGGAAATTCTCGAGCGTCGGCGCCTCTGGCAGCAGCGAGGGGAAGCGGACGAAGACCTCGGCCTGCGGCTTGAAGGCCGTCGAGACCATCCAGAAGACCGGGAAGCCCAGGAAGGCCGCGAGGCCGAGGAAGCCGAAGGCGAAGATGCCGCGCGCGGCACGGGAGGTGAGGTCCAGCACGGCGTCACGCCTCCCGCATCACGCTGCGCAGACGCAGGAAAGCCGGCCCGAGGATGGTCAGGAACCACACCACGCCGACCGCCGCGGCAAGCCCCAAATTCCAGGACTGGAAGGCCTGTCGCTGCACTTCCACCGACATCACGGTGGTCGCGCGCACCGGGCCGCCGCCCGTCATCGCGTAGATCACGTCGAACTGCTGCAGGTTGCCGAGCGCGCCGAGCACCAGCAGCACCGCGATGGTCGGGCGCAGATGCGGCCAGGCGACGTGGCGCAGCACGTGCCAATTGGTGGCGCCGTCGATGCGCGCAGCCTCCACCTGCTCCTTCGGCAGGCCCTGCAGCCCGGCGAGCAGGAAGGCGGTGAAGAGCGGGATGGAAAGCCAGGTCTTGGCCGCCACGATGCCGGCCATCGCGCCTTCTGGCGTGGCCAGCCAGGCGACGGGGTCCGCCAGCAGGCCGAGCTTCAGCAGCACGGCGTTGAGCAGCCCGTACTGCCCGTTCAGCAGCCAGGCCCAGAGGAAGGCGACCACCGTGCTCGGCAGCACCCAGGGCAGCAGCGAGAGCGCGCGCACCAGCGTGCGGCCGCGGAAGCTCTCGTTCAGGATAAGTGCCCAGGCGAAGCCGAGCAGGAAGGTGAAGGCCGTGGTCAGCACCACGAACACCACCGTGACCAGCCAAGTGCCGAGGATGGTCCCGTCCTCGAGCAACTGACGGAAATTCGCCAGCCCGACGAAGACCGGCTCCGGCGTCATCAGCGTGTCCTCGTGGAAGGCGCGCCGGAGGCTGTCGAGGAAGGGCCAGAGGATGATCGCGCAGAACACCGCCATCGCCGGCAGCGCCAGCAGCAGGCCGAAGCGCGCCTGGCGCCGCGCCAGGCCGCCCGGCCGCGGCGCGGCGCGCGGC
>NZ_JAKJIB010000262.1 GCF_021864505.1 Falsiroseomonas oryziterrae
CGCGCTGGTGCCCTCCTTCGCGCGCGGCATGGCGCTGGCGCCGCTCGGCGACCTGCTGCTGATCGCCGGGCTGCTCGCGCTCGGCCGCGTCGCGCTGGCGCTGGCGGGGCTCGATGTCGGCACCGCCTTCGGCGGGCTCGGCGCCGCGCGGGAGATGTCCTTCGCCGCGCTGGCGGAACCGGCGCTGATCGTCGCCGCGCTCGTCTTCGCCATGCTCGCCGGGACCACGGGCCTGGAGGCGATCGCCGCCACCTTCCAGGACGGATCCGTCGGGCTGCGCGTCTCGCTCGCCCTCGCCCTCGTCTCCCTGGCGGCGGTGGCGGTGGCGGAGAACGCCCGGATCCCGGTCGACAACCCGGCGACGCATCTCGAGCTGACCATGGTGCACGAGGCGATGCTCCTGGAGGCCTCGGGCCGCCACCTCGCGCTGTGGGAGGCAGCGGCCGCGCTGCGGCTGACGCTCTGGCTCACGCTCATCGCGGCGATCTTCCTGCCCTTCGGCACGGCGCCGGCGGGCTTCGCGCCGATCGGCTGGGTCGTCGGGATCGTCGCCTGGGCGATCAAGATCGCGGCGCTGTGCCTGGTGCTGGCCGCCTTCGAGAGCGCGATCGCCAAGATGCGCGTCTTCCGCGTGCCGGAGTTCCTGGGCGTCGCGCTGCTGCTCGGCCTCGTCGGCGCCATCCTGCTCTTCGTCTCGACGAGGCTCGCGTGACGACGTGGGGACAGAGTCGGCGGCCCGCAAAGCGGGCCGAGGCCGCGAAGGCGGCCCGCGCCCAGACCAACCGCGCCGTCACGCGCGGCTGTGGCCGGCGCGAAGGCAAGGCCGCGGATGCGGCCGCCCGCCGTCTGAGGGCACCAGAATAATGGGCACGCCCGCCTACGACATTGCGCATCTGCTGGGCGGCGGGATGCTGCTCGTCTCCTTCGTGCTGCTCTACCAGCGCCGCATCGGCGCGGTGATCAACGCCTTCGCGCTGCAGGGCGCGCTGCTCGCCGCCGCGGCGGCCTGGCAGGGCTACGTGCAGGATGCGCCGGGCCTCTACCTGACCGCCGCGATCGCCTTCGCGGCGAAGGCGGTCGCCATCCCGCTCGCGCTCCGCTTCCTCGTCGGCCATCTCGGCCTGAGCCGCGGGGTGGAGACGCCGGCCGGCATCGGCGCCTCGCTGCTCGCGGCGATCGGCCTCGTCGGCCTCTCGGTGATGGTCGTGCTGCCGGTGACCGCCGGCACGGCCACGCCCGTGGCGCGCGTGGACCTGACCATCGCGCTCTCCGTCGTGCTGCTGGGGATGCTCGCGATGATCGCGCGGCGCAACGCGATCAGCCAGGTGATCGGGCTGCTCAGCCTCGAGAACGGGCTGATCCTGGGTGCGGTCGGCGTCGCGGGCATGCCGCTGGTGGTGGAGCTGTCCACCGCCGCGCTCGTCTTCGTGCTTGCCATCGTCGCCGTGGTCGTGGTGTTCCAGATCCGCGACAGCCTGGACACGCTCGACACCTCCATCCTGGACCGGGAGCGCGGGGACTGATGCCGCTGCCCTGGATCCTGGTCTTCTTCCCCTGGGCCGGCGCGGTCGTGCTGGCGCTGCTGCCGCCGCGCTTTGGTGTCGGTCGCTTCGTCAACATCGGTGTCGGCGCCGGGTCGCTTGGCATCGCGCTCGCGCTGCTCGGCCATCCGCATGGCGAGCAGGGCTGGACGCGGGTGGATGCGCTGAACCTGCCGCTGGTCGTCGTCGCGGCGCTGGTCGGGTTGACCACCGCCGTCTTCTCCGCCGCGACGCTCGATGCGGAGCGCTTCGACCATCTGCGCGTCCGCGCCTACCACGCCGCCTTCCAGCTCTTCATGGGCGCGCAGTTCCTGGCGCTGCTCTCCGACAATCTCGGCGTGATGTGGGTGGCGATCGAGATCGCGACGCTGGCCTCCGTGCTGATCGTCGGCATCCACGGCACGCCGGCGGCGGTGGAGGCGGCGTGGAAGTTCTTCGTGCTCTGCGGCGTCGGCATCGCGCTCGCGCTGTTCGGCACCATCCTGCTCTACCTGGCCGCGCAGCCGGTAGTGGGCAGCGGCGATCCGGGCCTGTCCTGGGCCGCCCTGCGGGCGGTCGCGGCGCGCTGCGATCCGGGCCTGCTGTCGCTCGCCTTCGTCTTCCTCCTCGTCGGCTATGGCACCAAGGCGGGTCTGGTGCCGCTGCATTCCTGGCTGCCGGATGCCGAGGCCGAGGGCCCGCTGCCGATCTGCGCCGTACTGTCCGGCTTGCTGCTGAACGCGGCGCTGCTCGCCATCCTGCGTGGCGCGACCATCGTCGGCGCCAATCCCGCCGCCTTGCCGCCCGGGCCCTTCCTCATCGGCTTCGGCCTGCTGTCGTTGCTGCTCGCCGCCGCGTCGCTCTGGCGCCGCCGCGACGCACGCCGCCTCTTCGCCTGGAGCTCCATCGAGCATGTCGGGCTGGCGACGCTCGCCTTCGGCATCGGCGGGGCGGTGGCGAACCTGGCCGGGATCCTCCACCTGCTCGGCCATTCGCTGGTGAAGTCGGCGGTGTTCTTCGCGGTCGGCGCAGCGGCGCAGATCAAGGGCAGCCAGAAGGTCGCCGACATCGGCGGGCTCGCCGCGAGTCATCCCGTGCTCGGCTGGGGGCTCGCGCTCGGCATCGCGGGGCTCGCCGGCATGCCGCCCTTCGCGCTCTTCGTGTCGGAACTGCAGCTGGTCGCCGCCGCGGCGGCGCTGTCGCCCTGGCTGATCGTACCGCTCGGCCTCGGCCTCGTCGTGGCAGCGGCGGCGCTGATCCGCGCGCTGCAACTGCTCTGCCTCGGCGCGCCGACGCGCGACAACCCGGTGCCGGGCGCCTTCGCGCTGCCGGGCGGGTTGCTCTGGGCGACCGGCCCGGTCTGGCTGCACCTGGCCTTGGCCGCGCTGCTCGCCTTCGCCGCGCCTGCCGCCTTCGTCGCGCTGCTGCGCGAGGGCGCGAGGATCCTGGCGTGACGGGCGCGGCGAGCGACCTCATCCGCCGCGGCGCGCCGCAGGGCTGCCTGCCCTTCGAGCGCTTCCTGCTGACACGTCCGGCCTTCGCCGCGCTGCGCGAGGCTCTGCTGCAGGAGCCGACGCTCGCGCTGCTGTCGATGTGGGCGGAGCCGAACGCGGTGCATGCCGCCTTCTTCGACGAGGCCCCAGCGGGCGAAGGCGGCGGCCTGCTGCTGGCCACCTGCCCGGCCGAGGGCAGCTTCCCGGCGCTGTCCCCCGCGCGCCCCGGCGCCGTACGGTTCGAGCGCGCGATCCGCGACCTCTGGGGCCTCGTCGCCGAGGACGGGGTCGATCTCCGCCCCTGGCTCGACCATGGCCGCTGGGGCGTCACCGCGCCGCTCGCCGCGAAGCCCTCACGCGATCCGGTGCCGCCGCTGCAGCCCGCCTTCCTGCCCGTGGAGGGCGAGGGCTGGCACCAGATCCCCGTCGGTCCCGTGCATGCCGGCGTGATCGAGCCCGGCCATTTCCGCTTCAGCGTGCAGGGCGAGACGGTGGTGCGGCTCGAGCAGCTGCTCGGCTACACGCACAAGGGCACGCTCGACCTCATGCTCCGCAAGTCGCCGCGCGTCGCGGCGCGCTTCGCGGCGCGGCTGTCGGGCGACACCACCGTCGCGCATTCGCTGGCTTTCGCGCTCGCGGCCGAGGCGGCCTGCGGCATCGCGGCACCGCCGCGCGCCGCACTGCTGCGCGCCGTGATGCTCGAGCTGGAGCGCATCGCGAACCACCTGAACGACTGGGGCTTCATCTGCAACGACGCCGCCTTCGCGTATCCGCATGCGCGCTGCGGCGCGCTGCGCGAGGGCGTGCTGCGCGCCAATGCGCTCGCCTTCGGGCACCGGCTGATGATGGACCGCGTCGTGCCGGGCGGCGTCGCGCTGGATCTCGCGCCGGGCGCCGAGCGCGTGATCCTCGCCGCGCTCGATGCGGTGGAGGCCGAGCTGCCCCAGCTGCTCCGCATCTACGAGACGCATGCGAGCCTGCAGGACCGCGTGGTCGGCACCGGCATTCTGAAGCCGGAGCTGGCGGCGCTGTTCGCCGCGGGCGGCCATGTCGGCCGCGCCTCCGGCCGCGGCTTCGACGCGCGGCAGGCCCTGCCGCACACGCCCTACGATGCGCTGCCCGTCGCCTCCGCGGTGCTGACGGAAGGCGACGTGGATGCGCGCGTGCGGGTCCGGATCGCGGAGCTGAAGGAGAGCCTCGGCCTGGTGCGCACGCTGCTCGGCGCGCTCGAGCCCGGCGAGATCGCGGCGACGCTGCCGCAGCGCGGCGGCGAGGGGATCGCCGTGGTCGAGGGCTTCCGCGGCGAGATCGTCACCTGGATGGCGCTCGACGACGGGGGGCTGATCCGCGGCGTCTTCCCGCGCGACCCGTCCTGGCTGCAATGGCCGCTGCTGGAGGCCGCGATCGAGGGCAACATCGTCGCGGATTTCCCGCTGTGCAATAAGTCGTTCAACTGCTCCTACAGCGGGGTGGATCTGTGAACGAGCTGGCGGATCACGGTGGCGAGGCGAAGGGGGCGACCGGTACCTTCACCATCACCATCGTGCGGCCCGGTCCGGGCCGCCCGATCCTCGAGCACTGGGCGTATGACGAGTATGCCGAGGCGCTGGCCGAGATCGGCCTGATCGCCGAGCGCGTCCCGCCCGGCACCGAGCTCGTGCTGCGCGATCCGGCGGGCAACGACCTGCTGCGCGTGGCGAAGCTGGCATGAGGACTTAGCGCATGCTCTGGCCGAAGCTCGCGAAGCGCCTTGTCTCCCGCCCGCTGACGGATGCGGCGCCGGCGGCGTCGGAGGAGGTGGTGGCGGCGCTCGTCGCGCGGCTGGAGGCGACGTCGCGCGCGCGGCTCGGCCGGAGCCTTTCGATCCGGGAGGTGGATGCGGGCAGCTGCAACGGCTGCGAGCTGGAGGTGAACGCGATGGCCGGCGTGCTCTACGACATGGAGCGCTTCGGCCTGCGCATCGTCGCGAGCCCGAAGCATGCCGACGTGCTGCTGGTGACCGGCCCCGTCACGCGGAACATGCGCGAGGCGCTGGAGCGCACGCGGGCCTGCACGCCTGAGCCCTGCTGGATCGTCGCCGCCGGCGACTGCGCCGTCGATGGCGGCGTCTTCAAGGGCAGCTATGGGGTGGAGGGCGGCGTCGCGCGCGTGCTGCCCGTGGACCTCTTCATCCCCGGCTGCCCGCCGACCCCGACCCAGCTGCTGGAGGGCCTGCTCTCGCTGCTGGAAGCCCAGGCCGACCCGAAGCGCGCCGTCCGCGCCGCGCCGTAGCGCGCGTTCGGACAAAGCCCCCCCCCCAGCTGCGACCGCCCCGCCGCGGCCGTTTCGGACAAATTGCCCATCCTCCGAGGATGCGGCCGCAAGGCGGCCGCCGCGCCGCGACCGTCATTCCCGCCCGGCGCGCCATGCCTGCGGCGCGCAGGCGTCACGCCGAAGGCGTGCCTTCGGCACGACGCCACCGGAGGCGGCGCCGGCGCCTGAGGCCAAGGAAAAAAGAAAGGGCCGGCCGCATTGCTGCGACCGGCCCGAAGGGCCGCCTCCCATAACGGGAGCGGCCTCGTCGGCGTCGGCCTGCCGGGAAATGGCCGCCGCCGAATCCGCGGACGCCCGTGCGGGCGCCCAAGGTCCGAAGCGCGCAACGACGCTGGGTCCACGGCGCAGTCCTGCGAAGGACATGCTTTCGCGGCGCAGGCATCATCGCGCGGCAGAGGGAGGGCAGCATGATCCTGCCTCTCTCTCCACTTCATGGGGGGGCGCTGAAATTGCCGTAATGAGCGCCAAGTCGCCCCGGCTGTTGCGCCGCGCGGCGTCAGTCGGCGCGCGGATGGGCCTGGCGCCAGGTCTCCAGCAGCGCCGCGGCGTCCACCTTGGTGTAGCGCTGGGTGGTGGAGAGGCTGGCATGGCCCAGCAATTCCTGGATCGCGCGCAGATCCGCGCCGCCGCCGAGCAGATGCGTCGCGAAGGAATGCCGCAGCGCGTGCGGCGTCGCGTGCTCCGGCAGGCCGGCCAGGCGGCGGAAGGTGCGGAGCGAGCGCTGCGCGACGGCCGGGTCGAGCCGCGCCCCGCGCGCACCGACGAAGA
>NZ_JAKJIB010000263.1 GCF_021864505.1 Falsiroseomonas oryziterrae
CGGCGCGCTCGGCCGCTTCGTCGGCCGGCTCGACCTAGACCTGGCGCCGGACGGGCGCGTTACGGCGCATGGCGGCGAGGCGGCAGAGGTCGCGCCCGCGCTCGCCGAGGACGCCGAGGCCGCGGCGATCGTCGCGCGCTTCGCCGCGCCGCTTGGCGAGGTCCGGGCGCGGCCCGTCGCCACCTCGCTCGGCGCCTTCGACAACGGCACCTGCCGCGCGCAGGAATGCGCCATCGGCAACCTGATCGCCGAGGCGATGCTGGCCGCGACGCCGACCGCCGACATTGCGCTGCAGAACGGCGGCGGCATCCGCGCAAGCTTCCCCGCCGGCACCATTACCTATGGCGACGTGCTGACCGTGCTGCCCTTCGGCAATGCGGTGGCGACCGCGACGATCCGCGGCGGCCATCTGCTGGAGGCGTTGGAGAACGGCCTGTCGCAGCCCGGCGCCGGCCGCTTCCCGCAGATCGCCGGTCTGCGGATCGAGGTGGACATGTCGCGTCCGGCCGGCCAGCGGATCGTCTCGGCGGAGGTGACGCGCGGCGAGCGCGCCGGGCGGCTCGATCCCGAACGCGCCTACCGCATCGCGACCAACGACTTCATGCGCCGCGGCGGCGACGGCTATGTCGCGCTGCGCGACCGCGCGCTCGAGGCCTACGACACCGGCCCGCTGCTGGAAGAGGTCGTGGCAGCGCATCTCGGCAACCTGTCGCCGCTGACGCCGCGCACCGACGGGCGCATCGCGATCCGGTGACGTCGCCCTTGCCGCCCTGGACGCCGGCCGACACGCCGCCCGCTGAGGATGCGCGGCTCGTCGCCCCGGCGGTCGCGCGCAACCGCGAGCCGCTTCTGGCCGTGCTGCGCGGGGTCCTGCCGGCATCGGGCCGGGTGCTGGAGGTCGCGAGCGGCAGCGGCGAGCACTGCGCGTATTTCGCCGCGGCGCTCCCCGGACTGACATGGCAGCCCTCCGACCCGTCCGAAGAGGGCCGGGCGAGTTGCGATGCGTGGTGCAAGGGGCTCGCGAATGTGCGTCCGGCGCTCGCGCTGGATGCGTCGGCCGACCCCTGGCCGGTGACGAGCGCGGCTGCGGTGCTCTGCATCAACATGGCGCATATCGCGCCCTGGGCAGCGACGTTCGGGCTGCTGCGTGGCGCGGCGCGGCTGCTGGCGCCGGGCGCGCCGCTGGTGCTCTACGGACCGTGGATCCGCGCCGGCGTCGAGACGGCGCCGAGCAACCTGGAGTTCGACGCATCGCTGCGCGCGCGGAACCCGGACTGGGGCTTGCGGCGGCTGGAGGATCTGGTCGCGGCCGCCGGCGCCGACTTCGCGGCGCCGCAGGTGATCGAGATGCCGGCGAACAACATCACGGTGGTGCTGCGGCGCGCCTGCCCCCCTCTCCCGCAGGGCGGGAGAGGGTTGGGGTGAGGGTGGGTCAGCAAGAACCACCCGTCACGGATAGAGCGACCCGCAGCTGTAGACCATCGAAGGACGCGCCCGTGGGACCACCCTCACCCCGGCCTTGTCCCTCCAAGGAGGGAGAGGGAGGCGAGGCTCAGCCCCCGCGCGTCGCCAACAGCTGCTTGATCTCGCCGATCGCCTGCGCCGGGTTCAGCCCCTTCGGGCAGGTCCGCGCGCAGTTCATGATCGTGTGGCAGCGATACAGCTTGAACGGATCTTCGAGCGCATCCAGCCGTTCGCCGGTGTGGTCGTCGCGGCTGTCCGCGATCCAGCGATAGGCCTGCAGCAGCACGGCCGGGCCGAGATAGCGGTCGCCGTTCCACCAATAGCTCGGGCAGGCGGTGGTGCAGCAGAAGCACAGGATGCACTCCCACAGCCCGTCGAGCTTCGCGCGCTCCTCCTTCGACTGCAGCCGCTCCGCGTCCGGCGGCGGCGGCGTGTCGGACTTCAGCCAGGGCTCGATGGAGCGCAGCTGCGCGTAGATCTGCGACAGGTCGGGGACGAGGTCCTTCACCACCGGCATGTGCGGCAGCGGGTGGATCTTCACGTCGCCCGTCACGTCCTCGATCGGCTTGAGGCAGGCGAGCGTGTTCAGCCCGTCGATGTTCATCGAGCAGGAGCCGCAGATGCCCTCGCGGCAGGACCGCCGGAAGGTCAGCGTGCTGTCCACCTCGTTCTTGATCTTGATCAGCGCGTCCAGGACCATCGGCCCGCACTGGTCGAGGTCGATCTCGAAGGTGTCGGTGCGCGGGTTCTCCCCGCTGTCCGGATCCCAGCGGTAGATCTTGAAGGACTTCACGTTCTTCGCGCCCGAGGGCGCGGGATGGCGCTTGCCCTCGGTGATCTTGCTGTTCTTGGGAAGGGTGAAGGTCGCCATCTGGGCGGGTTCCTCAGTAAACCCGCGCCTTGGGCGGGAAGACCTGAACTTCGTTGGTGAGCGTGCGCATCTTCACGCCGCGGTAGTCGAGGCGGACGTTGCCGTCGCCGTCACACCAGGCGAGCGTGTGCTTCATCCAGTTGTCGTCGTCGCGCTCAGGGTAGTCCTCCTGCGCGTGGGCACCGCGGCTTTCCTTCCGCGCCTCGGCGCTGACGATCGTCGTCATCGCGTTGCCGAGCAGGTTGTCGAGCTCCAGCGCCTCGACCAGGTCGCTGTTCCAGATCAGGCTGCGGTCGACGACCTTCAGGTCCTCCATCCCGCCCCAGATCTTCCGCATCTTCTCGACGCCCTCCTTCAGGCTGTCGGAGGAACGGAACACCGCCGCGTGGCTCTGCATCGCGCGCTGCATCTGCTCGCGCAGCTTCGCCGTCGGCGTGCCGCCCTTGGCGTGGCGGATGCGGTCGAAGCGATCGAGGCTCGCCTCCCCCGCGCCGGCCGGCAGCGGCGCCTGGCTCGCGCCGGGCTTGATCGTCTCCGCCGCGCGATGCGCCGCGGCGCGCCCGAACACCACGAGGTCGAGCAGCGAGTTGGTGCCGAGGCGGTTCGCGCCATGCACTGACACGCAGGCCGCCTCGCCGACCGCCATCAGGCCGGGCACCACGCGGTCCTCGTCGCCCGGCACCGGGCTCAGGACTTCCGTGTGGATGTTCGTCGGCACGCCGCCCATGTTGTAGTGCACGGTCGGCAGCACCGGGATCGGCTCCTTCGTCACGTCCACGCCGGCGAAGATCTTCGCCGTCTCGGAGATGCCGGGCAGGCGCTCATGCAGCAGCTCGGCGCCGAGGTGCTCGAGGTGCAGCAGCACGTGGTCTTTGTGCGGACCGACGCCGCGCCCCTCGCGGATCTCCATCGACATGGCGCGCGAGACGACGTCGCGGCTGGCCAGGTCCTTGGCCGTCGGCGCGTAGCGTTCCATGAAGCGCTCGCCGGCCGAGTTCGTCAGGTATCCGCCCTCGCCGCGCGCGCCCTCGGTGATCAGGCAGCCGGCGCCGTAGATGCCGGTCGGGTGGAACTGCACGAATTCCTGGTCCTGCAGCGGCAGCCCGGCACGCAGCGCCATGGCGTTGCCGTCGCCCGTGCAGGTGTGCGCCGAGGTGCAGGAGAGATACGCGCGGCCATAGCCGCCGGTCGCCAGGACGACCGTCTGCGCGCGGAAGCGGTGGATCGAGCCGTCCTCGAGGCACCAGGCCGTCACGCCGCGGCAGCGCCCCTCATCGTCCATGATGAGGTCCATGGCGAAGTATTCGACGAAGAACTCGCAGCCATGCTTGAGGCTCTGCTGGTAGAGCGTGTGCAGAATGGCGTGGCCGGTGCGGTCGGCGGCGGCGCAGGCCCGCATCGCGGGCGTCTTGCCGTAGTGCTGCATGTGGCCGCCGAAGGGCCGCTGGTAGATCCGCCCGTCCTCGGTGCGGCTGAAGGGCACGCCGTAATGCTCGAGCTCGATCACCGCCGGGATCGCCTCGCGGCACATGTACTCGATCGCGTCCTGGTCGCCGAGCCAGTCCGACCCCTTCACGGTATCGTACATGTGCCAGCGCCAATCGTCCTCGCCCATGTTGCCGAGCGCCGCGCCGACGCCGCCCTGCGCGGCGACGGTGTGGGAGCGGGTCGGGAAGACCTTGGTGATGCAGGCCGTGCTGAGGCCGGCCGCGCCCATGCCGAAGGTGGCGCGCAGCCCCGCGCCGCCCGCGCCGACGACGACCACGTCATAGGTGTGATCGACGATCCGATACGCCCCACGCGAGGGCTTGGAGATGGCGTTCATGCTGCCGTCCGATTGTCTGGCCGCGCCCGGGATAGGTCGCCGCCGGTCATGTGCCTAGGAATCTGAGCCGTGTTCGCCGGAAGCCAAGCCTCAGACCGCGATGCGCAGCACGGCGAGCGCGGCGGCGAGGCCGAGCAGCCAGCAAACCCCCTTCACCACGAGGATGGCACCGATCTTCAGCCATTCCTGGTTGACGTAGTCCTCGATGACGACCTGCAGGCCCGAGGCGGTGTGGTGGAAGGTCAGCGCGATCAGCGCCAGCAGCAGCACCGCGTTGAACGGGTTGCCGATCCACATCAGCACCTCGCCATGCGTCATGCCCGCGCCGGTGGCGAGCGAGACGATGAACCAGATCGTCAGCGGCAGCAGCGCGATGGAGGTGACCCGCTGCATCCACCAGTGATGGCTGCCGCTCTTCGCCGAGCCCGCGCCGCGCACGCGGCCGAGCGGGGATTGCAGGGCGGCCTGGCGGGCCGGCTGGCCGGAGGTGGTGTGCGACATCCGTCAGGCCCTCACCAGGAGATCAGCAGCGCGAGCCAGGTCAGCGCGGTCAGCACGGCCGTGCCGATCAGCACCGCGCGGCCGGTCTTGTAGGTGGTCGGGATGTCGAAGCCCCAGCCGGCATCCCAGGCGAGGTGGCGGATGCCCGCCAGCGTGTGGAACCACGCCGCGGCCGTCACGCCCATCAGCAGCAGGATCCCGAGGAAGGAGCCGAGGAACCACTGCACCGCGCCGAAGGCGGAGGGTCCGGCGGCGGCGGCAACCAGCCACCAGGTCATCACCAGCACGCCAGCCACCCAGATCACGCCGGTGATTCGGTGCGAGATCGACAGCGCGCTGGTCATCTGCAGCATGTCGTAGACCTGCAGGTGCGGCGAGAGCGGACGGCGGATCAGGGTGCCGTCCGAGCGCCGGCCGACCATCGTCGCCTCGCGCGAGTCCTTCATGATGGACATTGAGTCCGCTCCGACTGGCGCGCCTTCGCGTCTTCCGGCGGGGGCGCGCGCCTTCCTCTCGGTGCTGTTTATGGTGCGGTGCGCCATAGCGTCAACGCAGGGTCCGGTGCGGACCTGCTCGTCGGATCGTGCATGCGCCGCGGAGATAGGAATGTTATCCTTGTCGCATGTGGAGTCGTCGCCCAGGCTCTCGGCGCCGGACCGCCGGCGTGCCGCCCTGCCCGAGGCCCGCGCCCCAACGCAGCCGCGTCGGCGCGGCCATCGACCTGCTGCACAAGCTGGTCACCGGGTGCGCGGCGCTGGCGACCCTCGTGAAGCTGCTGCTGGGCTGACGACGCGCCGCGCGCGCCGGGATCCGCGTCGTCGTCGTTGCATCCGCGTCCGGCTCCGTGATTGAACGGCAGCAGCACCGACGGCTCGCCACGTGCCGGTGCACCGGAGGGACGTCCCATGGCCGACCATCCGATGGCCGTCCTGCTGTTGCGCGACACGCTGCCGCCGCCGGACCCCCGGTCGGCGCTGGCCCTGGTCCGCGGCCTCGCGCCCACCGATCTTGCCACGCTCCGCGCCCTGTCCGGCGCCGCCGCCTGGCCGCTTTCATTCGGCCTCGGGGCGACGGCCTTCCGGGCCGACATGCTGTCGACGCCCATGGCCGAGGCCGGGTCGCTGGCCGACGCGGCCTATTGGTGGCCGGAGGCGCGCGGGGCCGTCGCCGCGCACCGCGCGCAACTCCCGATCTCCGTCGCGCCTGTGCCGCAGGACGGCGATGTGGCCGGCGCCGTCGCCGCGGCGCGGCGCGTCATGCGGATCGCGGCCGCCCTTGCCGGGGTCGCCGGCGACGCGGCGCTCGGCGTGGCATGGACGTCGTCCGGCGCGCTCTGGCCCGTGCCGACCTTCGTCGCCGAGGCGCGGCTGCCGCTCGCGCTGCCCATCTGGGTCTCGCTGGACCCGC
>NZ_JAKJIB010000264.1 GCF_021864505.1 Falsiroseomonas oryziterrae
GCCCGCGCGCCCGCCGGGGCCGCGAGGCCGAGGGCAAGCGCCAGCGCCAGCGCCAGCGTTCTGGGGCGCCGCTCAGCCACCGGGGCGGCCCGGCCGGGCGCCGGCGATGCGCTGCGCGGCGAGGTCGCTGCGAAGCACCCGGCGCATCAGGGCGGCGACACGCAGGATGGCCGCCTGCATGAGGTCGCGATGGATGGCCCAGCACAGCTGCCTTGCGGCGTGGTCCATCTCGACGAGGTCGCCATGGTGCCCCAGGCCTCGCAGGCGGCGGGCCGGGTCGTCGGTCGCGACCTTCAGCCAGTCCCGCTTCGGGTTGGGGCTCGCCGCGGAGTGTCTCCGCCCTCCTGTCGCGGCGCCACCCGCCGCGTTCCCGGATCCTTCGGCCGCAGCGCGCGGCCTTGCCGTCGGCGCCCTGTGCATGCCTGATCCTTCCGGAGTCCGCGAGATCGGGGCGGCCCAAATCGGCCGTGCGTCCCGCCTTCGTCCGGAGGCCCCGCGCAAAGCCGGGTCGCGGCACCATGCGAGCGCCGTTGCGCGGACCGCCGCAACGGCTCGCCGTGGAACTTCCAGGAAAACCGCGGAAGCCATGGTCAGGCAGCTTGGGCCTGCCGGCGCGTCGCCGATCACGCGGAAGAGAGCGGGGCGCAGAGGTTTTGTGTGTTGCGCCGCAACATCTCTGCGCGCAAAAGTGGCAAGAAGTTCATGCGGTACAACGAAAGGAGCGTTCGGAGCCGGCGATGCTTACCGCCCCCGCCTCGGATTTCGGGCTGAAGCTTCGCCTCACGCTGCTCGTGCTGGGCTGCGGCGGCGTGAAGGAGCTCTCCGGGCGGTTCCACGCGGTGAACCCCCGCACCCATTTCGACCTCGAGCGGGCGCAGAAATGGCTTCAGGGCCGCGCCACGCCGCGTTCGGCCGAGGTCTATGAGGACTGGGCGAAGGTCCTCCAGACGCGCCAGTCGGCGGGGTGGCTGGCCAGCTGCACGGTCGAGGCCTTCCTGGACGAACTGCATCGCCTTTTCGGGATCCCGCCCGAGACGCTGCTGGATCGCGTCCGGCTGCATGCGCATCCGCCCGGACCTTCCGCGGGGCGAAGCGGGAGCGCGCATGGGTATCTCTGCGGCGACTACGCCTGCTACTCCCTTGCTTGGTCGCCCTATTTCCGGGGACAGCTCATCCGCGGCGCGCTCGGCATCGATGTCGCCGCCGGCCGCACCCGCGCCCTCGCCGCGACCTATCGTGAGCACCTTCTCGGGCGCACCGTCGAGTTCCGGGGCGAGGTCCTGATCGGCGGCCGTACGCTGCACATCGACCTGCGGGAGCCGGGGACCTCGCAGCCGCTGCTGATCAGCCTCGGCCTGTCCGGGCCACCGGCCAGCGCGTTGTGCGGTGTGATGTCCGGCTCGATCGTGCTGGGTCCCGATCCGCAGCCTTCTGCCACGCGCTTCGTCATGGTGCGCGTGCCGGGCGCGCCCGATGCATCCAACCGCTACTTCGAGCCCACACAAGAGGCCGTCGCGAGAGACCTGGCGGCGCTGGGGCTGAAGCTTCCCGACGCCGAGCATGCCGATGCGCTGGTCCGGCGCTTCCTGTTCCCGGAAGACGCAGCCGCGCTGATGCAGGTCTCGGCGGCGGAGCATGCGCGGCTGACCCTGGCCTTCGATCAGGGTTACCTCGAGGAACCCCGTCCGGTGCCCGCGCGCGTCGACGCGGAGTGACGCTCATGCGTTGGGCGACGGCGTGACCGCCTGCGGGCGGCGCTTCGCTCCACGCTGTCCCATCCCCTTGGACCCGCTGCGCCCGAAGCGGCCCGGCAACGAGCATCGCGGCTGGCTCGCGCGTGTCTCCCTGGCGGGGGAGGTCGGCTCTTCGGCGGCGATCGGCAGAAGGGGCGAACAAGTCCAATATTCCCACTTCGAAATAAAGTAGGCGTGAACTAGAAGAATGATCGCGGGAAGGTGTGCCAAGACAAACTGCTTTTCATCCAGATGATGGCTGTCCCCGACTATCCTATCGATGAGGGATCATTGCGATGGACGCAGTAACGATCCCTTGATGAAGGAGGGGATCTTATGCAAACTAAGAAATTCATGAAGTGCGCTGTGCTTGCGTGTGGCTTTGTTCTGTCGGGCACTTTCTTCTCGCCGGACGCATCGGCGCAGCAGCGGAACTGCATCGACACGCTTGCCGGCATGCCCGAGTTCTCGCGCATGGTCGGCGCCGTGACGCGGAGCCACATGGCCAACGATCTGCGCTTCGCCCAGAACATCACGATCTTCGCGCCGACGAACGCGGCCATGGACTCGGTCAGCCCCCTGGTCGCCGACCGCATCTTCCCCCGCGACGAGAGCGGCGTGCGCGAGGCGGACCCGGTGCTCGCGGCGGCGGCCATCAACTCGCACATCGTCCCCGGCCGCATCCCGGCCGCCGCCCTGGCGGAGGGGCTGCGCCTGGTCACCATGGCCGGCACGCCGATCACCATCGGCAACACCCCCGGCGCGGAGCGCGGCGTGACGGTCAGCGCCGGCCCGAATGTCAGCGCACGCGTGGTGCAGCGCGACATTCCCTGCGCAAACGGGATGGTGCACGGCATCGACCGCGTGCTGGTGCGCTGACGCGCCGAGTAGTCCCGGACGGTGGCCGGCCGCCTCGCGCGGCCGGCCATCCGCGCCGGGCCGCGCGGGCTCAGCGCAGCGCCGCCGCGACCATCCCGCAGAACCGGCCGATCACCGTGCCGTCCACCCAGCGCAGCACGGCCACGACCTCGCCCTGCGGCCAGATCCAGGTGAAGTTGCCGCCGGCGCCGAAGGCGAAGACGCTGTCTGCCGGCGCGTCCGGATAGCGGCCGCCGCGGTTCAGCCACCACAGGAAGCCGTAGGACGGGTTGAGCGGGCAGGGGGCGAGCGAGAGGTCGAACCATTCGGCCGGGATCACCTCGCGTCCCTCCCAGCTGCCGCGCTGCAGCACGAGCTGGCCGATGCGCGCCTGGTCCTCGGCATGGATGCGCATGCCCGCGCCCCAATGCGTCCCGCCCGGCACGCTCGGCAGGCGGCGGCCATCCACCTCCACCACCGCGTTGTCATAGGCATACCAGGTCCAGTCGCGCGAGCAGCCGATCGGGTCGGCGATGCGCTCGGCGAAGACCTCGGGCAGCGGGCGGCGGAACAGCCGGAGCAAGCTGAGCGAGAGCCGGTTCACCCGGACGTCGTTGTATTCCCAGTAGGTGCCGGGCGCGTGCAGCGGGCGGTCGCGGCCCTCGCCCCGGCCTTCGCGCCCGATCTCGCGGCCGCGGTCGATGCGGTCGTGCTTGCCGAACAGCTCCCCCTCCCATTCGGAGGTGTTGGTCAGCAGATGGCGCCACGTGATGGGGGCGTTCTGGTCGCTCTCGAAGCCGCCGTCTCGGATCGTCTCGCGCACCGGCTCGTCGAGGCGGAGCAGCCCGTCGGCCCAGGCGAGGCCAGCGAGCAGCGAGAGGTAGGACTTGGCGGCGCTGAAGGTCATGTCGGCCTGCCGCGTGTCGCCCCAGGCCGCGAGCCGCTCGCCGCGCCGCAGGATCAGGCCGTTGGGCGCGCCGCGGCGGAAGACCGGGCCGAGCAGGGCATTGTCCGGCGGCGGCTCGAAATGGCCGGCTTCCAGATGCGCCTTCAGGTCGCGGGGGAAGGGGGATTCATGCGCCGCGGCGAAGGCGACGGCGGCGGCGAGGGCGGCGGAGTCGAGCATCGGCCCGACACTGCCCGTCGGCGGGCGCGCGCGTAACCCCTGGGGCAGCGGACGCGAAGCCCCATATCATGCGGCGACCCACGGAGGATCTGATGGCGACGGAAACCGCGACGCTCGGCGGGGGCTGCTTCTGGTGCATCGAGGGCGCGCTCCGCCACCTGGACGGCGTGAGCCGGGCGGAGAGCGGGTATGCCGGCGGCCATGTCGAGAACCCGAGCTACGAGGAGGTCTGCGGCAAGAAGACCGGCCATGCCGAGGTGGTGCAGATCGACTTCGACCCGGCGAAGGTGAGCTACGCCGACCTGCTGCGGATGTTCTTCACCCTGCACGACCCGACGACGAAGGACCGGCAGGGCAACGACATCGGCCCGCAATACCGCAGCATCATCCTGACCCATTCGCCCGAGCAGGAGCGCATCGCGCGCGAGGTGATCGCGGAGGTGGATGCGTCGGGCATCTGGGGTGCCAAGGCGGTGACCGAGGTCGTGCCGCTCACCCGCTTCTGGCCGGGCGAGGCCGAGCACCAGGATTATTTCGCGCGCAACCCGTGGTCCGGCTACTGCCGCGTCGTGGTCGCGCCGAAGGTGGCGAAGTTCCGCAAGACCTTCGCGGACCGCCTCAAGAAGGGAGCCGCCTGATGTTCGGCACGAAGGACAAGCACGCGGCGGAGAGCTTTCCCGTCAGCAAGTCCGAGGCGGAGTGGCGCGCACAACTCTCCCCGGAGGCCTTCCGCGTGCTGCGCCAGCACGGCACCGAACGGCCGGGGACCAGCCCGCTGAACCGGGAGAAGCGCGACGGGATCTTCGCCTGCGCCGGCTGCGGTACGCCGCTCTTCGAAGCCTCGGCCAAGTATGAGTCCGGCACGGGCTGGCCGAGCTTCTGGAAGCCGATCGAGGGGGCGGTCGCGACCCGCACCGACCGCTCCTTCTTCATGACCCGGACGGAGGTGCATTGCGCGACCTGCGGCGGGCATCTCGGCCATGTCTTCCCGGATGGCCCGCCGCCGACCGGGGAGCGCTACTGCATGAACGGTGTGTCGCTGGCCTTCCAGCCGAAGGAGTGATTGCACCGGCGGGCACATTGCGGCCGCGATGATGCGTCATCGGATCGGGTGACGGCGGTTTCGGGCCGCCGCCATCCGAGCGTGCTGGACAATCCGACCCGCGCGGGGGAAATCTCGGCCCCGAAAAGCCACCCAGAGGCACGCCGGTGCGCACCCGTCTCCTGTTCCTCCTCCTCGCCTGTGCGGGCGCGCTGGTGCTTGCCCCGGCGGCGCGCGCGGACCTGCTCTACGTGCTGAACTCGGGCGAGGCCTCGGTCAGCATCATCGACACGACGACCCGGCAGGAGGTGCGCCGGATGCCGGTGCTGCGGGAGCCGCACCACCTGGTGCTCACGCCCGACGGCAGCCAGCTGGTGATCGCGGATTCCGGCGGCAACGAGTTGGTCTTCATGAACCCGGGGACGGGCGAGGTCCTGCGGCGGGAGCGGATCTCGAACCCCTATCACCTCGAATACAGCCCCGACGGGCGCTTCCTGGTGATCGCGAGCCTGCGGCGCGACCAAGTGGACATCTACGACGCGGCGACGCTGACGCTCCTGCAGCGTTTCCGGCCCGGTGACATGCCGAGCCATGTCGCCTTCTCGCCGGACAGCCGGCGCGTCTTCATCACTATGCAGGGCGACCGCTCGGTGATCGCCTTCGACATGGAGACGCGCACGCAGCTCTGGTCGGTCGAGGTCGGGCCGGAGCCGGCGGGCATCATCTGGCATCGCGGCCGGCTGCTGGTCGGGCTGATGGGCAGCGACCACTTCGCGAGCATCGATCCCGAGACGCGCGAGGTGACGCGCGCCTTCACCATCGGGCGCGGCGCGCACACCGTCTTCCCCTCGCCGGACGGCCGTGCGCTCTTTGCCACCAGCCGCGTGGACAGCCGGCTGGCGGAGGTCGACCCCGACACCATGCAGGTGCGCCGCCTCTGGAACATTCCCGGCGGTCCGGACTGCCTGACCTTCGATCCCGAGGGGCGCGTGTGGATGACGCTGCGCTGGGTGGGCCGCGTCGCCGTGCTGGATCCGTCGCGCCCGGATGCGATGCCGCAGTGGGAGACGCTGCGCGTCGGCCGCAGCCCGCACGGCATCTTCTTCAAGCCGCGGCGCGACGGCGTGGCGGGCGACTTCACCTGGCATCTCGCCGGCGCCACCTCCGGCACGCGGCCGCTGCAGGCGCCGCTGCCGCCGCGTACCACGGCGGCGCGTCCCACCGCGCTGCCGGGCGGCACGACGCCCGCCGCGCTCCGGTAGGATGCGGCGGAGGGCGCTTCTCGCGGCGGG
>NZ_JAKJIB010000265.1 GCF_021864505.1 Falsiroseomonas oryziterrae
GGCGGCGCATGACGTGCTGGCCGCGCTCTATCCGACCCAGGCCGCGGCGCTGGCGCCGGAGCTCGCGAAGGCGATGCTCGAGGCTGGCCGGGGCGCCGAGGTGGAGCGCGGCCGCGTGCTGGGCGCGCTCGCCGCGCACGCCATCCTCACCGACCGCGCCGGGGACGGCGCCGAGCGGGAGGCCGTCTACGTGCCGTCCGGCCATGTCGGGGCGTATCGCCATACGCCGGGCTTCGACTTCCTCTTCGCGCCGCACTGGGCCGGGCTGCGCCCCTTCGCGCTGCGGACCCCGAGCCAGTTCCGCGCGGCTCCGCCGCCGCGTGTGGAAAGCGCCGCCTATGCGCGCGCCTTCGAGGAGGTGAAGCAGCTCGGCGGCCGGCTCGGCGCGCGCAGGACCGACGACCAGACCCATCTGGCGCATTTCTGGTACGAGTTCTCCGACATCGGCTGGAATCGCGTCGCGCGCGTGGTAACGCGGGAGCGCGGGCTCGACCTGCATGACGGGCTGCGGCTGTTCGCGCTGGTGAACATGGCGCTGGCCGACGCCTATGTGGCGGGCTGGGATTCCAAGCTGCACCACGATGCGTGGCGCCCGGTCACCGCGATCCGCATGGCGTCGGAGGATTTCAACCCGGCCACCGTCGCCGATCCGACCTGGGAGCCGCTGCTGCCGACGCCGCCGATCCAGGACCATCCCTCGACCCACAGCGCGCTCGGCGCGGCGGCGGCGGCGGTGATGGCGGGGCTGCTCGGCGATGCGACGCCCTTCGCGCTGACCTCGACCACGGCGCTGCCGGCCAACCCGGTCCGGCGCTTCCCCGGCTTCGCGGCGGCGGCGGCGGAGAATGCGGACAGCCGGGTGATGGCCGGGCTGCATTTCCGCTTCGCCGTGGTGGACGGGCTCGACCTCGGCGAGCGGATCGGCCGCTGGACGCTGGCCAACCACCTCCGCCCGGTCGGATAGCGCGGCGCTTGACCGGCGCGGCGGGATGGGGTGGGTGCGGCCCATGCCCATCCTACCGCTGGCCGAACTGCGTGCAGGGTTGCCGCGCGGGGCGCGGCTGATCGGCGTCGATCCCGGCGCCAGGACGATCGGCCTCGCGCTGTCCGACGTGACGCTGACGCTCGCCTCGCCCTACGGCTCGCTGGCGCGGGGGAAGCTCGGCGCGGCGGCGGCGGAGCTGGCCGCCATCGCGCGGAAGGAAGGCGCGGGCGGGCTGGTTGTAGGGCTGCCGCTGTCGATGGACGGGTCCTTCGGCCCGGCCGCGCAGGCGGCCAAGGATTTCGGCCGGGCGCTGGCGGATGCCGCCGGGCTGCCGGTCGCCTTCTGGGACGAGCGGCTGTCCACCGCGGCGGTGCAGCGGGCGATGATCGAGGCCGACATGACGCGGGCGAAGCGTGCGAAGGCCGTGGATGCGGCGGCGGCGGCCTACATGCTGCAGGCCGCGCTGGACGCGACGGCGGGGTGATCTGGTAGAAGCGCGGGCATGGTCCTGCGCAACGACATCGCGCTCTTCGCCTGGTGGTTCATGGCCATCTGGTGGGCGATGCTGCTTGCCGCGGTGTGGCTCGTGCTGCGCGACGGCCCGCCGGATGGCCTGTCCTGGTGGATGACGGCGGGGATCCTCGCGATCTTCGTGGCCGG
Organism: Falsiroseomonas oryziterrae; assembly: GCF_021864505.1. GTDB lineage: Bacteria > Pseudomonadota > Alphaproteobacteria > Acetobacterales > Acetobacteraceae > Falsiroseomonas > Falsiroseomonas oryziterrae. Next base: position 1,646 of record NZ_JAKJIB010000265.1, read on the forward strand.
GGGCGCGGCCGGCGCGGCCTGGGCACTGCGGCAGCGGCGCGTGCGGGCCGAGGTCGGCGCCGACGGCCTGCTGCGGCTGGGCGAGAGCCTGCCGTTCAGGCGGCAGCGCCTCGTGCTGCCGCGCGACGCGGCGGAAGCGGTGGAGGTCGAGCAGACGACGGACAGCGACGGCGACCCCTATTTCCGCTGCTGGCTGGTGCTGCGCGACGGGCGGCGCTTCGCGGTGCAGGAAGGCCATCGCGTCCAGGCGATCGAGAGTGACGCGCGGCGCCTTCGGGTGGCGCTCGGGCTGCGCTGACCGCGCCCCGGCTGGCCGAATCCCGGCCCCGGCGCCTATTCTCCGGCCGTGCCCTACCCCCATCGCCACCTCCTCGCCATCGAAGGCCTGGAGCCGCCCTACATCGCCGAGCTGCTGGACCTCGCGGACCATTACGCGCTGGCCAACCGGCGCGGGACGACGCAGCGCGACCTGCTGAAGGGCCGCACGCTGATCAACCTCTTCTTCGAGGACAGCACGCGCACCCGCACGAGCTTCGAGCTGGCCGGCAAGCGGCTCGGCGCCGACATCGTCAACATGTCGGTTTCGACCAGCAGCGTGAACAAGGGCGAGACGCTGCTCGACACCGCGGCCACGCTGAACGCGATGCGGACCGACCTGCTGGTGGTGCGCCACGGCCAGTCCGGCGCGCCGGCGCTGCTCGCGCAGAAGGTGGATGCGGCGGTGATCAATGCCGGCGACGGCACGCATGAGCATCCCACCCAGGCGCTGCTCGACGCGCTGACGATCCGCCGCCGTAAGGGAAGGCTGGAGGGGCTGACGGTCGCGATCTGCGGCGACGTGCTGCATTCGCGCGTCGCGCGGTCGAACATCCACCTGCTGCTGACCATGAACGCCCGCGTGCGCATCGTCGGCCCGCCGACGCTGATCCCGGCCGAGGCCGCGCGGCTTGGCGTCGAGGTGCATCACGAGATGCGAACGGGCCTCGAGGGCGCCGACGTGGTCATGATGCTGCGGCTGCAGAAGGAGCGGATGACGGGCGGGCTGGTGCCCTCGGCGCGCGAGTTCTTCCGCTTCTACGGGCTGGACGCGCAGAAGCTCGCCTGGGCGAAGCCGGATGCGATCGTGATGCATCCCGGCCCGATGAACCGCGGCGTCGAGATCGACAGCGCGGTGGCCGACGACCCGGCGCGCAGCGTGATCGGCGAGCAGGTGGAGATGGGCGTCGCGGCGCGCATGGCGGTGCTCGACCTGCTGTCGCGCAACCTGCGGCGGAACGCCTGAGGCCGGCGTGAGCGGCGACATGCGGCCACGAGGCCGCGGCGCCCGGATCCTGCTGTCCGTCGTGGTGGCGGCAATGACGGGCGCGGCCGTGATCGCGTCGCTGATGGCCGCGGCCGATGCCGAAGTCGCGCTGCGCGGCACGCCCGCCACGGCGACCATCGTGGAAACCGGCGCCGAGCAGCGATGGCGCCGCTCCTGGGTCATCGAGGCGCGGCTGTCGGTGCCATGGCCCGAAGGGACACAGACTGTCGCCTGGGCCGAGCGGGCCGTGCCGGTCCAAGGCGGCAGCTGGGCGGACCCGGCCCGCGCGCCGCGCCGCGGCGACAGCGTGGCGGTGCTCCTCGTGCCCGATGCGCCGCCGCGGATCGTCCCGGCCGATGCGTTGGGCGGCCGCTGGAGCTGGGCGGCGACGCTGGCCTTCATCTGGCTGCTCACGGCCGGCGCCTGGGCCGCGCGGCTCCGGGGCCGCGTGGCCCGGCCGGCGTGAGGGGCCGGATGGCGTGACTCGCGAGCGCGTCTATAACCGGCGCATGGGCGACCTGCTGATCACCGATGTCCGGCTGCTCGATCCGGCGACGGGCCTCGACGCGCCGGGCGAGCTGCTGGTCCGCGACGGCCTCATCCTGGATCACGGTGCGTCGCTCGGGCGGCCCGATGGCGCGACCGTCGTGGCAGGTGGCGGCGCCTGCCTGGCACCGGGCCTGGTGGACCTGCGGGCCGCGCTCGGCGAGCCGGGCGCCGAGCACAGGGAGACCATCGCCAGCGCCGCACAGGCCGCGGCCGCGGGCGGCATCACCACGCTCTGCGCCCTGCCCGACACCGACCCGCCGCTCGACGATCCCGCGCTGATCCAGTTCGTCATCCGCCGCGGCGAGGCGACGGGCTGCGTGACGATCCTGCCCTACGGCGCCGCCACCGCCGGCTGCGCGGGCAAGGAGATGAGCGAGTTCGGCCTGCTGCGCGAGGCCGGCGCGATCGCCTTCACCGACGGCGCGCGCGCCATCGGTTCGGCGCGCACCATGCGCCTGGCTCTCTCCTACGCCCGCGCCTTCGGCAGCTTCGTCGTGCAGCATCCGGAGGAGCCGAGCCTGGCCGCCGGCGGCGCCGCGACGGAAGGCGAGCGCGCGACGCGCATGGGCCTGCCCGGCATCCCGCGCGCGGCCGAGGCGATGATGATCGCCCGCGATATCGCGCTCGCGAGGATCACGAAGGGGCATGTCCACTTCGCGCATGTCTCGACGGCGGAGGCGCTCGACCTGATCCGCGCCGCGAAGGCGGAAGGGCTCAAGGTGACCTGCGACACCGCGCCGCCCTATTTCGACCTGAACGAGACGGCGATCGGCGAGTACCGCACCTATGCCAAGCTCTCGCCGCCGCTGCGCGACGAGGCCGACCGGCTGGCGGTGATCGCGGCGCTGAAGGACGGGACGATCGACGCCATCGCCTCCGACCACCAGCCCCGCGATGCCGACGACAAGCGCCTGCCCTTCGCCCAGGCGGAGGCCGGCGGCGCGGGGCTGGCGACGCTGCTCGGCGTCACGCTCGCCCGCGTGCATGGCGGCGACCTGACGCTGCTGGCCGGGCTCGACCTGCTCAGCGCGAAGCCCGCGAAGCTGCTCGGGATCGAGGGCGGCACGCTGCGGAAGGGCGCGCCGGCCGACCTGGTGCTGTTCCATCCCGAGCGCGGCTGGCGCGTCGAGGCGGGCAGGCTGCCGGGCAAGGCGCAGAACACGCCCTTCGACGGGCGGGCGCTGGAGGGCAAGGTGCTCGGCACCTGGAAGGCCGGGCGGCAGGTCTTCGCCGCATGAGCCTGATCCTCGCGGCGCTGCTCGGCTACCTGCTGGGCTCGGTGCCCTTCGGGCTGGTGCTGACCAAGGCGGCCGGCCTCGGCGACATCCGCAACGTCGGCTCGGGCAATATCGGCGCGACCAACGTGCTGCGGACCGGGCGGAAGGGGCTGGCGGCCGCGACGCTGGCGCTGGATGCGCTGAAGGGCCTCGCCGCGCTGCTGCTCGCGCGCTGGATCTGGGGCGAGGATGCGGCGCTGGTCGCGGGCGTCGCGGCGATGGCTGGCCATGCTTTCCCCGTCTGGCTCGGCTTCAAGGGCGGCAAGGGGGTCGCGACCGGGGCGGGCGTGCTGTTCGGCGCCGCCTGGTGGCTGGGCGGCGTGGCGCTGCTCGCCTGGATCGCGGTCTTCGCGGCGACGCGCATCTCCTCGGCCGGGGCGCTGGCCGCCTGCGCCGTCGCGCCGATCGCCGCCGCGCTGTTCGGGAACGCGACGCTCGCGGTGTTTGCCGCGGCGCTGGCCGCGCTGATTGTCTGGCGGCACAGGCCGAACATCGAGCGCCTGATGGCCGGCACGGAGCCGCGCTTCGGGGCGAAGAAGTAGGCGCCTTACTTCAACTTATTGTTGATGGATTGGCCGGAGCGTGATCGGCTGGGCGCATGGACCCGCGCGAGGCCCTAGCCCGCTTCCGCCTTGCCCGCAGCGAGGGCGTCGGCCCGGCGATCTTCCGCCGCCTTGTCGACCAGCACGGCAGCGCGGAGCGGGCGCTCGCGGCACTGCCGCGCCTCGCCGCCCGGTCGGGGCGCGAGATCGTCGCCTGCCCGCCAGAGGCCGCGGAGCGTGAACTCGCCGGCCTCGCGGCGATGGGCGCGGCGGTGCTGCATCTGGGCGCGCCGGGCTACCCGCCCCTGCTGGCGCGGCTCGAGGATGCGCCGCCGGTGCTGGCGGTGCTCGGCGATGCCTCGGTCCTGGCGCGGCGGCAGGTGGGCGTGGTCGGGGCGCGCTCGGCCTCGGCCGCGGGACGCCGGATCGCGGAGGAATTGGCGGCGGGGCTGACCATGGCGGGCGTCGTGGTGACCTCCGGCCTGGCCCGCGGGGTGGATGCGGCGGCGCATCTCGGGGCGCTGCAGGCCCATGGGCGCACGGTGGCGGTGGTCGCCGGCGGGCTCGACCAACCCTATCCGCCGGAGAACGCGGCGCTGCAGGCGCGCATCGCGGCGGAGGGCGGCGCCGTGCTGGCCGAGGCGCCGCTCGGCACCGCGCCGCTGGCCCGCCACTTCCCGCGCCGGAACCGCATCGTCGCCGGCCTGGTGCTCGGTGTCG
>NZ_JAKJIB010000266.1 GCF_021864505.1 Falsiroseomonas oryziterrae
CGGTGCTCTACCAGGACCTGCTGGTACGCTGCCGGATCGCGCGGCTCGGCACGCCGCCCGACCTGCCGGCGTTCCGCCGCATGCTGGCGCTGGCGCGCGCCGGCGTGGACGAGGCCGCGCTGGCGGGCGACGACGACTGGCCGGAGGTCGCGGCGCAGGCTGCCGCGCTGCCGGAGGACACGCAGGGCGTCTACCTGCTGATCGCGCGCGCGGCGCTGGCCGGCGAGGCCTGCCCGTCCGACGAGGAAATCGCGCGTGCCTATGGCAGCCGATCGGCCGGGCGCGCGCGGCGGCTGCTCGAATGGCTGGAAGGGCAGGGGGCGATCGTCTGCCGCACCGACGGGCTCGGGCGGCGGATCGTGGCGCTGACCGGGTCGGGCCGCGAGACCGCGGCAGGGGATCCCGCCGCGGCGGCGTGAGCGTCAGCCGTATAGCCAGCTTGCCAGCATGTAGAGCAGCGGCAGGTTGACCAGCAGGTTGAATGGGAAGGTCACGCCGAGCGAGGCCGTGAGGTAGATGCCCGGGCTCGCATCGGGCAGCGCGGCGCGGCAGGCGGCGGGCGCGTCGATGTAGGAGGCGCTGGCCGTGATCGCGCCGAGCACGAAGGCGCCGCCGAGCGAGAGCCCCACGGCCCAGCCGGCATAGACGCCGAGCGTGCCGAAGAAGATGGGTGCCAGGATCGCGAAGCCGGTCATGAAGACGCCGACCTGCGCGAACTGCCGGATCTGACGGGCCGCGGTCATGCCCATCTCCAGCAGGAAGAGCATCAGGAAGCCGCGGAAGAGGCCTTCGTAGAACGGCGCGATGCGGCGCCAGTCGGCGTCGGTCGCGACATAGCCGATCAGCATCCCGCCCGAGAGCAGCAGGATGCCGCGCCCGCGCAGCGTGTCGAGCAGCAGCTCGCCGAAGCGGAAATTGCCGGCGGCGCGGCCCATCGCGAAGCGCGCGATGGCGAGCGAGAGGACGACGGCGAATTCCATGATGGCGACGACGGCCGTCAGGTAGCCCTCGCTCGGCGTGTTGGCGGCGCGGGCGAAGGCGACGGCGGCGAAGAAGGTGACGGTGGAGACCGAGCCGTAATGCGCCGCCACTGCCGCGGCGTTGGAGATATCGAAGCCGCCGATCCGGCGCAGCACCAGGTAGGTGACGACCGGCAGCGTGACGGTCAGCGCCGCGGCGACGACGAAGAGCGCGGCGACGTCGGCGAGCTTCACCTGTGCGAGTTCGCGTCCCCCGGTCAGCCCGATCGAGAGGAGCAGGTAGATCGAGAGCAGCTTCAGCACCGCATCCGGCAATTCGAGCTCGGAGCGGATGAAGCCCGCCACCGCGCCCAGCACGAAGGCGAGCACGATGGGCGACAGCAGATTGGTGACGAGCAGGTCAAATCCGGGCATGTCGGGGCTCCAGCGCGCCGCTTATGCGCCGGAACCGGCGTCGACGGAACGAGGCTCTGTGGCGGTCAGGCGGGCCGGGCCCAGGGGTTGGGCGGCGGGCCATCCGTCGGCGGGCGGCGGGCGCCGCGGGCGGCCTCGACCATCAGCATCTCGCCCAGGTTCTCCTGGGTGAGCAGGCCGACGAGCCGGCCATCGGCCTCGACGACGCCGACCGGCCCGGCCGCGGCCTGCAGCGCCATCATCGCCTCGTCGAGCGAGGCGCGCGGGCCGATGGTGGGCACCTCGCGCTGCATGGCGTCGAGCACGGGCGCGTCGGGCCCCGCCTCGCGCAGCGCGCGGATCATGTCGGAGCGGGTCAGGACGCCGCGCAGCCGCCCGGCGCCGTCCACCACCGGGAAGTCGGTCTGGGACGTCTGCAGCAGCAATTCGACCGCGGCACCGACGGAGGCGGAGACCGGCAGGGTCTCGAAGCGGGTCAGCATCGCCTCGCGCGCCGGGATCCCGCGGGTCAGTTCGCGGGTGCGCACCGCCTGGCTCTCGGCGCCGGCGCCGAGCCAGACGAAGAGCGCGACGAAGACGAGCAGCGGCGCGCCCGCGACGAGGCCGAGGAAGCCGAGGCCGAAGGCCATCACCTGCCCGATCGTCGCCGCGACGTCGGTGGCGCGGCGATGCGCCATGCGGGTGGCGAGCAGCGCGCGCAGGACGCGGCCGCCATCCATCGGGAAGGCCGGCAGCATGTTGAACACGACGAGGGTGACGTTGACCCAGAAGAGCCGTGCGAGCAGCGGGTGGTCGGCGTTCTCCGGGTTCGCCAGCATGTCGATCGGCGGCACGCCGCCGAGTATGACGAGCAGGATGAGGGCGATAACCACGTTCACCGCCGGCCCCGCCAGCGCCACGACCAGTTCCTCGGACGGCTTCTCCGGGATGCGCTCGAGCCGCGCGACGCCGCCGATCGGCAGCAGCGTGATGTCGGGTGTGGCGATGCCGTAGCGGCGGGCGGCCAGCGAATGGCCGAATTCGTGCAACAGCACGCAGCCGAAGAGCAGCAGGATGAAGACGATCCCCGCGACCGCCGCCTCCGTGCCCCCTCGCGCGCCATGCGCCCAGCCGATCCAGGCGAGCAGCAGGAAGAAGGTGAGGTGGATGCGGATCTCGGTGCCGAACACGCGGCCGAGGGGGATGGACCAGGTCATCTCGGGCTCTCCGGGGACGCGATCCTAGCGTGCCGGTTGCGGCGTCGGTTGCAGGCGCGCGACGTCGAAGCCCTGGGCTGCTGCGGCCGCAACGGCGGCGGCGTAGTCGCCGGCCGCCATCTGCGGCGTGCGCGAGAGGATCCAGAGGAACTCCCGGCTGGGCGCGCCGACCGCCGCCCAGCGGTAGTCGGGATCGAGGCCGATGACCCAGTAGTCGCCGTAGAAGGGCCAGAAGAAGCTGACGCGCAGGCGGGCATTGCCGCTGCCCTCGACGGCGTAGGCGGTCGCGGTCGCGACCGTCTCGCGGTTGCCGGCATTGGCATCGAGGCAGCGGTTGGCCACCGCGACCTGGCCGTCGGGGCGGAGCGCGTAGGTCGCCGTGGTCGCCACGCAGTTGCGGCCGCGGCCGTCCTGGAAGGAATTCGGGAAGCGGGCGATCTCGTACCAGGTGCCGGCGTAGCGGGTGAGGTCCACCGCCGCGACGGTCTGCACCGGCGGCCCAGCGGGCGGGCTGGCGCAGGCGGCCAGCGCGACGAGGAGAAGGAGGGCGGCTCGGCGGATCATGCGGCCTGCTCCCTCGCGGCTCGCGGGCAGCCCGGCACGGTGCCGGCTGGCAGCGCGGCGACATGGTCGAAGACGGCGCCGGCAGTGGTGATCCAGACGCGCGCCCGCTCGCGCGCGATGGCGGCCAGCGCCCGGCGCAGATGACGCAGGCGATGCGGCTGGCCGACGATGTAGGGGTGCAGCGCGATGCCCATGACCTGCGGCAAGCCGTCGGCGGTCTGGCGCAGGCGTTCCTCGAAATCGTCGAGGATCATGCGTGCGAAGGCGTCGCCGCCATCCTTGCGGGCGACGACGGCGGGTATGTCGTTGACCTCCTGCGGGTAGGGCACGGCGAGCAGAGGGCCGCCGCGGGTGCGCATCCAGACCGGCGCGTCGTCGGCGCACCAGTTGAGCGTATAGGTGTAGCCGGCTTCGGCCAGCAGGTCGGGGGTCTCGCGGCTCTCCGCGATCCAGGGGGAGAGCCAGCCGCGCGGCGCGCGGCCTTCGTGCAGCGCGATGGCGGCGGTGGACTCCGCGATCAGCCGCCGCTCCTCGGCCTCGGGCAAGACCGACTGGCGCTCTGAATTGGTGCGGCCATGGCCGGCCATCTCGTCGCCGCGCGCGCGGTGGGCGGCGACCAGCGACGGCGCATAGTCGTACATCGCGCTGTTCAGCAGCACCGTGGCCGGCAGTTGCAGCTCGTCGAGCAGGTCGAGCAGCCGCCAGGCGCCGACGCGGTTGCCATAGTCGCGCCAGGCGAAGTTCAGCACGTCCGGCTGCGGCCCGCCGGGCGCGAGCTCGGCGCCGAGCCCCTCGCCGAAGGCGAAGTGCTCGAGGTTGACGCCGAGATAGACCGCGAGCTTCGCGCCGTTCGGCCAGGCATAGGGCGTGCGGCCGCGCCAGGCGGCGTAGTCGTAGCGTCCGTGGGTGGGCAGCATGGGGTCCTTCGCCGCTGGGCTCGTTGCGGGAGGTGCGCCCGGCGGCGCGGCTGGGCAAGTCCCGGCGCCGGCGGGTCGCCCCCGAGTGTCAGGCGGGGCTGACATCCTGGGATGACCGGGGCGGCCGGCTGGCCTATGGTCGGGCGGCATATGTCTCGGGTGGGGAAGGAGAGCGACCGGGCAGCCGATGCGCTGCTGCGGCGCGAGGCGAAGGAGGCGCGGGGGCGGCTGGCCTTGCCGCTTGCGCTCGGCCTTGCCCAGTTGGCGGCCGGTATCGCGCAGGCCCTGCTCTTCGCCATGCTGATCGCCGGGCTGCTCGGCTTCGGCGAGGCCGGCTGGACGGAACTCGCCTTGGCGGCGGCGCTGGTTGCGCTCTCGGCCGGGCTCGGCGTCGCGCAGGAGCGCGCCCTTGTGGCGGCGGGGGAGGCCGCCAAGGCGCGGCTGCGGGAGGCCAGCTTCGCGAGGCTGCTGGCGGATGGCCCCTCGGACCCGCGTCCGGTGGGCGAGCGGGCGGCGCTCGTCGTGGACCGGATCGAGGCGATGGAGGGGTTCCTCACGCGCTGGCTGCCGGCCGCTGTGCTCGCCGTGGCGGGACCGGCGATGGTGGCGGGCGCCGCCGCGATGGCCGACCCGACCAGCGGCCTGATCCTCGGCGTCGCCGGGCTGCTCGTGCCGGTGGCCATGGCCGCGACCGGGATCGGCGCGGCGCAGGCGAGCCGCCGGCAGTTCGAGGCGCTCGGGCGTCTCTCGGGCCGCTTCCTCGACCGCATGCGCGGCCTGCCGACGCTGGTGCTGTTCCGCCGGCAGGACGCCGAGGCGCAGGCGCTGTCGACCGCCGCGGCGGAGCTGCGCACGCGCACGATGAAGGTGCTGCGCGTCGCCTTCCTCTCCTCCGCCTCGCTCGAGGTGCTGGCGGCGGGCGCGATCGCCTGCCTCGCGATCCGGCACGGCGCGATCCTCGGCGCCGGGCATCCGGATCCGGTGGCGGCGATCTTCTGCCTGCTGCTGGTGCCGGCCTTCTTCACGCCGCTCCGCAACTTCTCCCAGGCCTATCACGAGAAGCTCTCGGCCCGCGGCGCGGCGGCGGAGCTCGCGCCGCTGCTGGCGGAGCCCGAGGGCCCGCCCGGCCTCTGGCTCGAGGCGATGCCGCCCAAGGTCGTGGTGACCTTCACCGATGTGCGGCTGCGCTACGATCCGGCGCGGCCGCCCGCGCTCGACGGGCTCTCCTTCCGCGTCATGCCGGGGGAGACGCTGGTGCTGTCGGGCGCGTCCGGCGCCGGCAAGTCGAGCGTGCTCCGCCTCCTGATGGGATTCCGCCGCCCTGATGCGGGCCGCATCGCGCTGAACGGGCAGGATGCGACGCTGCTGCGGCCGTCCGAGCTCCGGCGGCTGTCCTCCTATGTCGGGCAGCGCGCGCATCTCTTCCGCGGCACGCTGCGCGAGAACATCCGCCTTGCCCGGCCCGACGCGACCGACGCGGAGGTCGAGGCGGCGGCGGAGGCGGCGCAGGTGATGGCCTTCGCGCGCGATCTTTCGCTCGGCCTCGACACCCAGGTGGGCGAGGGCGGCTTCGGCCTGTCGGGCGGGCAGGCGCAGCGCGTCGCGGTGGCGCGCGCGTTCCTGCGCGACGCGCCGCTGGTGCTGCTGGACGAGCCGACCGCGCATCTCGACCCGGGGACCGAGGCGGAGGTGCTGGAGAGCCTGCGGCGGCTCTGCGCCGGGCGCACCGCGATCGTCGCGACGCATAGCCGTGCCGCCCAGCGCGTGCTCGGCCGCGTGCTGGAGATCGAGGGCGGGCGCGCGGTCGGCGTCAGGATGGCGGGCGAATGAGCCGTATCTTGCCCTCAGGGGCCGGGCGGCCGCTCCGCGGCCTTGGCTCGCGCCACGCGGCGCGGGCGCCATTCGGCGCCTCGGCCGGCAGCGCCGGCCGCCACGGAGCCAGCCCGTCGTGACCC
>NZ_JAKJIB010000267.1 GCF_021864505.1 Falsiroseomonas oryziterrae
CGCGCCTCGGACGCCGCTAGGCGACCCGCATGGCGGCTCTCCCGCGCCGCCGCGGCCTCGTCGCGGCGCGCCGCGAGCCGCCGGGCCGCCGCGAGATCCCCTTGCAGCCGCTCGACCTCGTGCGCGAGTGCCGCCCGCTCCTGGCGGAGTTGTTCCAGATCTGGCGCCTGTGCGGGCGGATCAGCCATCCAGGGTGACAGTCCAGGGCGGTGGCCGCTCGAGGCCGTGCCTGGCAGCCTCGAGTCCGAACCTCACGCACCGCGAACTGTGGAGCGTTGTGCGGCCCCCCTTACGGCGGGCGCTGGCATCTCTGATGCGCTCAGCGGTCAGGCACACATCCAAGTTAAAGATACTCGACCATTTCAACCTGTCCAAACCTTGACCGGCACGCCGCCGCTTGCCAGCCGACGAACCAGCGTTGTGACACCTCTCACCGGAACGTGACAACGCCTGCGATCACGCGGCGGCCAGACCCTGCGGAGCCTCGGAACCCGCTACCCGACCCGCGCCGCGCGCAACCGCAGCGCATTGCCCACCACGCTGACGGAGGACAGCGCCATCGCCGCCGCGGCGATCACCGGCGAGAGCAGGATGCCGAAGAACGGGTAGAGCACCCCGGCCGCGACCGGCACGCCGGCGGCGTTGTAGGCGAAGGCGAAGAACAGGTTCTCGCGGATGTTGCGCATCACCGCGCGCGACAGCCGGCGGGCGCGGACGATTCCGGTCAGGTCGCCGCCCGGCAGCGTGACGCCGGCGCTCTCGATCGCGACATCGGTGCCGGTGCCCATCGCGATGCCGACATCGCTGGCAGCCAGCGCCGGCGCGTCGTTCACCCCGTCGCCTGCCATGGCGACGCGCCGGCCTTCCGCCTTCAGCCGTTCCACGATGCGCTGCTTGTCCTCGGGCAGCACCTCCGCCTCCACCTCGGTAATGCCGAGGCGGCGGGCCACGGCCTCCGCCGTGGTGCGGTTGTCGCCGGTGAGCATGACGACGCGCACGCCCTCGTCCCGCAGCGCGGCGAGCGCCGCGGGTGCGGTGTCCTTCACCGGGTCGGCCACCGCGATCAGGCCGGCGGGCGCGCCGTCGGCGGCGACGAAGAACACCGTCGCGCCGTCGCCGCGCAGCCGCTCCGCCGCCTCCGCCAGCTTGCCGGGATCGATGCCGGCTTCTTGCATCAGCCGCGCATTGCCGATCGCGACCGCCCGGCCCTCGACGGTGCCGGTGACGCCGCGGCCGGCCGGCGCGTCGAAGCCCTCCACCGCGGGGATCGCCATGCCCCGGCTGGTCGTGGCGCGGACGACCGCCTCCGCCAGCGGGTGCTGGCTCGGGCGTTCGAGCCCCGCCGCGAGGCGGAGAAGCTCGGCCTCGGCCATGCCCGGCGCCGGCACCACCGCGACCACCTCCGGGCGCCCGCGGGTCAGCGTGCCGGTCTTGTCCACGACGAGCGTGTCGATCCGCTCGAGCCGCTCCAGCGCCTCGGCGTTCTTGATCAGCACGCCGGCCTGCGCGCCGCGGCCCACCCCCACCATGATCGACATCGGCGTGGCGAGGCCGAGCGCGCAGGGGCAGGCGATGATCAGCACGGTCAGCGCGGCGATCAGCCCGAAGGTCAGGCGCGGCTCCGGTCCCCAGACCGACCAGGCGAGGAAGGCGAGCACCGCGACGGCCACGACGAGCGGCACGAACCAGCCCGAGACCTGGTCGGCCAGCCGCTGGATCGGGGCGCGGGAGCGCTGCGCGCCGGCGACCATGCGCACGATCTGCGCGAGCACCGTGTCCTGCCCCACGCGGTCGGCCCGCATGACGAAGCTGCCCTGGCCGTTGAGCGTGCCGCCGACCACGCGGGCGCCGGCCGCCTTGGGCACCGGGATCGGCTCGCCGGTGACCATGCTCTCGTCCACGTTGGACCGGCCTTCGAGCACCTCGCCGTCGAGCGGCACCTTGTCGCCGGGCCGCACGCGGAGCCGGTCGCCGACATGGACATGCGCCAGCGGCACCTCCTCCTCCGCGCCATCCGGGCCGATGCGCCGCGCCGTCGGCGGGGCGAGGTCGAGCAGCGCGCGGATCGCGCCGCCCGTCCGTTCCCGCGCGCGCAGTTCCAGCACCTGGCCGAGCAGGACCAGCACGACGATGACCGCGGCGGCCTCGAAGTAGACCGCGACCGATCCGTCCGGCGCGCGGAAGGCGGCGGGGAACAGGCCGGGTGCGACGGTCGCGGCGACGCTGAAGATCCAGGCGACGCCGGTGCCGAGCGCGATCAGCGTGAACATGTTCAGCGAGCGGTTCCGCAGGCTCGCCCAGCCGCGCGCGAAGAAGGGCCAGCCCGCCCAGAGAACCACGGGTGTCGCCAGGCCGAGCTGGATCCAGTTGCCGATGCGCGGCCCGCCGAGGAGGTGGGTCAGCCCGGTGAGATGCCCGCCCATCTCCAGCAGGATGAGGGGCACGGTGAGCGCGAGCCCGATCCAGAAGCGGCGGGTGAAGTCCACGAGTTCCGGGTTGGGGCCGGTCGCCTCGGTCGGCATCTCGGGTTCGAGCGCCATGCCGCAGATGGGGCAGCTGCCGGGGCCGGGCTGCCGGATCTGCGGGTGCATCGGGCAGGTGTAGATCGTGCCGGCCGGCACCGGCTCGGCGCGCAGCGCCGGCTTGGGATCGGCGCGCCGCGGCGTCTGCGGGTGCACGAAGCGCGCCGGGTCGGCGATGAACTTGGTCCGGCAGCCGGCGGAGCAGAAGTGGAAGGTCGTGCCGGCATGCTCCGCATGGTGCGGCGTGACGGCGGGATCGACCGTCATCCCGCAGACCGGGTCCGTCGCCGTGCGCGTGGCTCCGTCCGTCGGTTCATCCGGGCGACGATGCCCGTCGGCCCCGTCGTGCCGACCGTGGACATGTCCTGCCGCGCCCATCCGGGTCAGTCCCCGCCGCCGGCGCCGCGCGTGCCGCCGTGGTGCCGCCCATGCCCGCGGTGCCCGAGGAGATGCGCCAGCGGACCGGCCAGCAGCAGCAGGTAAGGCAGCAGGCCGAGCGCGTGACCCCAATGCTCCCGCAGGACGTAGAAGGCCACCACGGCGGCGATGCCGACGGCGGCGATGCCGGTCGGCGTTCGCCACCAGCGCGGCCGGGTCGTCGCCGTGGCGTGCGGGGCCGGCGCCATCTCAGGGCATTCCGATCCGCATGGCGCGGACATGCTCCGCCATCAGCTCGTCGGCGGTGCGGCGCTGCTCCTCCGACAGCACGGCATAGAGCGGACCAGCGGCGGCCGCGACGCCGCGCATCGCCTCGAGCATGGCGGAAAGGAAGGCGATCCGTCGCGCCATCTGCTGCGGCGCGGGCGCCGGGCGCGGATCCTCCACCATGGCGGTCCGCATCGCCGCGCGGAGCCCCTGGGACTGCGCCCGGACCGCGTCGGCGAAGGCGGTCCACTGCGCGGCTTGCGCCTCGGTGATGCGGAGTTCCGCCCTGACATAGCCGAGCAGCCCTTCGATGCGGCGGAGGTGCATGTCCGCGGCGCCGCCGCGCTCCTGCGCCATCCGCATCATCTGCATCATGCGATCCATCTCGCCGCCCGGCATGCCGCCTCGCATGCCGCCGGGGCCGGCCATGCCCATTCCCATGCCCATCCCCATGCCGGGCGTCGGGCGCGCGGGTGCCGGCGCGGGCGGTGGCGGCGTCTCGTCGGGATGGTGCGTGTCGTCGTGCGGCCCGGCCGGCGCCTGCGCGCGGCCGAGGGGCGCGCCGCCAAGCCCGGCGGCCAGGAGCGCCGCGACGGTGATGCTGCTGATCGTCCTCATGGCGGTCCTCGCGCCCGCACCTGGCGGAAGCTGATTCGTCAAAGCGATCCAGCGCCCATCCGGTTCGTCGGCGGTCATCAGCTTGGCGGAAGCGGCGCGCAGGCCGGCTTCAGTCTGGACTCAGGATATTATTCCTGTCACGCTGGCTGCGCTCTTTGACATGGCCGGCCACCGGCCGTCATCCGCCCCGCCGCCCCGCAGTCCGGGAGCCGCCGATTTGTCCGAAACGCGCACCGCGCCGGCGCCCGACCGATTTGTCCGAAGCGACCGCCCCGGCGACGCTCCGGCGAGTTTGTCCGAAACCGACATGCGGGCGGCCGGCCCGGCCGTTTGTCCGAAACCGGGCCCGCGACGCCAAAGCACCAAAGCGGTAAAGTGGCTTTACGCCGCCGCCGGCAGCGCCGCGTTCGCCTCGGCCAACAGGCGAAAACTCGCCTGCCGCGCCGCCGGGTCGTGGCAGGGCGTCAGCACCGCCACCTCCGCCGCGCCATGCGCGGCCGCCACATCGCGCAGCTTCGCCAGCACCTGCTCCGGCGCGCCGACGATGGCCCGCTGCCGCATGCGCTCCACCTTCGCCTGTTCCTCGGCGGAATAGGCGTAGGCCTCCGCCTCCTCCACGCTCGGCAGGGGCGGATAGACGCCGCGGTCGCGCGACAGCCGCCAGAGCTCGCGCGACTTGAAAAGCCGCCACGCCTCCGCCTCGGTCCCCGCCGTCAGCGCGAAGACGGCGAGCGCACCATGCGGCGCCGCGAGCCGCCCCGGCGCCTGCTGCGGCCGGAAGCCGTCGCGATAGATCGCCATCGCTTCCTCGCTGCCGCGCCCGTCGGTGATGAAATGCGCGAAGCAGTAGGGCAGGCCGAAATAGGCCGCGAGCTGCGCGCCGAAATCGCTGCTGCCGAGGATCCACAGCTCGGGCCGCGTCGGCCCCTCCGGCTGCGCGCGAACGGCGGCGAAGGGATGGTTCACCGGCAGCCCGTCGCCGAGCCAGCCCATCAGCTCCCCGACCTGCTGGGGAAACCGCTCCGCCGCCTCGTTGGCGTTCGGGTTGAGCGCGAAGGCGGTGCGCCCGTCGCTGCCCGGCGCGCGGCCGACGCCGAGGTCGATGCGCCCCGGCGCGATCGCTTCCAGCACCCGGAACTGCTCCGCCACCTTCAGCGCCGAGTAGTGCGGCAGCATCACGCCCGCGCTGCCGATGCGGATGCGCTGCGTCGTCGCGGCGATCGCCGCGATCAGGATCTCGGGCGCGGTTCCCGCATGCGAGGCGCTGTTGTGGTGCTCGGCCAGCCAGTAGCGCCGGTAGCCCCAGCGATCCGCGAGCTGCGCGAGCGCCAGCGTCTCCCGGATCGCCTCGGCCGGGCTGCGGCCCGAGGCGACGCTCGATTGGTCGAGGATGGACAGGTCGAGCCGCATGCCGATACCTCCTCGATGCAGATAAGGGCCTGGCCGGGACAGCGTCGAGATGCGTGAGACTGACGAAGCGGCGTTCATGCGCCACGCCATCGCGCTGTCGCGCCGCGGCATGGAGGGCGGCGCGGGCGGCCCCTTCGGCGCAGTGGTCGTCAAGGACGGCCAGGTGATCGCCGAGGGCTGGAACCAGGTCACCTCCACCAACGACCCGACCGCCCATGCCGAGATCGTGGCGATCCGCCGCGCCTGCACCGCGCTCGGCCGCTTCGACCTGCGGGGTGCGACGCTCTACACGAGCTGCGAGCCCTGCCCGATGTGCCTCGCCGCCGCCTACTGGGCCCGCCTCGACGCCGTGGTCTTCGGCAACGCCCGCGACGACGCGGCCGCGATCGGCTTCGACGACCAGTGGCTCTACGACGAGGTCCCGAAGGCGATCGAGACGCGCAGCCTGCCAATGCGCCGCCTGCTCGCCGCCGAGGCGCTGGAGGTGTTCCAGGCCTGGGCGGCGAAGCCCGACAAGATCCCCTACTGAGCGTTCAGCCGAGCAGGTCGGCCAGGCTGGCGTATTGCGGCTGCGGCAGCGTGGCGATCTCGGGCAGGTCGTCGAGGTCGCGCCCGCCATCGGCCTGCCGCGCCGCCGCGACGGCCCTTCCCGGTGCGCCGGCGCCTGGGCCGTCGAGGTCGCGCAGCGTCTCCGCGAGCAGGTCGCGATCGGCGCGGCCGCCGGCGGGCTCCGCCGGCTCGC
>NZ_JAKJIB010000268.1 GCF_021864505.1 Falsiroseomonas oryziterrae
ACACAAACACCAACATCTCCGTCCGGCCACCCTTCCCACCAACCCAACGCCGTAATCACACAGCGCTCGTCAGCAGAAGCAGGTCACCAGACCAACTACTTCCCTCGCAGATACACAGTTTGAAAGAACAAATCCCTCACCCCGGGCCAGTCGCCCAACCAGGGGCACCACCTCATCGGTGATGGGATCCGCCGATTCCGCGGCGAGGGCGACGAAGATAGCGGCCGAAGCCGCTGTGTTCAAGCCCTGCCTTTTCGGCGAACCGGCGAGTCCGTGGACCGCGTCGGCGAGGCGCTATCTATGAGCCCCGCCGGCCGGTGTCAACGCGATGACGGTGGGGGCGCGTCATGGCAGCCATCCGATGCTGCATGCTTGACGCGCCCGCCTCCGCATCATGCCGCCGCACGCTCCGATTCCACGCCGGCCGGCATCACCTCGAGCCCGTCCGGCCCCGCGGTGACGCGCAGCCGGTCGCCATCCTTCACGCGGCCTTCCAGCAGCAGCCCCGCGAGCTTGTCCTGCAGGCTGCGCTGAATGACGCGCTTGAGCGGCCGCGCGCCGTAGGTCGGATCGTAGCCCGCCTCCGCCAGCCACTCCCGCGCGCCGGCGTCGAGCTCCAGCGTGATCTGCCGGTCCGCCAGCAGCTTCAGCAGGCGCGCAAGCTGGATGTCGACGATCGCCGCCATGTCCCCGCGCGCGAGGCGACGGAACAGCACGATCTCGTCCAGCCGGTTCAGGAACTCCGGCCGGAACCGCTCGCGCACCGCCCGCATCACGGCCGGGCGCGCCTGCTCGACATCCGCCGTCTCCGGCAGCTCCGCGATGGCCTGGCTGCCGAGGTTGGACGTCAGCACGATCATCGTGTTGCGGAAATCCACCGTCCGCCCCTGCCCGTCCGTCAGCCGCCCGTCGTCGAGGACCTGCAACAGCACGTTGAAGACGTCGTCATGCGCCTTCTCGACCTCGTCGAAGAGGATCACCTGGTAGGGTCGGCGCCGCACCGCTTCCGTCAGCGCGCCGCCCTCGTCGTAGCCGACATAGCCCGGAGGCGCGCCGATCAGCCGCGCGACGGAGTGCTTCTCCATGTACTCGGACATGTCGATCCGGGTCATGGCGCGATCGTCGTCGAAGAGGAAGCTCGCCACAGCCTTCACCAACTCGGTCTTGCCGACGCCCGTGGGGCCAAGGAACAGGAAGCTGCCGATCGGGCGGTTCGGATCCTGCAGCCCCGCCCGCGCACGGCGCACGGCCTTGGAGACGGCTTCGAGCGCCTCCTCCTGCCCGACCACGCGGGTGCGCAGCTGGTCCTCCATCTTCATCAGCTTGGCGCGCTCGCCCTCGAGCATCTTCTCGACCGGGATGCCGGTCCAGCGGCTGACGACGGAGGCGATGCCCTCTTCCGTCACCGCCTCGTTCACCAGGCGGCCGTCGCTGTCGCCGGCCTCGGCCAGCTTCTTCTCGAGGAAGGGGATGGTGCCGTAGAGCAGCTCGGACGCCTTCGCCAGGTCGCCGCGGCGCTGCGCGAGCTCCACTTCTGTCCGCGCCTTGTCGAGTTCCTCCTTCACCTTCTGGCTCTGGACGACCTTCGACTTCTCCGCCTCCCAGCGCTGCGTCAGCTCGCGCGAGCGCTCCTCGAGCTCCGCCACTTCCTTCTCCAGCCGCTGCAGGCGGTCGCGCGACGCCGCGTCGTCCTCCTTCTTCAGCGCCTCGCGCTCGATCTTGAGGCGCATGAGGTCGCGGTCCACCGCGTCCAGCTCCTCGGGCTTGCTGTCCACCTGCATGCGCAGCCGCGAGGCGGACTCGTCCACAAGGTCGATCGCCTTGTCGGGCAGGAAGCGGTCGGTGATGTAGCGGTTGGAGAGCGTCGCCGCGGCGACGAGCGCGCCGTCGGTGATGCGCACGCCGTGGTGCAGCTCGTACTTCTCCTTGATGCCGCGCAGGATGGAGATCGTGTCCTCCACGCTCGGCTCGCCCACGAAGACGGGCTGGAAGCGACGCGCCAGCGCCGCGTCCTTCTCGACATGCTTGCGGTACTCGTCGAGCGTGGTCGCACCCACGCAATGCAGCTCGCCGCGGGCAAGGGCCGGCTTGATCAGGTTCGAGGCATCCATCGCGCCATCGGCCTTCCCCGCGCCGACGAGCGTGTGCATCTCGTCGATGAAGAGGATGATGTCGCCGGCGGCTTCCTCGACCTCCTTGAGGACGCCCTTCAGGCGCTCCTCGAACTCGCCGCGATACTTGGCGCCGGCGACCATGGCACCGAGGTCGAGCGCCATGACGCGCTTGTCCTTCAGCGCCTCCGGCACGTCGCCCTTGGCGATGCGCAGCGCGAGGCCCTCGACGATCGCGGTCTTGCCGACGCCCGGCTCGCCGATCAGGACGGGGTTGTTCTTGGTGCGGCGGGCGAGGACCTGGATGGTGCGGCGGATCTCCTCGTCGCGGCCGATCACCGGATCGAGCTTGCCGTTCTTCGCGGCCTCCGTGATGTCGCGCGCGTATTTCTTCAGCGCGTCGAACTGGTCCTCGGCGTTCTGGCTGGTGACGGTGCGGCCCTTGCGCAGCTCGGCCACCGCCTTCTCGAGCTTCGCGGGCTCGACGCCGGCCGAGCGCAGGGCGCGCGCCGCCGGGCTCTCCACCGCGACCAGTGCCAGCAGCAGCCGGTCCTGCGCGACGAACTCGTCGCCGGCGCGCTGCGATGCCTGCTGCGCGGCGTCGAGGACGCGGATGATCTCCGGCGTGAACTGGGGCTGGCCGGCGCCGCCGCCCGAGACCTTGGCCTGCTTCGCTAACTCGGCCTCGATGGCCTGCTTCGCGCGGTTCGGGTCGCCGCCGGCATTGCGGATGAGCCCGGCCGCGGCGCCCTGCTCGTCGTCGAGCAGCGCCTTCAGCAGGTGTTCGGGCGTGACGCGCTGGTGGTACTCGCGGATCGCGATGGTCTGCGCGGCCTGCAGGAACCCGCGGGCGCGATCCGTGAACTTCTCGATGTCCATCCTCTTGATCCCTCTCTTGAGCGGACCTGGGCCCTCCGTCCCCGATCGGGCGGCGGAAGGTCACCTCTTCCCGAAATAGTGGTATCCGGCAGCAGCGCGGTTCAAGGGGCGACGCATGCGTATCGAGCGGATCACCCGCTTTCCGGTGAAGGGTCTCTCGCCCGAGCTTCTCGAAGAGGTGATGCTGGAGGCCGCGGAGGGCCTGCCTGGCGACCGGCGCTTCGCCTTCGCGCAGGGCGACAGCCCCTTCGACCCGGCCGATCCGAAATGGCTGCCAAAGCGCAACTTCGCCTGTCTCGCCGTGAATGCGCGCGCGGCCGCCGTGCATGCCGCCTTCGATCCGAGGACCAACACGCTGGCCCTGCGGGCCGAGGGACAGCCGCCGCTACTCGCCGATCTCTCGGCCGAGGCAGGGAGGCAAGCGGCAGCGGAATGGATCACCGCCTTCCTGGGCGAGGAGGCGCGCGGCGCCTTGCGGCTCGCGGAGGTGCCCGGCCACGCCTTCACCGACATCCCGCAGAAGGCGGTGTCGCTGATCGGCATGGCGTCGGTTGCGGACCTCGGGGCGCGCGCCGGGATGGTGCTCGACCCGCTGCGCTTCCGGGGCAACATCCTGTTCTCGGGCGCCGCCGCCTTCGCTGAGCTTGACTGGGTCGGGCGGGAGATCCTGCTCGGCGGCGCGCGGTTGCGCGTCTTCAAGCGCACGCAACGCTGCGCGGCCACGGAGGTGAACCCCGGCACCGCCGAGCGCGACGCGCTGGTGCCGCGCTGGCTACGCCAGCACTACGGCCACGCCGACATGGGCGTCTATGCGGAGGTGCTCGAGGGAGGGCGCATCGCGGTGGGCGATGCGCTGGAACTGCTCGACTGAGCGGCGTGAGGGGAGGGGTAAGTCCCTCCCGGCGCGTCAATCCTGCTGGCGCGGATCCGGCCGCTCGGCGGCCAGTTCGGGCTCGCCGTCCGGCGCATGGCCGTTCGCCTGGCCGCTGACCTCGGGCTGGTCGCCGGCCTCGGGCGCCTCCTGCTCGGGGCCGTTCTGGAAACGACGCTGCTGGTGCTGCTGGTGCTGGCCCTGCTGCGCCTGGTTCATGGCGTTCAGGATGCGGAAGTAGTGCTCGGCGTGCTGGAAGTAGCTCTCGGCCATCACCCGGTCGCCGGCGCCCGTCGCGTCGCGGCCGAGCTGGAGATACTTCTCGAAGAGCTGCTGCGCGGTGCCGCGCAGGCGGATGTCCGGACCGTTGCTGTCGAAGACGTGGTTGCGGTTCAGCGGCTGGTGGCCGCTGCCGCCCCCTCCGCCGCCGCCGTGGCGGAAACCGCCGCCACCCCCGCCGCCATGGCGATGACCGCCGCGGCCGCGCATGCGCTTCATGTTCATCTGTCGGGCGTTCGCCGTCTCGCAAAGGCGCCACGGGCGGGATCATCCCGTCCGGGAACGCGCTATCACCGGGTTTCATCGCTGCGACCGCCGGGGCTGGGGCTGCCGAACAGGCGGCAGACCGGTGCGACCGACGCTGCCAGGCTGCCAAGGCAGCCCGGGACGCGCTAGCAACCTAATGCCGCCGGGCGCGGCCGCCAATGGGTTTTTTCTGCCGGGTCAGGCGGCGGACCGCAAAACCAAGGCACGTTCGATCCCGCCCAGATCGGCCCGGCAGCCCGCCGGGCGCAGCCCCGCGCCGAGCGCGAGCGCCTCCACCGCCCCCCGCTGGCCGGCGCCGAGCTCCAGCACGGCGGCCCCGCCCGGGGCGAGCAGCCCGGGCAGGATCGCGGCCAAGTGACGATAGGCGTCGAGCCCGTCCGCCCCGCCATCGAGGGCCGAGCGCGGCTCGTGCCGGGCGACCTCCGGCATCAGCCCGGCGATCGCGCCCGACTCGATGTAGGGCGGGTTGGAGACCACGAGGTCGAACCGCCCGGCCAGCGCCTGGGCCCAGTCCCCGGCCAGGAAGGCCGCGCGGCCAGCCAGCCCGTTGCGCCGGGCATTGGCGGCGGCCAGCGCCGCGGCCGCGGGCACCAGGTCCACGCCGATGCCGAAGGCGTTGGGCCGTTCGGACAAAATCGCCAGCAGCAGGCAGCCCGTCCCGGTGCCGAGGTCGAGCATGCGCAGCGCCGCGTGTTTCGGACAAATCTCCAGCGCCGCCTCGACCAGGGTCTCGGTGTCGGGGCGAGGGATCAGGGTGGCGGGGGAGACGCCGAGGTCGAGGGTCCAGAATCCCTGCGTTCCAACGATATGCGCGACGGGGGTGGCGGCGAGGCGGGCCTCGATCGCGGCCCGGAAGCGGGCGGCGGCGGCGGGCGGGACGGGGGCGCCGGGGTCGCGCAGCAGCGCCTCGGCGGTGGTGGCCATGGCGTGGCCGAGCAGCAGCCGGGCTTCGAGGCGCGGGTTCTCGATCGCGGCGGCGCGCAAGACCTGGCCGGCCTGGCAGAGGAAGGCGCCGACGGTCTCGCCGGGGTCGCAGGACATGGGGGCGTGGTCTCGAAGGGGTCTCTGGACAGTAAAGCGGCTTTGGCGCGTCGGGGCTGTCGGTGGGCGAGCCAAGCGATTGATCCGGCGCGGATCCTGGCGCCGGCCGCTTTGGCACTTTCCCGCCCTCCTTGCGGCGGAGAGGGTTGGGAGGAGAGGGCGTGGGAAGGGTGGCAGCAGGAAAGATCATAACAGGAACATGGCGCCGGCCGCGACGGAAATCGACCGAGCCGTCAGCCGGCAGGCCGACCAGCAGGTCGGCCGGGAGCGGAGCGCATCACGAGAACGGGCAGCCTCACGCCACTCCCCACACGACCAGTGCGGCGGCGGCGAAGCCCAGATGGGCCCCGCCATGGGCCAGAACCGCCGCCAGCAGGTCGCGGCGCGCGAAGAGCCAGCCGAAGACAAGGCCTGCCAGCGCATTCGCCAGCAGCGTCCGGAGCACGGCGCCCGCCCCGGGCGGCGCGCCCGCGGCGCCCAGCGCCGGCAGGTGCGCGACGGCGAAGAGCAGGGCGGCGCCCGCCACGCCCGCCAGCACGCAGCT
>NZ_JAKJIB010000269.1 GCF_021864505.1 Falsiroseomonas oryziterrae
GGCGGCCGCGCCGGCCGAGGCCGGGGCGGCGCCGCGGGAAGGCCGGCTCACCCTCGGCCGCGAGGTGAACCCTGTCGGTCGCGGCGAATAGCAACGAGCGCCAGGAGGAGCGGGGGCCCACCAAGGCCGCCGTCATCCTCCCGCATGAGCGCGCCGGCCGGATGGACGGCGCGGGCTCCCGCGCGGCCGAGGCGCGGCTCGCCGAAGCCGTCGGACTGACGGCCTCCATCGGCCTGACCATCGTCCATACCGGCATCCATCCGCTGCGTGCCGCGCGGCCCTCGACGCTGCTCGGCGAGGGCCAGGTGCAGATGGTGAAGGAGGCGGTGGAGCGGCACGGCGTGACGGTCGTCGTCGTGGATGCCGCGCTCAGCCCCGTCCAGCAGCGCAACCTGGAGCGTGCCTGGGGCTGCAAGGTCATCGACCGCACCGGCCTGATCCTCGAGATCTTCGGCGAGCGCGCGCGGACCAAGGAAGGCGCGCTGCAGGTCGAGCTCGCGCATCTCGACTACCAGCGCACGCGGCTGGTGCGCAGCTGGACCCACCTTGAGCGCCAGCGCGGCGGCTTCGGCTTCCTCGGCGGCCCCGGCGAATCCCAGATCGAGATCGACCGCCGGCTGATCGGCGAGCGGATCGTTCGGCTAAAGAAGGAGCTGGAGCAGGTGCGCCGCACGCGCGGGCTGCACCGCAAGGCGCGCGAGCGCGTGCCCTATCCGGTCGTCGCACTCGTCGGCTACACCAATGCCGGCAAGTCGACGCTCTTCAACGCGCTGACCGGCGCGGGCGTCTATGCGCAGGACCAGCTCTTCGCCACCCTCGATCCCACCATGCGCGCGATCCGGCTGCCCTCCGGGCGGACTGTGATCCTCTCCGACACGGTGGGCTTCATCTCCGAACTGCCGACGCAGCTCGTCGAGGCCTTCCGTGCGACGCTCGAGGAAGTGGCGGCCGCCGACATCATCCTGCATGTGCGCGACGCCGCGCATCCGGACAGCGCCGCGCAGCGCGCCGATGTCGTCAAGGTGCTGACAGAGATGGCCGAGGGGCCGGACGCGCCGCTCGATCCCGACTGGGCCTCGCGCGTCGTCGAGGTGCTGAACAAGGCCGACCTGATGGGCGGGGCCGATGCCGTGCCGCAGCTCGAGAACACCATCGCGGTCTCCGCGCTGACCGGCGACGGGCTCGAGAAGCTGCGGGCAGCGCTCGACGAGCGGCTGGCTGCGGGGATGGAGACGGCGGAGTTCCGGCTGTCCCCGGCCGATGGCGCTGGCATCGCCTGGCTCTACGAGCATGGCGAGGTGCTGTCGCGCGAGGACGCGGAGGAGGCGGTGCGCCTGACCGTGCGGCTCTCGCCGGCCAACCGCGCGCGCTTCGAGCAGCGATCGGCGGGATGACGCGCCCCGACCGGCGCCTCGCGAGCGAGGTCGCCGCGCTGCTGCGCGGGGCCGCGCGCACCGAGATCATGCCGCGCTTCCGCCGCCTCGCACCCGACGCGGTGCGCGCCAAGAGCGGTCCGCTCGATCTCGTGACCGAAGCGGACGAGGCGGCGGAGCGCGTCATCGCCTCGGGGCTCGCGAAGCTGCTGCCGGGTTGCGTCGTGGTCGGCGAGGAGGCGACGGCCGCCGATCCCGCGCTGCTCGACCGGCTCGCCGGCTCGGAGTGCGCGGTGGTGGTGGACCCGGTGGACGGCACGGCGAACTTCGCCGCCGGCGTGCCGCTCTTCGGCTGCATGGCGGCGCTGTTCCTGCGCGGAGAATGCATCGCGGGCTGGATCCACGACCCGCTCGGCGACGACACCGCGGTCGCGCTGCGCGGGGAAGGGGCCTGGGTCGAGGACAGCGAGGGGCGCACGCATGGCGCGCTCCGCGTCGCCGCGCCGGTGCCGGTGGCGGCGATGGTCGGCGCGGTCTCCTGGGGCTGGATGCCGGAGCCGCTGCGCTCCCGCGTGCCGGCACGGCTGCCGCGCCTCGCGGCAACGCTGAACTATCGCTGTGCGGCGCATGAGTACCGCCTAGCGGCTGGCGGGCATGCGCATCTGCTGGTCTACAACAAGCTCATGCCCTGGGATCACGCGCCGGGCTGGCTGATCCATGCCGAGGCGGGCGGCTACGCCGCGCAATTCGACGGGAGGCCCTACGATCCCGCGCGCGCCCGGGCGGGCGGGCTGATCTGCGCGCCGGATCGGGACAGCTGGTTGGCCGCGCGGGATGCCCTGCTCGAGCCCGATGCGCACGCGCCTTCGCGCGATGGCTGACGACGAGGACGACGAGGACGAAGGCCCGCCCGGCCTGCCGCCCGGCACGCCCTTCTACATGACGCCGGCCGGCGCGCAGGCGCTGCGGGAGGAGTTGCGCCGGCTGTGGGAGGAGGAGCGGCCGAAGGTGGTCGAGGTGGTGTCCTGGGCCGCGGGGCTCGGCGACCGGTCGGAGAATGCCGACTACCAGTACGGCAAGCGTCGGCTTCGCCAGATCGACGCGCGCGTCCGCTTCCTCCGCAAGCGGCTGGAGCGCGTGCAGGTGGTGGACCCGGCGGCGCAGCCGAAGCGCGACCAGGTCTTCTTCGGCGCGACGGTCACCTATGCGCGCCTCTCCGACGATGCCGAGGTGACGATCACCATCGTGGGTGTGGACGAGGCGGATGCCGAGGCCGGGCGCATCTCCTGGGTCGCGCCTGTCGCCCGCGCCCTGCTCGGCGCGAGGGTCGGCGACACGCGGCGGATCCGCACGCCGGCCGGCGTCGACGAGATCGAAGTGGTTGCGATCGCCTATCCGGCGGCATAGTCGCCGGCGATGCACCTGGCCCTGCCGCTCACCTGGGACAGCCTGTCCGACACGCTGGCGAGCCTCGCGCTCGCGCTGCTGCTCGGTGCGCTGATCGGGGCGGAGCGGCAGTATCGCGAGCGGATCGCGAGCCTGCGCACCAATGTGCTGGTGGCGCTCGGCGCGGCGGCCTTCGTCGACATGGGGCTGCAGATCGGCGGCTCGGCGGATGCGCTCCGCGTGGTCGCCAATGTGGTCACCGGCGTCGGCTTCCTCGGCGCCGGGCTGATCATGAAGGAAGGCG
Source organism: Falsiroseomonas oryziterrae (assembly GCF_021864505.1). Taxonomy (GTDB): domain Bacteria; phylum Pseudomonadota; class Alphaproteobacteria; order Acetobacterales; family Acetobacteraceae; genus Falsiroseomonas; species Falsiroseomonas oryziterrae. Next base: position 3,064 of record NZ_JAKJIB010000269.1, read on the forward strand.
CCAACATCCGCGGGCTCAACACCGCCGCCACCGTCTGGTGCTCGGCCGCGGTCGGCGCGGCGGCGGGGGCGAACCTGCCGGCGCAGGCGATCGGCCTCGCCGTCTTCGTACTGGCCTGCAACACGGCGCTGCGGCCGCTCGGCAAGCTGATCGACCGGCTGCCGCTGCGCGATGCGGCGGCCGAGGCGCGCTACGCTGTCAGCCTGACCGTCCCCGACCCCAGCGTGGGCGCGGCGCGCGAGGCGCTGGCCGCGGCGCTGGCCGAGGCCGCCTATCCCGTCGCGACCTGGGAGCAGCACGGGCGCAAGGGCGGGCAGGCGGAACTGGTGGCCGTGCTGGTCAGCAGTTCCGTCAGGCCGGGCGAACTCGACGCGGTGGTCGCGAGGCTCCGCCGCGCCGTGCCCGAGGCTGCGGACGCCGCCTGGACGCGCAGCAACCCGGACTGAGCGCAGGCGATCAGCGCCGGGCATCCCGGTCATCCATCCGGCGGATGGCGCGGAATGCCGGACCGCACCCATCTTCGGGGCCGAGCAGGAGAGCGCCGTGATGACCGCGACCGACCCGACCGATCCGCTGCCGGCAGGCCTCGAGACCGTGCTGCTGCCGCGCACCCACGACATCGGCGGCTTCGAGGTGCGCCGCGCCTTGCCGGCGAAGGAGCGCCAGATGGTCGGCCCCTTCATCTTCTTCGACCAGATGGGACCGGGCGAGTTCCTGACCGGCAAGGGCGTCGATGTGCGCCCGCACCCGCATATCGGCCTCTCGACGATCACCTACCTGTTCGAGGGCGAGATCCTGCATCGCGACAGCCTCGGCACCGAGCAGCCCATCGCGCCCGGCGACGTGAACTGGATGACGGCGGGCCGCGGCATCGCGCATTCCGAGCGGACCGCGGCGGAACGGCGCGCGGCCCCGCATCGCCTGTCGGGCATCCAGTCCTGGGTCGCACTGCCGAAGGACCGCGAGGAGGTGGCGCCTGACTTCGCCCATCATCCCGGCGCGACGCTGCCGGTGATCGAGGATGGCGGCGTGCGGCTGCGCCTGATCGCCGGCGCGGCCTGGGGCGCGCGGGCGCCGGTCGCCGTCGCGTCAGAGCTGTTCTACGCGGACGCCCGCCTCGCACCCGGCGCCGCCCTGCCTCTGCCCGACCACGAGGAACGCGGCGCCTGGGTGATGGAAGGCGAGGTCGAGGTGGCCGGCGTGCGCTTCGAGGCGGGGCGCATGCTGGTGTTCCGGGCCGGCGACGCGGTGTCGCTGCGGGCCGGCGCGCAGGGCGCGCGCCTGCTGCTGCTCGGCGGCGCCGCCATGGACGGGCCCCGCTACCTGTTCTGGAACTTCGTCTCCTCCTCGCGCGAGCGGATCGAGGCGGCGAAGCGGGACTGGGCGCGGGACCGCATGGGTCTGGTCGTGCCGGGCGACGAGAAGGAATGGATCCCGCTGCCCGAGCATCAGCGCGTGCGGGCGGGGGAGGGCGCGCTGACCTCGTGACGTCGCCTCAACTGCAAGTGTCGGCAGGGGGCGGCAGAATAGCCTGCTAGCTGAATGCGTCATCGGCGCGAGAGGGCGTGCTCGCATCGCCCCAAAAAGTCGAATACAAAATGCCGTCAGTTTTGGCGGAGTGCGCGCGGTGCCGGATACGATGTTGCCGGAGCGGACACCAACGGGGCGGGCCTTCAACGGATCGGAAGGCCCCGGCTTCACGGTCAAGTCCCTGCGCAACGGCTGGCGGCTGTTCTCCTTCGGCCGGCTCGCCGGCACACCCTTCCGACTGGTACTCGCGCAGCCCGAGCATGGGGTTGCGCTGCTGGAGCTCGAGCCCGGTTGGACGCCGAATGCATTGGCGCTGTTCCGCCGGACGCTCGAGGATGCGGGGTTTTTCCGGCTGCATCCGGGCTATCTCCCGGTCATCCACCGCTCCGTGAAGGAAGCCGAGCTGCCGTATCTGGACACGGTGCTGGCGGAAGCCTTCATCGGTCTGGACCCGATACACTTGGCGGGTCAGGCACGCTGGGCTGACACCCTGCAGCGCATCCTGACAGCGGGACGCGCCACTCCAGCTCTGACCGAGCCGGATGGAGAGACGGGAAGCGAGCGCCGGCGCTGGGCGGTGATCCTGGCTGCAAGTGGCGGGGTCGCCCTGGTCGGTGCTGCGCTCATCGCGGGGCCCTTGCTGCTGCGCGGGCCTGCGCCTCAGGCCCCGCAAGCGAACCGGCCTGCGGTGGAGGCGATCGTCGAGCGGCCACCGTCGCGCACAACGCCCGGCCCGGCGGACGCCGCCCCTCCGGTCAGCGGATCGCTTCCTGAGCCCCGGACCGACGGGCTGGCGGCTGAGGGTCCGGGATCCGCCTCGCTCGGCCTCCCGGTCGAGTTGCCTCCGACTGTCGCGGCCGACCCTCCATCGGCGGTGATTGAGCCGCGTCCGTCAGCCGAGGAGCAGCCCGAAACCTGGGCGGCACCGGAGGTCGCCGTGGCGCCGCAAGCCACGCCGCCGGTCGAGCCGCCTCCCGTCATGGCAGCGCTGCCTGAGCCCGCGGCTGAGCTGCCGCCATTCGTGGTGCCGCCCGCCGCCGGCCCGGCCGAGAACCTTGTGACGGCGCTCCCGCCGGCCGGGGAAGCCCCGCCATCGGTTGTGCCACCCGCAGCACCGGAGCCAGCGGAGGCGACCCCGCAGGAAGCGCCAGTGGCGGAGGCAACGCCGGCGGCCGAGCCGCCCCCGGTCGTGGCGCCCATCCTCGCGCCACCGCCCGTCATCCCGCCTGTGGCAGCCGTCTTGCCTGCGCCGCCCCCCGCGGTGGTGGCACCCGAAGCCCTGCCGGCGACCTCCGCCACCCCGCCACGAGCGGAGGCGCCCCGGCCTGCCGAGCCCGTCCGCGCGCCCGTTGCGCCTGCCGTTCCGGCG
>NZ_JAKJIB010000027.1 GCF_021864505.1 Falsiroseomonas oryziterrae
GGTGGCTGGAGTTGAGGCGTGTGCTCTTCCGTTCCCATCGCGGTGCCGGGTGCGCCGCGCCCGGCCCCGCCGCCGGCGGCCGCACCCGCCCAAGCCGTCGCCCCGAGCGCAGCGGTGCAGCCTGAGGCAGCCATACCGCCCGCGCCCGGCCTCGCTGCGAATCCCTGGGCCGTGGCCGCTGCAAACACCCCCCCTCCGAGGCCGGCGGGGCCCGGGCTGGAGGCGGTGCTGACGCAGCGCTGGGGCGTATGGCTCGGCGCGGCGATGCTGCTGCTCGCGGCCGTGTTCCTGCTCCGCACGGCGATCGAGGAAGGCTGGCTGGGCCCGACGGCACGCTGCACGCTGGCGGCGCTGCTGGGCTTCGCTCTCGTCCTCGGCGCGGAATGGCTGCGGCGGCGGCCCGCCACGCCACAGGCCGGCATACCGTGGCCGGACCAGGCGCCTGCTGCGCTCGCCGCCGGCGGCGCGGCAGCGCTGTTCGGCGCGTCCTATGGCGCCGCGGGGCTCTATGCGCTGGTCCCGCCGCTGGTGGGCTTCTCCCTTCTCGCGATGGCGGCGCTGGCGGGGCTCGCACTCGCGTTGCGCTTCGGGCCTCTGGTCGGGGCGGTCGGCGTGATCGGCGCCTATCTGACGCCGGCACTGGTGCAGACGGACGATCCGTCGCTGCCGGCCCTGTTCCTCTATCTGCTCGCGGTGACGGCCGCGGCGCTCGCCGTGCTGCGGCAGGTCGGCGCGGCCTGGCTGGGCTGGTGCGCGACCTTCGCAGCGGCGCTGTGGGTGGTGGCGGGCGGCATGATGGGCGGCGGCTGGGCGCCTGCGCTGTTCGTCCCGGCCGCCGCGGCGCTGCAACTCTGGCTGCTGCCGCGGGCGGCGCTGGACACCGCCCTCGGGCGCCGGCTGGCGTGGCTTCCCTTTGCGCTGCTCGCAGGGGCGGGCCTGACGCTGCTGGAATGGGACGGGGTGGAGCCGGCGGTCGGCATCCTGCTGCTCACCCCGGTCGCGATATGGCAGGGCGCGCGCGATGCGCGGCTCGACCGGCTGCCCTGGATCGCGGCTGCCGCGGCGCTGCTGATGCTGCTCGCCTGGCCGCTCGGTGCCTGGGCACCGCCGGGCGAGGCGGTGACGATCGAGGGCGTCGTTGCCGCGATCCTGCCCGGTGCGGCTTGGCCGCCCGAGGCGCTGGTCCCCTTCCTGGCCGCCGCGCTGGCGCTCGCCGCCATGCATGCCGCTGCAGGAAGCCGGTTCGAGCGGCACGCCCCGCATCCGCTGCGCTGGGCGGCGCTGGTCGCGGCGGTGCCGCTGCTCGCCCTGCTTGTGGCCTATGCACGCATCCGCGGCTTCGCGCTCGACCTGCGCTGGGCCTTTGCCGCGCTCGCGCTGGCCGGCGCATTGACCGGTGCCGCGGCGCTGGCGGTGCGCGAGGGCGCGAGTGACCGAGCGGGCTTGCATGCGGCGGGAGCGACGGGCGCGCTGGCGCTCGGCTGCGCGATGCTGCTGAGCGGACAGTGGCTCACGCTCGCCATCGCGCTGTTCCTGCCGCCACTCGCCTGGATCGCGGCGCGGGTCGACCTGCCGGCGCTGCGATGGGTGGCGACCGCGGTCGCGGCCGCTGCGCTCGTGCGGCTGCTGCTGAACCCCTGGGTCCTCGACTACGGGCCCGGGGCGATCTGGGGGGCCTATGCCGCGCCGGCGGCGAGCTTCGCGATCGCGGCATGGATGTTCCTGCGTGTCCGCGACGACCTTTCGGTGCGCGTGCTCGAAGCCGGTGCGATCGCATTGACGACCGCCTTCGTCGTGCTGCTCCTTAGGCAGTCGCTGCCTGCGCCGGATTTCGGGTTCGGCGCTGGCGTGCTGGCGCTGCTCGCGCTGCTCTCGACCCTGCTGCGACTGCTGAACCGGCGGCTCGGGGACCGGGTCGTGCCGCGTTGGGGCTGGATCCTGCAGCTCGGCGCGATGGTGGCGCTCGGCAGCTGCATGATCCTCGCCAACCCAGCCGTCTTCGCCGGCATCGCGGTGACGGGCTGGCCGGTGCTGAACGCGTTGCTGCTGGCCTATGCCGTCCCCGCCGCAGCGGCAGGGTGGGCGGCGTCCGCACGCGAAACCGATGCCTGGCCGCCGGCCCGGCCCCTGCTCGGCGGCTACGCCATCCTGTCCGCCTTCGCATGGGTCACGCTGGAAGTGCGGCACCTGTTCCAGGCCGACGCCATGGCCCTGTCCCAGGCCGCCCCCGGGGAGGCGGAACTCTACGCCTACAGCGGCGCATGGCTCCTGCTGGCGGGTGCGCTGCTCGCGCTCGGCATCCGTGCCGGCGTCCCGGCGCTCCGGCTCGGTGCGCTCGCAGTGATCGCGGTCACCATCGTCAAGGTGTTCCTGGTGGACATGGGCGGGCTGGTGGGACTCTGGCGCGTGCTGAGCTTCCTGGGCCTGGGGCTGACGCTGATCGCGCTCGGCTGGGTCTATCGCCGCTTCGTGGTGTTGCCGGCAAGGTGAGTTGGACGTGGTGACGGCAGCCCGGTCACCACCGGCGCCGGCTCAGCTCATGCGGACGGCGCCCGGGCGCGCCTCTCGCGCGCGTGGCGCAGGAGCGCGAGGCCGCGATACACCCCGTGCACCAGCTTGCTGTAGGGCGCCGCGACGAAGAGCGCGAGCACGAGCCCGAAATGGAGGGCGAGCATGATGCCCATCGCGCCGGTGTGCCGGACGGCCAGGAGCAGCAGGCCTGTCGCGCTGACCAGGAACAGCAGGATCAGGATCGCGTACTCGCCGCCGACCACCCGCTTCGCGACCGGGCCAGGATCCGTCACGGTCTTCACCCAGATCAGGCCCGCGGTGCCGATGCAGAGCAGCACGCCGCCCCAGGTGCCGAACTGCACCGGCAGGCTCAGGAAGGCATGCGGCGAGTGCCAGCCGAAGACGTGGTGATAGATCGCGCCGGTCGAGGTGGCCGCGAAGCAGAGCAGGAAGCCGTACATCATGGCCTGGTGCAGCCAGCGCCGGTGCTGCGCGAAGCTGTCGTCGAGGTCGTTGCAGCCATGCCCGCCGCCGCCGAGGTTGCGGAGCGTCAGGATGTCGGTCGTGGCGTCGCGTGCCGCGGCCATGGATGCAGGTGCTCCGGCGCCGCCTGCCGTGCCGCGCCAGTAGCGCACGCCGCCAACCGCCATCGCGACGATCGCGAAGAGGAAGGTGCTGCCGGCCAGCAGGTTGATCAGCCAGAGCGGGATGACGCGGAAGAAGGCGCCTGTGCCGCGCTGGGGCGTCCAGAGCACGGCCGGATCCTGCAGCGCGACGGTGGCCAGCAGCACCAGCGTGACAACGATCGCAGCGACGAGCGACACCACCGTCCCGTTGCGCTCGAACAGCCGGCCCATCGGCGCCGGCCAGGCATATGCCGCGTAGCTCTCCTGCCGCAACTGCGCGAAAGTCGCCGGAATGTTGACGTTGAAGGCGTGCGGCGGCGCGTATTGGCAGGCGTGGTAGCAGCCCTTGCAGCCGTGGCAGAGATTGGCGAGATGCGTCAGGTCGCCGGCGCTGAACTCGCGCCGCATCGTCATGGCGGGAAAGACGGCGCAGTAGCTTTCGCAATAGCGGCACGCGTTGCAGATCGCCATCTGCCGCCGCGCGTCCTGCATCGCGTCGGTCTCTGGCGCGGCGTTGCGTTCCGCGTCGCGCAGCAGGCGCTCAATTCCGTCCAAGGCGTGCCGCCTCCTGTCCCGCGATGCGCCCGAAGACCGTACCGATCGCCATGCCGAAGCCGGCGAGATAGCCCTGGCCGAGGATGTTGCCCGACATGATCTCGCCCGAGGCGAAGACATTGGCCGACAGCGTGCCGTCCTGCATGAGCACCCGCGCGCGCTCGTTCACCTTGAGTCCGAGGAAGGTGAATGTGATGCCCGGGCGCAGCGGGTGGCACACGAAGGGCGGCGTCGCGATCGGGCGCGCCCAGTGGCTCTTCGGCGGCGTCAGCCCCTCCGTCCGGCAATCGTCGGGCACCATCGGTTTGAAGGTGCCGGGGCGGACGGACGCGTTGTACTCGGCGACCACGCGCTCGAGCTTCTGCGGATCGAGCCCGGCCATGCCGGCGAGGTCCGCAACGGTATTCGCGCGATAGGGCGGGAAGACGCTCGGCAGGTAGTCGCGCTCAGCGAGGCTGTCGGTGATCGCAAAGGCGACCTGGCCCGGCTGCTGCGCGATCAGGCGGCCCCAGATCGCGTAGCGCTTCGGCCAGACATCCTCGCCCTCGTCGTAGAAGCGTTCGACGTCGCGGTTCACCACGATCGCGAAGGGCACGCAGTCGAGCCGCATCGCGAGCCCGCCATCCTCCATCGGCGCGCGCGCATCGTTGGCGACGGCGTGGAACTGGGTCGGGTCGCCGACCTCCTGCGCGCCGCCATCGAGCAGGTCGCGCAGCACGCGCCCCTGGGCGTAAGGCGTGCCGCGGATCTGGAAATTGTCGGCGGCGTCGCCCCAGTACTTGCGCAGCCAGTCGCGGTTGGCCTGGAAGCCGCCGGACGCCGCCACCAGCGCGCGGAACCGGATGCGCTCGGGGAAGCCGTTGTGCGAGACGATCGCCTCGGTCGCGAAGCCGTCGCGCATCTCGATGTGCTGCACCTCGGTGTCGTAGAGCACGGCGATGCCGAGGCGTTCCGCCGTGCGGTAGAGCGCATTGACCAGCGCCTTGCCGCCGCCGAGGAAGAAGGCGTTGGTCCGCGAGAGCGAGAGCGTGCCCGACAGCGACGGCTGGAACACGACGCCGCAGCTCTTCAGGAAATCCGGCGCGTGCTGGCTGGCGCGGATACAGAGCCGGGCGAGGCCCTCGTCGGTGCGGCCGCCCGTCACGCGCAGCAGGTCGTCCCAGTATTCCTCCTCGAGGTAGCTGTCGGTCAGCACCTCGGTCGGGGCAGGGTGGAGAGCCCGGATGTTGCGGGTGTGGCGGGAATTGCCGCCTCGCATCGGCTTCGGTGCGTGCTCCGCCATGATGACGGAGGCACCGGCGCGCCGCGCCTCGATGGCGGCGCAGAGCGCGGCGTTGCCGCCGCCCGCGACCAGAACGTCCCAGGTGCGCGCCAGGTCCGGCATCGGATCAGCCGCGGAATGGCTCGAGATCGAGCTGCGGTTCGTCGAAGGCGCGCGCGCCGAAGGCGATAAGCGTGGCGGCGCGCGCCGCGTCCCAGCCGCCATAGAGGCAGTTGTCGCGCGCCTTCGCCTCGATCTCGGCGCGCGAGAGCGGATCGGCGGCGCCGCCGCGGAGGTTCGCCTGCCGCTCCTCCACCACCGACCCGTCGCGCAGCACGGCGCGGACATGGCCGGTATAGGCGCGCGGGTAGGGGTTGTCCGCGTCTACCACGTAGCGGACCTTGGCGCAGAGCTCGCGCAGCCGCTTCTCCTGCACGCGTTCCTCGGTGAAGGCGTCGAGCCCGGCATGACCGAGCACTAGGCCGGCGGCGACGCCGTAGGGCACGCTGAACTTCGCGGCGTAGGCATTGGGAGGGGACTGCTTCGAGGCCAGCGGCTCCCACAGGCGATGCAGGATCCCCTCGGCAGTCTCGCAGGTGATCTCGACGATGTCCTCGGCCTTCACGCCCCGCTTCCCGAGGCGAATGGCGCAATCCACATAGGGCTGCGTCATGGTGCCGTTGGCCCAGGGCTTGAAGGCGATCGTCTCGGCGACCCAACGCTCGCCGAAGCCGTCGAGCAGGCGGGACCAGTCGCCGTTCGGGTTGTTGGCGAAGCCGTAGAACAGACCGTGCGGCCCCTCGAACATCGTGCGCGGGCCGAAGAAGCCGCCACGCGCCATGAGCGCGGCGCGCATGCCCGCCGCCGCGGCCCAGCCTGGATGGAAGCGCTTCGTCCAGGCGCCGTCGGTCAGATACTCGATGATGCCGGAAGACATCGAGCCGGCGATGCCGAGCGCATTCACCACCTGCCGCGGCGAGAGCCGGAGCGCCACCGCGACCGCAAGCGCCGCGGCCGGCGTGCCGAAGATCGATGTCGGGTGGAAGCCGGCCTTGTGCACCGCCTTCGGGATCACGGTGGAGAGCCGGCACGCGGCTTCGGCGCCAACCGCGATTCCGCGCAGCGCATCCGGGCCCGAGATGCCGAGGCGTTCGGCCGCAGCGAGTACGGCAGGGATGACCACGGCGCCGGAATGCACCGGGCCGCCTTCGAAGGTGTCGTCGTAATCCTCGCCATGCGCAGCGGTGCCGTTGACGATCGCGGCGTCGGACGAGGTGAAGCCGCCCGCATGGCCGAAGGCCGTGCAGACGCCTGGGCCTTCGGCGGCGGCGAGCGTGGCCGCGACGTAGTCGCTGCGCCGCGCGGCCACGCAGAGGCCGATCACGTCCATCAGCAACCGCTCGGCCGTGTCGCGCATGGCGGCGCTCGGCCGGGCGGCGATCGCCGCCTCCGCCAGTCGTTCCGCGACGGTCTGTGCCATGGCCCGCTTCCCCACGCCTGAGCTTTGTCCACCGATGTATACAAGGGCATGCAGATTGGCTAGGGTGCCCCTGCACGGCGGCGGGACGTTCGCTGGCAGGAGGGATTGGATGTCCAGCGCGTCGAAGACGGAATACGGCGTCGCGAATCTCGGCCTCGGCGTCAGCAAGGCGCTGGCGACCTTCATCGCCGGCCTGCGGTTCGAGGACCTGCCCGCTCCGGTCGTGCACGAGGCCCGGCGCGGCGTGCTGGACTGGATCGGCTGCGCATTGGCGGCCGCGCATCATCCCACCATCGCCATCCTGCTCGACACCTATGACGCGATCGGCTCCGCGCCCGTGGCCCGCGTGCTCGGCCATCCGGGGCGGCGACTCGGACTGCTGGATGCGCCCGTGGTCAACGGCCAGATGGGCCACCTGCTCGACTTCGACGACACGCATATGGGCGGGGTCGTGCTGCACACCTCCTCGCCGCTGCTCGCCGCGCTGCTGGCGCTGGCCGAGCACCGGCCGGTGAGCGGACGCGACCTTATCGTCGCCTATGTCGGCGGCTTCGAGGCCGGCGTGCGGGCCGGCCAGGGCGCACCCGCGCATCACGACGGCGGCTGGCACCTGACCGGCACGCTTGGCGCGATCGCGGCCGGCGCCGGCAGCGCGCGGCTGCTTGGCCTTGATGCGAAGGCGACCAACCACGCGATCGGCATCGCGACCACCCAGGCCGCAGGCATGCAGCAGAACCGCGGCACGATGTGCAAGTCGTTCCATGCCGGGAAGGCCGCCGCCTCTGGCGCGCTGGCGGCGCTGCTCGCCGCGCGCGGCTTCAACAGCTCCGAGGAGATTCTGGAGGGCAAGCGCGGCTTCACCCGGATCTACAGCGCGACCGCGACGCCCGATCGCATCACCGACAGCCTCGGCGAGCGCTTCGAGATCGCGCGCAACGGCTACAAGCCCTACGCCTGCGGCGTCGTGCTCCACCCGTTGATCGACGCCATGATCGCGCTCTCGCGCAGCGCCGCGCTGCCGGCCGACGCCGTCGACCATGTGGAGTTGCGCGTGCATCCGCATGCGGTGAAGATCACCGGCGTGGACGATCCGCGGTCCGGGCTGATGTCGAAGTTCAGCATCAACCACTCCGCCTCGGTCGCCTACCTCGATGGCGCGGCCGGCATCGCGCAATACGCCGATGCACGCGCCACGGCCCCCGACGTGCTCGCCTTCCGCCCCAAGGTGCGGGTCGTGGTGGACGAAGGGTTCCGCAAGGACCAGGCGCATGCGGTCCTTTTCGCCACCGACGGCCGGCGTTTCGAAGCGCCAGTGGCGCATGCCTCCGGCACGGTGGACAACCCGATGTCGGACCGCGCGATCGAGGACAAGTTCCTGGGCAACGCGGCGCCGGTGCTGGGCGACGCGCGTGCGCGGCAGGTCGCCGAGCGGAGCTGGTCGCTCGACGCGATGCCCGATGTGCGCGACCTCGTCGCGCTCTGCGCGTGAGCATGGCGCGGCGCCTCGACCGCGACGTGCTGGCGGGCATCGCGCTCGCCGGTCTCGGCGGCTACGTCGCCTGGCGCGCGGCCGGCTGGGACCTGCTGACCGAGGACGGGCCTGGCCCCGGCTTCTTCCCGCTCGGCTACGGCGTGCTGATGGTGGCGCTCTCGGCGCTGCTGGTACTGCGCACGCTGCTGCAGCCGCGGCCGGACGCGGAGAATGGCGACGTCGCGGGCCATGCGCGCGCGCTCGCGACCTGGGCGGCCTTCGCGGGCGCGGCCTTCGCCATGCAATGGATCGGCTTCGTCGCCGGCTTCGCGCTGCTGTCCGCCGTGGTCGTCGTCTTCGTCTTCGGGCGCGGCTGGGCCCGCGGCGCGGCAGTGGGCGCCGCCTCGGCCGGAGTTTTCTGGCTGGTCTTCGAACGGCTGATGGGCGTCGGGCTGCCGGCCGGACCCTGGGGCTTCTAATCGATGGAGACGCTTGCCGCCCTCGGCCAGGGCTTCGCCGTCGCGCTGCAGCCGGAGAACCTGCTGTGGTGCCTGCTCGGCTGCTTCCTCGGCACCATCGTCGGCGTGCTGCCGGGGCTCGGCCCGGCAGCGACCATCGCGCTGCTGTTGCCGCTGACCTTCGGCATGGACCCAACCGGCGGCATCATCATGCTGGCCGGCATCTACTTCGGCGCCAAGTACGGCGGCTCCACCACCTCGATCCTGCTCAACATCCCCGGCGAGGCGTCGTCCGTCGTCACCTGCCTCGACGGCTACCAGATGGCGCGCAAGGGGCGCGGCGGGGCGGCGCTCGGGATCGCGGCGATCGCCTCCTTCGTCGCAGGCACCTTCGGCATCGTCGCGCTGACGCTGCTGGCGCCGCCCATCGCGGAATTCGCGCTCAGCTTCTCCTCGCCGGAGTATTTCGCGCTGATGGTGCTGGGCCTCTCGCTCGTCGTGGTGCTGGGCGGGTCCTCGCTGATCAAGGCGCTGCTCGCGCTGCTGGTCGGGCTGTGGCTGACCAGCATAGGGACCGACCTCTTCACCTCGCAGAGCCGCTTCACCTTCGGCTCCTCCTTCCTGCTCGGCGGCATCGACTTCATGATCGTCGCCGTCGGCCTCTTTGCCATCGCCGGCGTACTGGAGAGCATTCGCGCGCGGGAGGAGACCACGGCGCTGCCGGTGCCGAACCGCCTCCGCGAGCTGATGCCCTCCTGGGCCGAGCTCAAGGCCTGCCGCTTCGCCTTCCTCAACGGCTCGGTCGTCGGCTTCATCGTCGGCGTGCTGCCCGGCGCGGGGTCCGCCATCGCCTCCTTCATCGCCTATGGCGTGGAGAAGACCGTCTCCCGCCATCCGGAGAAGTTCGGCACCGGCGTGCCCGAGGGAGTCGCTGCGCCGGAGGGCGCGAACAATGCCGATTCCGGCGGCGCAATGGTGCCGCTGCTGACGCTCGGCATCCCGGGCGGCGGCAGCACGGCTATCCTGCTCTCGGCGCTGATCGTGTGGGGCGTGAAGCCCGGCCCGCTGATGATGACGGAGAGCCCGGAGGTTTTCTGGGGGCTGATCGCCAGCCTCTACATCGGCAGCGTGATGCTGCTGGTGATGAACCTGCCGCTGGTACCGCTCTTCGCGCAGATCCTGCGCATCCCTGTCTACGTGCTGTTTCCGCTGATCTTCGGCCTGGCGCTCGTCGGCGCCTTCGGCGTTTCCGACAACCCGATGAACCTGCTGCTTCTCGCGGGCTTCGGGCTGCTTGGCTATGTCATGGTGCAGTTCGGCTTCCCGCCGGCGCCGCTGATCCTGGGCTTCGTGCTCGGCGACGCGATGGAGCGTGCGGTGCGCCAGTCGCTCACCATGTCCCTGGGCGACCCGGCGATCCTGGTGGAGCGGCCGCTCTCGGCCGTGATGCTGGCGCTCGCCGCGCTGGTGCTGGTTTCGCCGCTCATCGGCCGGCTGCTGCGCCGGCGGCGGGCGGGTGTCGCGGTGTGACTGCAACCGATAGGGAGGAACACATGAAGCGCCGTCATCTTCTCGCCGCGGGCGGCACGCTTGCCCTCGCCGGCCTCGTCCGGCCGGCCCACGCCGCCTGGACACCGTCGCGCCCCATCGAGTTCGTGGCGCATAACGGCCCGGGCAGCGGGCCCGACGTCTTCGCCCGCGCGCTGATCTCGGCCATCGAGCAGGACCGGATCTTCAGCGGTCGCATCCAGGTCGCCAACCGCGTCGGCGGCGGCGGCGCGACGGCGATGAACTACATGATGGAGCGCCGCGGCGACGCCCATGTCGTCGGCATCTGGACCAGCCTGTGGATGTCGCTGCCGCTGGTGCAGGCCGAGGCGCGCTCCCTCGTCACCGAGATGACCGCCATCGCGCGCGTCGCGATCGAGCCCGCGGTGATCATCGTGCGCGGCGATTCGCCGTATCGCAGCCTGGCCGACTTCGTCGAGGCGGCGAGGGCGCGCCCCGGCCAGGTGCGGCAGTCAGGCGGTTCGCCGACCGCGCGCGACGCGCTGGTGCGGCAGTTGCTGATGGCGCACACCGGCGCGCGCTGGGCCTTCATCTCCTTCCCCTCTGGCGGCGAGCGGATGTCCGCGCTGCTCGGCGGCCATGTGGACATGATGGTCGCCGAGCCGGCGGAGATCCGCGAGCAGGTTCGCGCCGGGCGGCTCCGCATCCTGGCCACCGCGACGGCCACGCGCCTGCCGCTTCTGCCGGACGTGCCGACGCTGGCCGAGGCCGGCTTCCCGATCGCCGACGTCATCCAGGCCCGCGGCCTGCTGGCGCCTCCCGGAATCCCGGAGGAGGCGGTCGCCTTCTACGGCGACCTCTTCCGCCGCATGTCGGAAGGCCCGGCCTGGGCGAAGTACGTCGAGGACAACCAGCTGCAGAGCGCCTTCCTCTCGCCCGCCGACACCGCGGCGTTCTTCCGCAGCTACCAGGGCCAGCTGCGCGACATCCTGCAGGCCGGCGGCGTGCGCGTGGTGCGCTGAGCGTGATCGAGCCGCTCGCCGCGATCGGTGTCGGCCTCGCTTCCTATGCGACGGCGATCGTCGGCGGGCTGGCCGGCTACGGGACCAACCTGCTGATGCCGCTGGCGCTCGCGCCGGTCGTCGGCGCCGCGGCCGCGATCCCGATCCTGGCGGTGTCGGGGCTGTTCAACAACGCCTCGCGCCTCGTCGTCTTCCGCGACAAGGTCGAGTGGCGGCCGGTGCTTCCGCTGACGCTCGCGGCAATCCCGGCCTGCTTCGTCGGCGCGGCGCTGTTCACACTGCTGAGCGGGCCGCAGGTCGCGCTGCTGCTCGGCGTCACACTGGTCGGGATGGTGCCGCTGCGTCGCTGGCTGAAGCGGCGGCGGCTGAACATCGGGCCGGCGGGGATCGTGGCGATCGGCGCCTGCTACGGGCTGGTCACCGGCGGCACGCCCGGCGGCGGCGTGCTGCTGACCGCGGCGCTGGCGGCGCTGGGCCTGCCGCCGCAGGCGGTGGTCGCGACGGATGCCGCGATCTCGCTGGTGATCGGCCTGGTGAAGGTCGGCACCTTCCAGGCCTTCGGCGAGCTGCCGCTGTCGTCCTGGGTCATGGCGCTGATGATCGGGCTGATCGCGATCCCGGGCGTGATGACGGCACGCTGGATCAGCTCGCGCATCAGCGTGACGCTGCATACCACCATCCTCGATGCGGCGATCCTGACCGGCGGGGCGGTGCTGGCGCTGCGCGGCCTCGGGCTGGTCTGAGGAGACGACATGGCCGCACCCGCATCCCAACAGCTTTCCGAAGAGATCCTTCGCCTTTCGGACTACATCGCCGGCGCGGCGGACCGGCCGCTGCCGGAGGCGGTCGCACGCAAGACGCGCCTGCATCTCCTCGACACCCTGGGCGCGATCGTCTCCGGGACGGAGCTCGCCGCCGGGCAGCTCGGCGCGCGCTTCGCCGCCTCGACCGGCGGCGTGGAGGAGGCGCTGGCCGTCGGCGCGAGGGCGCTGCTGCCCGCCGCGCAGGCCGCCTTCGCCAACGCCATGGCCGCGCATGGCGACGAGACCGACGACAGCCATCTCGCCGGGCGCTGCCATCCAGGCTGCGCCATCGTGCCCGCCGCGCTCGCGGTGGCGGAACGGCAGGATGCGGACGGGGCGGCGCTGCTGCGCGCGGTCGCGCTGGGCTACGACGTCTGCGTGCGAGTGAACCTGTCGTTCGGCTTCCCGCCGCCGGCGAAGGCGCGGCACAGCACGCACAGCATCGGCCCGGCCTTCGGCGCTGCCGCGGCCGCCGCGTCGCTGCTGCGGCTCGACGCGCGGCAGTCGCGCTATGTGCTGGCCTACGCCGCGCAGCAGGCGAGCGGGATCCCGTTCTGGAACCGCGACCCGTTCCATGTGGAGAAGGCGTTCGATTTCGCCGGCATGCCGGCCCGCAACGGAACGCTCGCCGCGCTGATGGTCGCGTCGGGTTTCACCGGCGTCGAGGATCCGCTCAGCGGCCCGCACAATCTCTTCGCCGCCTTCGCCGAACGTCCGGACCGCGCGGCGCTCGTGGACGCGCTGGGCGAGCGCTTCGAGATCGGGCGCGCCTCCATCAAGAAGTGGTGCGTTGGTTCGCCGATCCAGGCGGTGCTGGACGCCATCGTCGCGATCACCGGCGGCGCGCCGCAGGATCCGGGCGCAATCGATGCCGTGGTCATCACCATGCCGGACGACCGTATCCACATCGTGGACGACCGGGCCATGCCCGATGTCTGCGTGCAGCACCTGGCGGCGGTCGCCCTTCTGGACGGCTCCGTCAGCTTCGCCGCCGCGCACGACATTCCCCGCATGCAGGACCCGGCGATCCGCGCGCTGCGCGCAAAGATGACTCTCGTGCCGAGCCCGGAGCTGACCGTCGCCATCCCGGCGCGCCAGGCCATCGTCGAGATCCGCGGTCCCGGTGGGACGCGGCACCACCACGCTGTTGCCGTGCGCGGCACGCCGGAAAACCCCATGCCCGAGGAAGAGGTCGAGGCGAAGGCGCTCGACCTTCTGTTGCCGCTGCTCGGCGACCGGGCTTCTTCCCTCGTCGCGGCGACCCGCGAGCTTGGGTCGTACCGCATCCGCGACCTGCGTCCCCTCCTGATCCCGAACGACACGCCGGAGAGCCACCATGACTGACACGCCGATGCTGGGCCATGTCGCGCTGATCACCGGCGGCGTGCGCCGCATCGGCCGGGCGACGGCGCTGGCGCTAGCCGCGGAAGGCGCGGACCTCGTCCTGCACGCCCGCTCGTCGCGCGAGGAAGCGGAGGGCGTGGCGCGCGAGGTCGAGGCGCTCGGTCGGCGCGCTCTCGTCGTGCTGGCCGACGTGACGGACGAGGCGGCGGTGGAGGCGATGTTCGCCGAGATCGACCGCGCCTTCGGAAGGATCGACATCCTGGTGAACAACGCCGCGCTGCGTGGCGAGGAGCACTTCACCGAGATGAGCTATGCGCGCTGGAAGGAGATCACGGGCGTGATCCTCGACGGCGCCTTCCTCTGCTCGCGCGCGGCGCTGCGGCGCATGGCGCCGCGCAACTACGGGCGAATTGTGAACATGGGCGGCGTCAGCGCGCATCTCGGCGCCGGCGGGCGCGCGCATGTCGGCACCGGCAAGGCCGGGATCGTCGGGCTCACGCGTGCGCTGGCCGTGGAATTCGCCGCGCAGGGCATCACCGTGAATTGCGTGATCCCGGGCAAGATCGGCGGCAAGCGCGCCGCGACCGCGGGCAAGGGCATCGCAGGCTTCCCGATCGTCGGCCGCGAGGGCGTGCCCGAGGACGTAGCCGAGGTGATCCGGCTGCTCTGCCGCCCGGCCAGTTCCTTCATCACCGGGCAGTCGGTCCATGTGAATGGCGGCATGTTCCTGCCATGAGTATGCCGCGAGAGTCGGAGGAGGACGAACGATCCGGGGTCTCGCGCGCTGAGCGAGTGTACCGGCTGCTGCGGGAGGGCATCCGCACCGGGGCGTATCGCCCTGGCCAGCGTCTGCGCGAGGTCCAACTGGCCGAGGAACTGGCCACGAGCCGTACCCCGGTGCGCGAGGCGATCCGCAGACTCGAGGCTGATCGGCTCGTCGAGAGCCTGCCGGGCCGCGGCTATGCGGTGACGCAGTTGGACGAGGCCCGGATACGGGAGCTGTATCAGTTCCGTGCCGCACTCGAGGGTGCGGCGGCGGAACTTGCGGCGCTGCAGGCGACGGACCTCGACATCGCGACCTTGGACGCGACGCTGGATGCCATGCGGGCGGCGTCCGATGACGCGGCGCGCGCCGCGGCGTTGAACCGCCGCTTCCACCAGGCGATCTATGACGCCGCACGAAATGTCTTCCTCAACCAGGCCATCCAGGCGATGAGCGACGTGATGGCGCTCCTGCCCGGAACGACCTACCGGAAGCCTGGCCGCGTGGCCCAGGTCGTGATGGAGCACGAAGCGGTTCTGGGCGCGATTCGCCGGCGCGATCCCGTCGCGGCGAGCACGGCGATGCGGGCGCATATCCATGCGGCGGGACAGTTCCGCGTGTGCATGACGCTGGCGGGCGATGGCTAGCGCCTGACGAGGGATGGGCCCAGCAGCCCGGTTCCGTTGCACCCGGCCCAGAGGCGCCGCCCCATCGGCTCGCTGTCCCCCCGGGAGCCGATGGCCCGCAACTTGCGTAGAGGCCGAGAACATCATGGCATGCGGCCGATGCGCCGCAGCGATCGCGGGACCACCTCGGGAGGAACAGTTGAAGGCTTCCACGCCTGTCGGCCCTCAGCCTTCGATGCGCTGCCCAGCGCATCGTCGTCGCACCGCGCCTGCGCGGGCAGGCGGATTGCAGCGCAAGCGGGCAGCCCGAGAGCCACGATGCCCGTTGCCGCAGCATGGCTCGGCAGGCTGAAGATGGAACCGACCCTGCCCCTGCCCGCCGGGACCACGCTTCTCATCACCGGCGCGCGAATCCTCCTGCCCGACGCGGACTGGCACGATCCGCCGGTCGCCGACATCGCCATCGGCGGCGACAGCATCCTCGCCGTCGCACCCCGCTTCGCGCCCGCCGAGGGGCCGCCGCCCGAGACGCTCGACGCCCGCGGCCTGCTTGTGCTGCCGGGCTTCGTCAACGCGCACTACCACTCCCACGACGTGCTGGCGAAGGGCACGCTGGAGGAGGTGCCGCTCGAGCAATGGCGGCTCTACGCCCTGCCTGCGCAATATCCGCCGAGATCGCGCGAGGAGGTGCGCGCGCGCACGCTCCTCGGCGCGCTCGAGTGCCTGCGCTCCGGCATGACCACCGTGCAGGACATGCTCACCCTTTACCCCTTCGATCCCGCGCATCTCGACACGGTGATCGAGGCCTATGAAAGCCTCGGCATCCGCGTCGTCTTCGCGCTGCAATACGGCGACCGCAAGGGCCTCGATACCGTGCCCTTCTGGAAGGAGGTCTTCCCGCCAGAGTTTCATGGCCAGCTCTCCAGCGCCGCCGAGCCGGAGCGCAACTTCGACCTGCTCGGCCATTTCGAGACGACCTGCCTGAAGGCGCCGCCGCGCCCGCGGCTGCACTGGGCGCTCGGCCCCTCCGCGCCGGAGCGCTGCACACCGCCGCTGATGGCGCGCACCATGGACCTCGCGCGGCGCTACGGAATCCCGGTCTTCTCGCACCTCTACGAATCGAAGGGCATGGCGCTGCAGGCGCGGCATGAGCTGGCGCAGTATGGCGGCTCCATCATCCGCCGCCTGCATGCCGAAGGCGCGCTTGGGCCGGAGATGAACTTCGCCCACAGCGTCTGGCTCGCCCCGGACGAGGTCGCGCTGCTGGCAGAGACGGGCGCGGGCGTGGTGCTGAACCTGCAGGGCAACCTCAAGATGAAATGCGGCATCCCGCCGATCCGCGAGATGATGCGCGCAGGCGTGCGGATCGCGCTCGGCTGCGACAATTGCAGCTGCTCCGACGCGCAGAACATGTTCGTGGCGATGAAGCTCTTCTCGCTGCTGGCCACCGTCAGCGACGTGATGAAGGGTCCGCCGCCGGCCATTCCCGCGCTGAAGGCGGCGACGGAGGGCGGCGCGGCGGCGATGGGCCTCGGCCAGCTGGTTGGCCGCATCGCACCCGGGTTCAAGGCCGACCTGACCTTCGTGGACCTCGCCGATCCCAGCTTCGTGCCGCTGAACAGCGCGGCGCGCCAGCTGGTCAACATCGAGGCCGGTCGCGCCGTGCGCCATGTGATGGTGGATGGCCGCTTCGTGCTGCGCGACCGCCGCGTCACCACGGTCGACGAGGCGGCCGTCTTCGCCGAGGTGGCGGAGGTGATGCCCGGCTTCCGGCAGGACTTCGCAGCCATCACCGCCCGCATTGCGCGTCTGCAGCCCTGGCTCGACAAGGCGCAGCACATGATGGACACCGCCGAGATCGACATCGACCGCCTGCCGCGCCTCAGGTGACGCCGCGCCGATGCTGATCCTGACCGACGCGGAGGTGGATGCGCTCGTCACGCCCGCCGACGCGCTGGCCCTGGCGGCGGAGGCGTATCGGCTGCACGCGTCGAAGCGCCTCCCTGGCCCGGCACGGGTCGCGCTGAAGCAGGCCGCTCCGCCAGGCGGCGCGCTGGTGCTGGCCGGGCTGGGCGGCGCGGACCTCGTCGTGAAGTCGAACATCCATGGCTGGCCGCACGGGCCGGACGCGCCTCGGCGTACCGCCAGCCTGCTCGCGCTCTGGGACATGCGGACCGCGCTGCCGCGCGCGCTGCTCGCCTCCGCCGCCTTCAACGATCACCGCACGGCGGGTGGACTCGCCGCGGCCGCCCGGCTGCTCGCGCCGCCCGGTGCGCGCCGCCTTGCGCTGTTCGGCGCCGGCAAGATCGCGCGCGCTGCGCTTCGCGCCATGGCTGCGGCGTTCCCGCTCGAGGAAGTGCGCATCGCCTCGCGCGGGCCGGCCCGCGCCACCGAACTCGCGGTGGCGGAACAGGGCGCGGCGCCTGTCGTCCGCGCCGTCGCCGATCCGACAGAGGCGGCGCGCCATGCCGACATCCTGCTCTGCGCCACCTCTTCGGACAGCGCCGTCTTCCCCGGTGACGTCGTGCGCGACGGCGCGCTGGTGCTGCTCGCCGGCGCGACGCGTGGCGATGCTCGGGAGGCCGACGATGCCATTATGCGGCGCGCAACGGTCTGGGCCGACGACACCACGGATGCGCTGGAGAAGGGCGGGGACATCCGGCTTGCGCTCGCTTCCGGCACGCTCGATCCCGGTCGGTGGCGCGGCGAGATCGGGTTGCTGGACGCCCCTCCGCCCGCCGACGGCCGCATCCGCGTCTTCAAGTCCATCGGGATCGCCGCACAGGACCTGCTACTCGCGCGTCACGTCGTGGCGCTCGCCGAGGCCCGCGGCATCGGCCTGCGCCACCGCATGTTCGAGGCGTGGGACGCGCCATGAGCCTGCTGCTGCGCGACGCCACGATCATTGCCGGACCGGACCACCGCCTCATCCCCCGCGGCTGGATCCGCGTCACGGAAGGGCTGATCGCCGCGCTGGGCGAAGGCGACCCGCCGCCGGAGGCGATGGCCGGCGCGGCCGTCATGGACTGCCGCAGGCGGCTCGCGGCGCCGGGCCTCGTCAACGCCCATACGCATTCGCAATCGGCGACGCTGGCGGGTTTCGGCGACCGGCTCTCGCATCCCGCCTTCATGTGGCGGACGCTGGCGCGCACCGCGAACCGCACGCCGCGCGAAACGGCGCTGGCGGTGCAACTGACCGCCTGGTGGGCGCTCTCGACCGGCACCACGGCGCTGCTCGACCATTTCCCGGGCCAGCTCTTCGCGGCAGAGGACATCGAGGCCGCGATAGCCGCCTGGCATACCACGGGCCTGCGCGCCGTGGTCGGGCTGCGCTTCTTCGATGCCGGCTTCGCCGACATCCTGCCGCCCGGACTTCCGCCCGATGCCGACGGCGGCCTGCTGCGACCGCAGCCTCTGGAGAGCTTCGCCGAGATCGCCGGCGACGCGATCGCCCGCTGGCACGGGCACGACGGGCGCATCGGGGTCTTCCCCGCGCCCTCCAACCCCGACCGCTGCACCGATGCCGCGCTGCGCCTCTGCGCCGATCTCGCGGAGCGTCACGACACCGGCCTGCACACGCATCTGCTGGAGACCGCGACCCAGGCCGCGCAGGCGCGCGCCCGCTTCGGCATGGGCAGCCTCGAGCGGCTGGAGGCGCTCGGTATCCTGTCGGACCGCTGGTCCTGCGCGCATTGCATCCACCTGTCGGAGGCGGAGATCGCGCTCATGGCCCGCCGCGGCGCGGCCGCGGTGCTGAACCCCGAGAGCAACGCGCGGCTCGGCGTCGGTCTTGCCCCGATCCCGACCCTGCGAGAAGCCGGGGTGCGGCTGGCACTAGCGACCGACGGGCCGGGTTCGAACGACAATCTCTCGATGCACGAGGCGATGCGCGGCGCGGCCGTGGCGCACCGCTCCGCCCTGCCTGACCGCGCGCGCTGGCTCACGGCGGCCGAGGCGTTGCGCGCCGCGACCACCGGCGGCGCCGCGGCACTGCGGATGCCGAAGCTCGGCGTGCTTGCGCCCGGCTTCGCGGCCGACATCGCGCTCTACGATCTCGCAACCCCGGGCTGGCTGCCGCTCAACGACGCCGTCGCGCAGTTGGTCTTCGCCGAGACCGGCGCGGCGGTCCGCACCGTGATCGTCGGCGGCGAGATCCTGCTGCAGGATGGCCGCCCGACACGCTTCGACCCGGCCGCCCTGGCGGAGGAAGTGCTCGCCATGCAGGACGATCTCACCCGCCGAAACGCCGCGCTGGCCGAGGCGGCCGAGGCGATCGGGGCGCGCCTGCCGTGACCGCGCTGCGCATCGCCGGCGGCACCGTGGTGACGCATGAGGCCGCCTTCCGCGCCGACATCCTGATCCGCGGCGAACGGATCGCCGCCATCCTCGGCCCCGATGAGCCGGCCGAGGCCACGGAGACGATCGACGCCGCCGGACTGCACATCCTGCCCGGCGCCATCGACGTGCATGTCCATTTCCGCGAGCCCGGCTTCGCCTGGAAGGAGACCTGGGCGAGCGGCACGCGCGCCGCGGCGGCGGGCGGCGTGACGACGGTCTTCGAGATGCCGAACACCGACCCCGCCACCGCCACGCCAGATTCGGTGGCCGCGAAGATCGCGCATGCGCAGCCGCAGGCGTATGTGGATTTCGGCGTCTACGGGCTGCTGTCCGAAGCCTCGCTGCCGCATCTCGCGGAGATGCGCGCCGCCGGCGCGGTAGCCTTCAAGCTTTTCCTCGGCAGCGACAACCCCCGCACGCCCTGCCCTTCCGACGGCGCCGTGCTGGAGGCCTTCGAGGCGCTGGCGGGGCTCGGCCTGCGCACCACCATCCATGCCGAGAACACGCCGATCCTGAAATGGCGCGAGGCGCGGCTGAAGGCTGCCGGCCGGCGGGACTTCGCCGCGCATCTCGAGATGCATGCCGACATCGCGGCGGTGGAAGCGACCTGTCGCGCCGCGCTCTTCGCCGAATGGACCGGCGCCAAGATCCACATCGCCCACGAATCCTGCCGCCATTCCGTGCCCTGGATCGCCCATGCCAAGGCGCGCGGCGTGGACATCACCGCCGAGACCTGTCCGCACTACCTGCTGCTCTCCACGGCAGACGAGGCCCGCCTGCCCGGCAGCTTCCTGCGCGTGAAGCCGCCGCTGCGCGGGCCCGAGCATGCCGAACCGCTCTGGCGCGCGCTGCTCGACGGGACGATCGACATGATCTCGACCGACCACGCGCCGCACCTGCCTGCGGAGAAGGCACGGGAGTCGATGTGGGAGGTCGCGCCCGGCTTCCCGGGCGTGGAGACCTCCATGCCCCTCATGCTCGCCCAGGTCTCGGCGGGACGGATGACGCTGTCCGACTATGTCCGGCGGTCCGCCTTCAACGCGGCCCGCGCCTTCGGGCTGTTCCCGCGCAAGGGGCTGATCGCGCCGGGCTCGGACGCCGACCTGGTGCTGGTGGACATGGCGCGGCGCGGCGAGGTGCGGGCCGCGTCGCTGCACAGCCTCGGCAACGCCACGCCCTTCGAAGGTTTCGCCCTGCATGGCCTGCCCGTGCGCACCCTCGTCCGGGGCCGGACGGTGGCGCTGGAGGGCCGCGCCCTGGACGCGGCCGGCTGGGGCCGGAACGTCGCCGCCTGATGGCATCCCCCTTGCTTCGCGACCGGCAGCACCGGAGGAGCACGCCGATGACACTCGCCCGCCGCACCCTGCTTGCCGCCGCTTTGGGCAGCCTGGCCGCGCCCCGCCTCGCCGGCGCGCAGTCGCCGGAGCGCGTCCGCGTCATCCTGAACTTCCGCCAGGATGGCGGTACGGCCGGCTACCTGCTCGCCCTCTCGCGCGGCTACTACCGCGAGGTCGGGCTCGAGGTGACGATCGACGGCTCCGGCGGCTCGGGCGACGCGGTGACCCGCACCGCCTCCGGCTCCTACCAGATCGGCACCGCCGACCTCTCCACCCTGGTCGAGTTCTACACCCGCAACCCGCAAACGGCGCCGGTCTATGTCGCCGCGCTGCACGACATCTCGCCGCAGGCGATCATCAGCCTCGCCCATTCCAACATCAGCGTGCCGCGCGACCTGGTGGGCAAGCGGATCGGCCAGGGCGCGGCGGATGCGACGAGCCGCATGTTCCCGGCCTTCTGCCGGATCAACGGCATCGACATCAACGCCATGCGCCGCGAACAGGTGACGCCGGCGCTGCGCGACCAGATGCTGCTGACGCGCCAAGTGGACGCCGTCACCGGCTTCGACCAGACCGTGTTCTTCAACCTCAAGGCGAACGGCGTGAACCCGGATACGATCCGGATGATGCGCTACGCCGACCACGGCATGGACCTGCCGGGCAACGGCGTGATCGCCGGCCGTTCCTTCCTGGCCGAGCGCCCGGAGACGGTGCGCCGCTTCCTCCAGGCCAGCACGCGCTGCTGGCACGAGGTGATGGCAAACCCCCGCCAGGCCGCGGCCGAGCTCAAGCGCCAGTTCCCGCTGCTCGACGAGCAGATCGAGATGGAGCGCATCGAGTTCATCCGCGACCGCCTGATGGTCACGCCCCGCACGCGGGAAAACGGCCTCGGCTTCCTCTCCACCGAGCGCGTCGCGCAATCCATCGCCATGGTGCGCGAGGGCTTCGAGCTGACCAGCGGCGTGCCGACGGTCGAGCAGGTCTTCGACCCGCGCCTGCTGCCGTCGATGGACGACCGCCGCCTGCGCCGGGCGTGACCGGCCCGGCGTGAGGCGCGAGGCGGCTACTCCGCCGCCTCGAGCCCCGTCGGATACTTCGCCCGCGCCTCCTGCCGCCGCTTCAGCCACCAGGCGTAGCGCTGCGGCATGAAGGCGAGCGGATCCGCGCCCAGCTCGGCCGCGGCGTGGATCGGCCAGTTCGGGTTCCACATCATCTCGCGCGCCAGCGCGACCAGCTGGCAGCGATCCTCGCGCAGATAGCCCTCGGCCTGCCGCGCCTCAGTGATCAGCCCGACTGCCATGGTGGGCAGGCCGGTCGCGCGATGGATCGCCTCGGCGAAGGGCACGTGATAGCCAGGCACGCGCGGCACCAGGTGCAGCGTCAGCGGCCCCTCGATCCCGCCCGAGGAACAGTCGATCAGGTCCACGCCGCGCGGCTTCAGCTCGGCGCAGAATGCGATGCTGTCCTCAAGCGTCCAGCCGCCGCCATCCACGCAGGAGATCCGCACCAGCAGCGGCTTGTCCGCGGGCCAGGCCGCGCGCACCGCCTCCACCAGCTCGAGCCCGAAGCGCATCCGCCCGGCACGGTCGCCGCCATAGCCGTCGCTGCGCCGGTTCACCGCGGGCGAGAGGAATTGCTGGATGATGTAGCCATGCGCGGCATGGATCTCGAGCACGTCGAAGCCCGCATCCAGCGTGCGCTTCGCGGCATCGGCGTGCAGCGCGATGACGGCGCGGATGTCGTCCGCATCCATCTCCTTCGGCAGCATCGCGCCTTCCTTGAAGGGCACGGGGCTGGGCGCGAGCCCGGCCCAGGGCGGACGGCCGGCGGCGGCATCCGCCTCGCCGAGCGGCGCGAAGCCGTCCCACGGCGCGCGCGTCGCCACCTTGCGCCCGGCATGGCCGATCTGCATTGCCGCCACCGATCCGTTCGCGCGCAGAAAGTCGGTGACCCGCCGCCAGGCCTTGGCCTGCGCATCGGTCCAGATGCCCGGGCAGTCATAGGTCTTGCGCGAGCGCTCGCTGACCGAGGTCTCCTCGCAGAACACCATCCCCGCCCCGCCGAGCGCGAACTTGCCCAGGTGCACCAGGTGCCAGTCGCCGACGATGCCCCCCGGCTCGCTGCTGTATTGCGACATGGGCGAGACGACGATGCGGTTGCGCAGCGTGACGTCACGCAGCGCATAAGGAGTGAGCAGGAGCGGCGTGGCGGTGTCGGTCATCATGCTCTCGGTGTCTGCGCGCCGCTTCCGGCGCCGGGCACGAGCATGCAAGATGCGTGCGATGGAGGCCAAGAGCTGGATCGGCGCATCGCTGCCGCGGCGGGAGGACCGGCGCCACCTGCTCGGGCAGGGCGTCTTCGCCGCCGACCTCTCCGCGCCGGGGATGCTGGAACTCGCGCTGTTCCGAAGCCCCGTGGCGCATGGCCGCATCCGCGCGCTGCATCGCCCTGCCGGCGCGATGGTCTTCGCCGCCGGCGAGATCGGGGCGGTCGCGCTGCTGCCCGCCGGGCCCGACATGCCCGGCTTCCGGCAGGCGCCCTATCCGCCGCTCGCCGACGGCGTCGTGCGCTTCGTCGGGCAGCCCATCGCCGCCTGCCTCGCCGCCACGCGCGCCGAGGCGGAGGACCTCGTCGCCGGCTGCGAGGCGGAGATCGAGGCGCTTCCCGCGCTGCGCGACGTCGC
>NZ_JAKJIB010000270.1 GCF_021864505.1 Falsiroseomonas oryziterrae
GGCCGTTCCAGCCCCCCTTAGCCCCCCCGGCCCGCGCGGCACAGGTGCCGCGCGGGGGGTTGCTCAACCTCCCCGGTTCTGCCGCTCGAAGTTGCGGAGCACCTGGTTGCCGCGGTTGACCGCGTTGTTCATCGCCTGCTCGGCCGTCTGCTGGCCCTGGAAGGCGCGCTCCATCTCCTCCTGGATGATGGTGCGGATCTCGACCAAGCCGCCGAGGCGGATGCCCATCGAGTTCTCCGTCATGCTCCCGCCGCCGCGCAGCAGCTGGCGGATCGGGATGTCGGCGCCCGGGTTCTGCGTGTAGAAGCCCGACCGCTCGACCTCCTGGAAGACGGACTGGCGCACGGGCAGGAAGCCGGTGTCGACGTGCCAGCGGCGCACGATCTCCGGCCGGCTGAGGAACTGGAAGAACTCCGCCACGCCGCGGAACTCATCCGCGCTGCGCTGCGCGTTCGGGCCGCGGTTCATCGCCCAGAAGCTCGCACCACCGATGATGCCGTTCAGCGGCGTCGTGCCCTGGTAGTAGGGCAGCATCGCCACACCCCACTGGAACTGCGCCTCGCGCTGGATGCGCGCGCGCAGGCCGGAGGAGGCGAAGATGATCGCGCATTCGCCCGACGGGAACAGCGCATCCGCCGCGCCGTCGCGGCCGCCGTAGCGGAACAGCCCGTCGCGCTGCCAGTTCACCAGGTTCGTCATGTGGCGGACCATGGTGGGGTTGTTGATGCGGAGCTCCGCGTTCAGCCCGCCGAAGCCGTTGCCCTGCGTCGCGAGCGGGATGTTGTGGATGGCGCTGAACTGCTCGACCTGCGTCCAGGTCGGCCAGGCCGTCGTCATCGGGCAGGTCACGCCGGCCTGGCGCAGCGCGCGCGCGGCCTGCTCCACGCCTTCCCAGGTCTCCGGGAACTGGTCGGGGTTGAGATTGGCGCGGCGGAAGGCGTCCTTGTTGTAGAACACCACGGCCGTCGAGCTGTTGAACGGCATCGACATCATCCGCCCGTCGGCGAGGCTGTAGTAGCCGCGCACCGCGGGCAGGTAGTCGTTGAACGGAATCTCGATGTTCGTCTCGCGCAGCAGCTCGTGCACCGGCTTGATGGCGCGGCCCGCGGCCATCATCGTGCCCGTGCCGACCTCGAACATCTGCACGATGTGCGGCGCCTGGCCGGCGCGGAAGGCCGCGATCGCGGCCACCATCGTCTCGGGGTAGGAGCCGCGGAAGCTCGCCACCACGCGGAAGCGGTTCTGGCTCTGGTTGAACTCGTTCGCATAGCCCTCGAGCATGCCGCCGAGCGGCTGCGTCAGGCCGTGCCAGAACTGGATCTCGATCGGCTGTTGGGCCTGGGCGGGGGCGACCCCCGCGAGGCCAAGCGCGACGGCGCCGGCCATGAGCGTTCGGCGAAACATGAGCTTTGTCCTCTCCCCGTGAGCGGTGGCCGCGGGCTGGTATCGGGGCCGCGTTGCGCCACTCTTACCCTTTTATGACAGAGGGATGAAGGGGCCTCAGGACACCGCGGCGGCCACGCGCAGGCCGCTGATCATGGAGGAGCGGAGCAGGTGCTCGCGGGCCTGCGCCGGATCGTCCGCGATCCGCTGCAGATCGGCCAGCATCCCGGCCCGCCGCGCCGGATCGGATTCGCGCATGCGCGCGCGGTTGCGGTCGGCCTGGGCGATGATCTCGCGCTCGGCCACCGGGCGGCGCCGGCGCGTGTAGCGGCCGAGCAACGTGGGCTCCGCCTCGCCGCGCCAGACCGGCGCGAGGGTTGCGGCGAGTTCCATCGCGTCGTGGATGCCGCCATTCATCCCCATGCCGCCCGACGGGCTGTTGAGATGCGCCGCGTCGCCCGCCAGCAGCAGACGCCCGCGGTCATAGGTCTCCACGATTCGCTGGTGGATCCGGTAGGGGCGGAGATCCGGCACCTCGTAGGGCGTTCCCTTCGGGTGGATCGCCTGCAGCTTGCGCTCGATCGCCTCCGGCCGCAGCGCCTCCTCCACGCTCTCGCCCGGCGCCGGGTAGAGGCTCGCGCGCCAGAGGCCGGGGACGCGCAGCAGGCTGAAGGTGCCGCTGAAGGCGGGGTGCTGCGTCCAGACGTAGTTGACGTTCGACAGCCCTTCGAACACGGCGGCGAAGTCGAAGCGCGTCGTCGCGAGGATCGTCGTCTCGGGATAGGTGTCGCCGGGGAAGTCGAGGCCCATGGCGCGGCGCACCGCGCTGCGCGCGCCGTCGCAGCCGATGGCGTAGGGGGCGCGGAGCGGATCGAAGCCGGCGCCGCGCAGCGTGACGCCGTCGGCGTCCTGCGACACCTCCTCGACGCGCGCGCCGAACCGCAGTTCGACCGCATCGGCATGGTCCGCCCGGAGCTTCGCGAGCAGCAGGCGCGAGAGCTTCCACTGCTCGGCCTGCAGCCGATAGGGATGCGAGGTGTCGTCCTTCAGGACCGCGAGGTCGAAGACGGCGCGCGCGCCGTCTTCGTGCCGGCGCACCTGCCAGGTCGGCGTGACGAGGCCCTGCGCGATCAGCGGCGCGGCGAGGCCGAAGCCGTCCAGCATGTCGAGCGTCGGCGGATGGAAGGTGGAGGCGCGCAGCTCCTCCGAGATGTCGGCCTCGGCTTCCAGCACGGTGCTCGGCACGCCGAGGGTCGCGAGCCGCAGCGCGAGGACGAGCCCGACCGGCCCGGCGCCGACGATCGCGATGCGCGGGTCAGGCATCGGCGTCTCCGTCCGCGGTCGTTGGCAGGCGCCCTGCGGCGAGGTGCTGGACCAGCGCGAGCTGGCGCGGCAGGCACACCTGTCGCAGGTCGTAGCGCTCCACCACGCTGCGACGCCCGGCCTCGGCCAGATGCGCGTGCCCGGCCTCGTCGGCCAGCACGCGCAGCACCGCCTCGGCGATCCGCTCGGGTTCGAAGAAGGGCACGAGCAGGCCGTTCACGCCGTGCTCGATCACCTCTTCCACCGGCGGCGTGGCGGAGCCGATGACCAGCGCGCCGCAGGCCATCGCCTCCAGCATCGACCAGGACAGCACGAAGGGATAGGTCAGGTAGAGATGCGCGCGCGTGACGCGGAACAGGTCATGCAGCGCGTCGTAGGCAACGCGGCCGGTGAAGTGGATGCGCGACAGGTCGAGCCGGCCGGCGAGGTCGCCCAGCATGCGCTCCTTCCAGCTCTCCGCGCCCTCCGGCTTGCTGCCGTAGGACACCTCGTTGCCGCCGACGACCACGGCGTGCAGGTCGGGCCGCTCTGCCTGCAGCAGCGCGAGCGCCCGCATGAAGGACGGGAAGCCGCGATAGGGCTCGAGGTTGCGCGCGACGTAGGAGATCACCGGGTCGCCGCGCCGGAACTCGCGCCCTTCCGGCGTGCGAAAGACCGCATCGGCGCGCGGCGCGCAGCGCGTGGTGTCCACGCCCTCGTGCAGGACGGTGATCCTCCGCTGCGCCCAGTCAGGGTACCGGCTCTTCTGCCAGCGCGTCGGGCTCACGCCCCAGTCGGCGGTCTGCAGCGCGATCAGCTGCGTCGCGTTCAGCGTGCGCGCCCGCGCGGCGTCGTCCAGGCTGACGGCGCGCGACGGGTCGAAGCCGAGGTCCTGGCCGAAGGCGTTGTAGTAGAACTCCCAGTAGTAGAGCGTGCGCGCCTGCGGCAAGACGTCCTTCAGGTAGAGGCCCTCGCCCCAGCCGGGGTGGCAGACGATCACGTCGGGCCGGAAGCCCTCGCTGTCGCGCAGCTGCACGAGCCGGTTCGCGAGCAGCTGGCCGCGGCGGATATGCGCCTCGAGCCCGCGGATGTAGCGGTGCGTGTGCTCGCCCGGCCCGCGCGGCGCGCCATAGGCGACGTAGCGGATGCCGGGCACCGCATAGCCTTCCTTCTCCCCGGCGCCCCAGACCTCGACGTCCGGATGCTGCGCCAGGGCAGGGGCGAGATGGGCGTATTGGCCCGGGAAGTTCTGGTGCACGAACAGCGCCCGCAGCTTGCGGCGCGGCGCGACGGCGGGCGTGGCAGGGTCGGTCATCCGGCGCCGACGCTGCGTGGGGCGCGCGGCATGGTCAAGCCGGGCCCCTGGTCCGCCCGGCGCGGCGGTGGCAGGCTCCGCCCCCTTCGAGGACGAGGAAGGCCGACATGGCGCGCAAGACGCCCGAACAGCTCCGCAGCCACCGCTGGTACGGCGTGGAAGATCTCCGCGCCTTCGGCCACCGCTCGCGCATGCTCCAGATGGGCTTCGCCGAGAGCGATTTCCGCGGCAAGCCGGTGATCGGCATCGTCAACACCTGGTCCGAGCTGTCGCCGTGCCATTTCCACTTCCGCACCCGCGCCGAGGAGGTGAAGCGCGGCGTCTGGCAGGCGGGCGGCTTCCCCGTGGAACTGCCGGCGCATCCGGTGACCGAGCAGTACATGAAGCCGTCCAGCATGCTCTACCGGAACCTCCTCGCGATGGAGACGGAGGAGCTGGCGCGGTCGCAGCCCTGCGACGGGCTGATCCTGCTCGGCGGCTGCGACAAGACGCCGCCTGGCCTGGTGATGGGCGCGCTCTCCGCCGGGCTGCCCTTCATCTTCGTCCCCGCCGGCCCGATGCTGCGCGGCAATTGGCGCGGCAAGACGCTGGGGTCGGGGTCGGATGCCTGGAAGTACCATGCGGAGCTGCGCGCCGGGACCATCACGCCGGCGCAGTGGAAGGACATGGAAGGCGGCATCGCGCGGTCGTTCGGCACCTGCATGACCGCCGGCACCGCCGCGACCATGATGCTGGCCTGCGAGGCGATGGGGCTGACGCTGCCCGGCGCCTCCGCCATTCCCGCCGCCGACGCCAACCACCCGCGCATGGCGACCGAATCCGGCAAGCGCATCGTCGAGATGGTGTGGGAGGACCTGACGCCCGCCACGATGCTGACCCAGGCCAGCGTGGACAATGCGGTCGCCGCGACCATGGCCTTCGGCGGCTCCACCAACGCCATCATCCACATCATCGCCATGGCGCGCCGCGCCGGGCTGGAGCTCGACCTCGAGCGGTTCGACGCGATCAGCCGCCGCGTGCCGCTGATCGCCAATCTCCGGCCGAACGGCGACACGCATCTGATGGAGGACTTCTTCTACGCGGGCGGCAGCCGCGCCTTCCTCAAGCGGCTCTCGCCGCATCTCGACCTCGCGGCGCGCACCGTGACCGGCCGCACGCTGGGCGAGGACATCGCCGACGCCGAGGTCTTCGACGAGGATGTGATCCGTCCGCTCGACCGGCCGCTGCAGGCGGAAGGCGGGCTGGCGGTGCTCAAGGGCTCGCTCGCGCCGAAGGGCGCGGTGATCAAGACCAGCGCGGCCGATCCGCGGCTTCTCGCCCATACCGGCCCGGCCGTGGTGTTCGAGAACTATGCCGACCTGAAGAAGCGGCTCGACGATCCCGACCTGCCGGTCACGGCCGACAGCGTGCTCGTGCTCAAATCCTCGGGCCCGCAGGGCGGGCCCGGCATGCCGGAATGGGGCATGATGCCGATCCCGCAGAAGCTGCTGAAGCAGGGCGTGCGCGACATGGTGCGGCTGTCGGATGCGCGCATGTCGGGGACCAGCTACGGCACCTGCATCCTGCATGTCGCGCCGGAGAGCCATGTCGGCGGGCCGCTCGCGCTGGTGCGCGACGGCGACCTGATCCGGCTCGACGTGCCGAACCGCCGGCTCGACCTGCTGGTGGAGGAGGCCGAACTGGAGCGGCGCAGGAGCGCCTGGACGCCGCCCGCGCGGCGCTACGCGCGCGGCTGGACCTCGCTCTACCTGGACCAGGTCACCCAGGCCGACGAGGGCTGCGACCTGCGCATCCTCGAAGCCGGCGCGCCGACGCCGGAGCCGGATATCTATTAGTGCCTCAGGCGCCGGCGCGCGCGTCCGCGCGCGTCGTGCGGCAGGCACGCCTCCGGCGTGACGCTTGCGCGCCTCAGGCATGTCGCGCTTGCGCGTCGGTTGC
>NZ_JAKJIB010000271.1 GCF_021864505.1 Falsiroseomonas oryziterrae
CCGCCAGCGCGGCGGAGGGGGAGGGGCCGAGGCCGCTCGCGGCGCGCGTCGCGACGCGGCCGCGCAGCGCCTCCGTCGCGACCGGTCCGGGCCCGAGCGCATTGATGCGGATGCCCCGCGGGCCGAGCTCCTGCGCGGCGACCCGCACGATCCCGAGCACCGCGTGCTTGCTGGCGTTGTAGAGCGCCTGCCGCGGCGCGCCGCTCTCCGACATGATCGAGCCCATCGCGACGACAGCGCCGCCCGCCGGCATCAGCGGAACGGCGTGCTTGAGGCAGAGCGCGACGCCGCGGACATTGACCGCGAAGACACGGTCCCACTCCGCCATGTCGAGCGCGGTCAGCTCCCGCCAGGGCGGCACCAGCCCCGCATTGGCCACCAGCACGTCGAGCCGGCCATGCCGGGCGGCGAGCGCGCCGAAGGCGGCTGCCACCTGCGCCTCCTCCGTCACGTCGCAGGCGATGTCGCCGCCGCTGAGGTCGAGCGTCGCGACCGTCGCGCCCTCGGCACGGAAGCGCCGGGCGATGGCGGCACCCAGGCCGCGTGCGCCGCCGGTGACCGCGGCGACGCGGCCGGCGAGCAGCCCGCTCATCGGATGTGGCTCGCGCCGTTCACGTCGATCGTGGCGCCGGTCATGTGCCGCACGCGCCCCGTGGCGAGGAAGGCGACGAGGTCTGCAAGCTCGGCCGGAGGCACCCACTCGCCCATGGCGAGCCCTGCGGTGACCTTGTCCTCGCCGCCGGCGATCGCGGCCGCATCCACGCTCATCTGCGTCCTCACCACGCCGGGTGCCACGACGTAGGACAGCACGCCGGACTTGGCGTAGTGCCGCGCGACGGTTTGCGCCGCGGCCTTGACTGCGGCCTTGGTCGCCGCATAGGCGATCGTTGCCTGGCTGCCGGCGCCGCGCTGGGCGGTCCAGGACGACATGGTGACCAGCACGCCGCCGCCGCGGGCGACGAAGTGATTCACCGCATGCTTCATCAGCCGTGTCGGCGACGCGACGTTGACGCGCCACTGCGTCTCCCAGGCGCGCTCCCACGCCTCCATGCTGTCCTCGATACCTCCCCCGCCGAGAAAGATGGCGGCGTTGAGCACCACGCAATCGATGCGTGGCGCGAGGTCGAGCGCCTGTTCCCAGAGGCGGTCCATAGCGGAGGGATCGCCCTGGTCGGCCGTCAGGACGTGGCCGCGCTCAGGCGGCAGGTCCGCAAGGGCCGCGCGGGCGCCTGCCACATCGCTGTTGCAGTGGGCGATCACGGTCGCCCCGTCGGCGCCCAGCTTGTGCGCTATCGCGGCCCCGATCCCCTTCGAGGCGCCGGTCACCAGGACTGTCTTGCCCGCGAGTTGCACACCTGTCCTCCCGTCATGGACGCCAGGCACGTCCATGTCGTGCGGCACGTCGCCCCGTTCTCCATCCTGGCTCCTGCCGGCACCTGCGCGCCAGGGGCGGATCGCGGATCTCCGGCGGCGTCTGTTCTTGCGCCACTTGCCAAGGTACTCCCCCCCTGCCTCGGCTGAGGCCGATGGGCCGGCGTCTCCCCGGTACGGACAGCGGAATGCCCCAGCGTGTCTGGCCCAGAATGCGGGCCTTTCGCCGGTCAGGGGGCACCGGTCCGGCACGCGTCTGCGATACGGTGACTGGCTGGTTGGGGCGCCAGGATTCGAACCTGGGAATGGCGGTACCAAAAACCGCTGCCTTACCGCTTGGCGACGCCCCAGCCCGGCCCCGGTTAGCCCGGCCGGCGCGCCGGTTCAACCGTCCCCTTCCCGTTCATCCGCCCTTCATCCAGCGCCATCATGTTCCGCCGCGCGGGGCGCGCCGGCGCGCCCCGCGTCCCGCAGGAAGCGGCGTCGGCCAGGCCAGGAGGGTCGGCCGCACCCGCCGGCATCCTGCGATGCGCCCATGTGCTGGCTCTGCCTGGCCAACCGATCCGGGGCCGACGGCCTCGGCGACGACGCCCTCCTCGCGACGAGCGGGTTCACCGCCACTGCCCCGCAGCCCACCGCGCCGCGGCTGCAACTGGGCTCCACGGGCGATGCGCGGATCGACGGCCTCCTCTCCGGCTTCGCCTGGGCCGACAACGACCCGGTCTCCTTTTCCTTCCCCGACAGCCCCTCGGATTACGAGGCCTTCTACGGCGCGGGGGAGCCGACGCGCGGCTTCGCCCAGATCGGCCCCGCGATGCGCGACGCCATCCGCAAGATCCTTCTCGGCGACGTCGCGAGCGTCACGACCGGTCCCGGCAGTCCGGGCCCGTCGGTGCTCGGCTTCACCAACCTGGCGCTGATGGAGGCCGCCGAGGATCGCTGGGCCGACATCCGCATCGCGCGCTCCTCCGCGCCCTCCACCGCCTGGGCCTACTACCCGAACGGGCGCGAGGGCGGCGACGTGTGGTTCGGCAGCCGCCTCGGCTTCGACACGCCGCGCCTCGGCACCTATCAGTTCGCCGTCGCGATCCACGAACTCGGCCACGCGCTCGGCCTCAAGCACCCGCACGAGACCTGGAACGGCTTCGGGCCGATGCCGCTCGAATGGGACAGTCTGGACTTCACGGTGATGTCCTACCGTTCGAAGACCGGCGCGCCGACCAACCTCGGCTACACGAACGGCGCCTTCGACTATCCGCAGGGCTGGATGATGCTCGACATCGCGGCCCTGCAGTCCCTCTACGGCGCCGACTACACCTATCGCGCCGGCGACACGCGCTACCGCTGGGATCCCGCGACCGGCGAGACCTTCGTGGACGGGATCGGGCAGGGGCGGCCGGGCGACGGCGCTGCGAACCGCGTCTTCCTGACGATCTGGGACGGCGGCGGCAACGACACCTACGACCTCTCGGTCTATGCGAACGGCGTGAACGTGGATCTCGCACCGGGCGCATTCTCCGTCCTGTCGCGCGCGCAGCTCGCCGTGCTCGACACGCGCGACGGGACCACCGCGCGCGGCAACGTCTTCAATGCTCTGCTGCACGGCGACAACCCCGCCTCCCTGATCGAGAACGCGATCGGCGGCGCCGGACCAGACACGCTCGCCGGCAATCGCGCCGCGAACCGGTTGGAGGGCGGGGCAGGCGACGACTGGCTCGACGGGCGCGAGGGCTCCGACGTCCTCATCGGCGGGCCTGGGGCGGACACCATGGTGGGCGGGCCGGGGGGCGACATCTTCTTCGTGGACAACCCTGGCGATCGCGCGATCGAGGGACCGGGGCGCGACATCGACACGGTCGTGGTCGAGACTCCCATGCCTTTCGTGCTGCCGCTCTTCGTTGAGATCCTGCGCCTGGCGGCGGCCGGCCGGATCGGCATCGGGAACGACGGCGCGAACCTGCTGATCGGCGGCGCCGCGGCCGACCGGCTCGAGGGCGGCGGCGGCGCCGACGTCGTCGAAGGCCGCGGCGGCGACGACACGCTGCTCGGCGGCAACGGCGCCGACAGCTTCATCCTGCGCCGCGGCGACGGCTTCGACTGCATCGAGGATTTCACGCCCGGCCTGGACCGCCTCGTGCTCACCGGTTTCGGGCTGACGCGCGACATGATCTCTGCCCGCCTCGCCGACACGGCGAACGGGCTTCGCCTCGATCTCGGGGGCGGCGACGGCGTGCTGTTCGCCGGACTGACGGCGAACCGGCTTCAGCCTGGCGACATCGTCCTGTAGCGGAAGGTGTCGCTGTCGTTCACTGCCAGAGTTCTGGCCGGGCGAGTTCGTCGGCCAGCCGCGCGGAGGCCGCTTCGAGTAGCCGCTCGCCCTTCTCCGCACTCGCGGGGCGCGGGTCGCCGAGGACGCCGGTGTCGGTCATCTCGGCGAAGGGGCGATGCCGCTTGAAGCCCGGCGGCGCGGGCGGGGCGAAGCGCTTCGGCACGGCACGCGCGATCGCCTCCGCGCGTACGCCGTCGGGCTGCACCGCCATCACCATGGATGTCTCGGCCTCGCAGGCATGCATCACGTTGGGCTGCGCCTCGAGGATCGCGCCGAAGCTGTCGGCACTGGCCAGCCAATAGGTCACGCCCACCACCGGCACGCCGATCTCGCGCGTCAGCACGATGGCGAGCGTCTGGATCGCCTCGATGTTGCCGCCATGGCCGTTCAGCAGCGCGATGCGCCGGAAGCCGTGCCGCGCGACCGACCGCGCGACGCCGCCCACCATTGCGGCGAAACCCGCCTCGTCCAGCGTGATGGTCCCGCCGAAGGCCATGTGGTGCTCGGCGAGCCCCGACCAGAGGCAGGGCGTGACCAGCGCGGGTGTGCCGGCGGCCTGCAGCTTGCGCGCGCTGCGTTCGGCGATCGCCGAGGCGAGCCACATGTCCACGCCGGTGGCGAGGTGCGGCCCGTGCTGCTCGACCGAGGCGACGGGGATCACCACCACCGTCGCCGGGTTCGCGCGGGCCTGGATCTCGGCCGCCGTCAGCCGCGCCCAGGCCACCTCGTCGTCATGTCCCGCCATCGCCGTCTCCTCGCCACGCCGTCCAGCGTAGCGAGGGGCGGGCGGGATGCGGAAGTCAGGCTGCCTGCTCGCGGAGCTCGGGCTCGGGCTCAGGCTCGGCCTCGGCCGCCTCCTGCGTCCGGACGCGCAGCGAGAAGCCCAGCGACGTGACGCCGGCGACCAGCACCGCATAGGCCAGGCCGGGATCGATCTTCACCGTGCGCGTGCCCGCCATCTGCAGGATCGTCGCGCGGATGCCGCTCCAGACGTCGATCGCGTTCACGAAGCCCCAGATCGCCGGCAGCAGGGCGAGGATGATGGCGGCCACCGTCGCGTGCTCCGCCCATTTCCGCAGCGAGCCGACGAAGCGCGTCGCCAGCGCGGCGATCAGGCCGATGACCGCGACGGCCGCCATCACCGGCAGCTTCTCGACGATCGAGAGGTCATGGACCGCGTCGCCGCGGCCGCGGAACACCACCGCCGGCATGGTGTAGGCCGCCACGACCAGCGCGGCGCCGCCGGCGAGCAGGATCGTTTCGACGGCGCTCGGGGCGCCGGCACGGGTGCCATTCATTCCTGGATCTCCCTCTCACGGACACCGGCCGCGCGGCCGGACATGTCCGTTTGATGGACTGGCCGTAATCATTCCGGTTGCGCCGGGCAAGCGGAATCTTCCGATCCGCAGCGGTTGATCGGTGGCCGCGATGCGGCAAGGTGCGCGCCATGATTCGCCCACTCGTCCTTCTCACCACGCTTCTCGTCGCCCCTGCCGCCGCGCAGGCCCCGGAAGCCGTGCATGGCGGCCCGGTGCGCGCGCTGGCCGTCTCGGGCGAGGCGCTGGCTTCGGCAGGCTTCGACCAGTCCATGATCGTCTGGGACCCTGCGACCGGCCGCGCGCGGGCCGTGGTGCGCTGGCATGCCGGCGCGGTGAATGCGCTCGCGCCATTGCCCGAGGGTGGCTTCGCCTCGGCCGGCGAGGATGGCCGCATCGCGCTCTGGCCCGCCCGACCAGGCTCGCAGCCCGCCCGCGTGCTGGAAGGCCACAGCGAGCCGGTCGCCGCCCTCGCCCTCTCGCCCGACGGCCGCCACCTGGCCTCCGCCGCCTGGGACGGCACGGCGCGGCTCTGGACGCTCGCGACCGGCGAGGCGCGCGTGCTCGAGGGCCATCGCGGCAACGTCAACGGCGTCGCCTTCCGCCCCGACGGGATCGTCGCGACCGCCGGCTTCGACGGCACGATCCGCCTCTGGCCCGAGGCGGACGGGCCCAAGACGCTCGCCGAGTTCGGCTTCCCGGTGAACACGCTGGCCGCGCTGCCGGACGGCACCCTCGCGGCCGGCGGCGTGGACGGCATGCTGCGCCTGGTCGCGCCCGATGGCGGCGTGCGGGAGGTGCAGGTCGGCGCGCGGCCCGTCGTCGCGCTGGCTGCGACGCCCGACGGCGCGACGCTCGCCGCCGGCTCCCTCGCGGGCAGCGTGACGCTCTGGG
>NZ_JAKJIB010000272.1 GCF_021864505.1 Falsiroseomonas oryziterrae
GCGGTGCTGCGCGGCCCGCCGGGCGGCACGCGCCTCCGCCTGCGGCTCCGCGGCGAGCAGACGGGGCCGTGGCAGCCGCTGCACATCGCGGACGACGAGGGGCGGGTGGTCGCGCTGCGGGGCCTTGCCGGGCCGGGTGGCCTCGCGCTCGACCTCGATGCCGGCGAAGGGGTTGCGCTGGGCGACCACGCGCAGCGCCGGGTCGGCGTGGGCGTGGTCTCCGTCTCGGTGCGGCCCGACTCCCCCGGCAGCCATCCCGGAAGTTGATCCGGCGCAAGGACGCGGCCTTCCCCCGCAGGCAAGGTCCGGACCATGGACGCCCTCCCCGACCCTCGCGCCCGGCTCGAGGCCTATGCGCGGCAGAACCTGCCCCGCTACACCTCCTACCCCACCGCACCGCATTTCGGCGCGCTCGAGGAAGCGACCTACCGCGCCTGGCTGGGGACCATCGCCCCGGGCGACACGCTCTCGCTCTACCTGCACGTGCCCTTCTGCAAGGAACTCTGCTGGTATTGCGGCTGCCACACCGCGATCACCCGCAACCAGGCCCGGCTGAGCCGCTACGCCGACGCCCTGGTGCGCGAGATCGACCTGCTGTCGGACGCGCTCCCCGCCTGGTTCCCCGTCGAATCCCTGCATCTCGGCGGCGGCACGCCCTCGGCGATCGGGGCCGAGGGGCTGCGTCGCGTCATGGCCGCGCTGCGTGCCGGCTTCGCCTTCCGTGAGGACGCGGAACTCTCGGTCGAACTCGATCCGCGCACGCTGGACGACGACGTCGTCGCGCTGCTCGGCGAGGCCGGCTTCAACCGCGCGAGCCTGGGCGTGCAGGACCTGGACCCCGAGGTGCAGAAGCTCTGCGGCCGCATCCAGCCGCCGGAGATGGTGGAGAGCGCGGTGCGGCGCCTGCGCGGCGCCGGGATCGAGGCGATCAACTTCGACCTGATGTACGGCCTGCCCGGCCAGGATTGCGCGCATGTCGAGGCCAGCGCGCGCTTCGCCGCCGCCCTCGGCGCCTCGCGCGTCGCGGTCTTCGGCTATGCCCATGTGCCCTGGATGAAGCCGGCGCAACAGGCGATCCGCGAGGACCTGTTGCCCGACACCTTCGCGCGCATGGACCAGGCCGATGCGGCGGAACGCGCGCTGCTGGCGGGGGGCTATGTCGCGGTCGGGCTGGACCACTTCGCCCGGCCGGAGGATCCGATGGCGGTCGCGGCGCGATCGGGCGCGCTGCGCCGCAACTTCCAGGGCTATACCACCGACCGCGCGCCGGTGCTGCTCGGCCTCGGCGCGAGCGCCATCGGCGCGCTCCCGCAGGGCTATGTGCAGAACATCGCGGATGAGCGCGCCTGGCTCGCCGCGGTGAACGAGGGGAAGCTGCCGGTCGCGCGCGGCCTCGCCCTCACTGAGGACGACAGGCTGCGGCGCGGCATCATCGAGGCGGTGATGTGCGACCTGAAGCTCGACCTCGGCGCATTGCCCGAGGCAGTGCGGGAGAGCGCCGCGCCGCGCCTCGCGCCCTTGCTGAAGGACGGCCTGGCGGCGATCGAGGACGGCACGCTGCGCGTGACGGAAACGGGCCGCCGGTTCGTCCGCCACGTGGCGGCGTGTTTCGACGCGCGCCTCGGCAGCGCCGCCGCGCGGCACAGCCGCGCCGTCTAGAGCACGTTCCGCTCGGCTGGAATCAGCCGAGCGGAAGGCCGTGCTCTAGAAAGCGTTGTTTCTAGAGCAGCTTATGCCCATTCGGCGGAACCGCGGAGCGGTTCCACTCGAATGGGCGCTGCTCTAGGCCTCCGGAAAGGCGGCCGGCTCAGGCGGCGTGGCTGCAGATCCGCCCGAGCATCGAGGTGAGCTCGGCGGGGTCGTAGGGCTTGGCCAGCACCATCGCATGCTGATGGCCCGCGGGCAGGCCGGAAGCGCCGTAGCCGGTCGCGATGACATAGGGGATGCCGCGCTCGGCCAGCACATCGGCGACCGGCGTCGAGGTCTCGCCCGCGAGGTTCAGGTCCAGCACCACGGCATCGGGCCGCTCGCGCGCCAGAAGCGACATCGCCTCATCGACCGTCGCCGCGGGACCCATCACGCCGAAGCCGGCGTCGAGCAGGGCGTCCTCGACCAGCATGGCCACCAGCGCCTCGTCCTCGACCACCAGAACCTTGCGTGCCGCATCCGCCATGACTGACTCCCCTGGCTCGCCACCCTGCGAGATGTGACGGCTCTAACGCCATGCTCGCCTCAGGTCCGCTCACATTCGCGCGCGGGACTTTGCGATGTGCGTAATCAACGGCTTGGAAACCAGTCCACGGTCGGATCGGACCGCCAGCGTGGCGACACCCAGCCGCGCGCCGCGCAGCGTCCGCGGCGCGTGACGACACGCAAGGGCCGCAACGCATAGCCCGCGCCCTCGTAGCGGGCCAGCCGCGCCAGCGTCGCCGGCGGCAGGCGGGGCAGCAGCAGGCCCCTCACCTCCCCCGCCCCCTCGACCAGCGTCGGATAGGGCGTTCCACGCAGCCGGACGCGGCGATGGCCCGGCAGGCGCGCCGGCAAGGCGCGCCGGAACCAGCGCAGCTCCGCATGGCGGCGAAAGACGCGCGGGTCGAGCAGCGTGCCGTAGACGAAGATGCGGCGCGCGGCGCCCACTCAGTGGCCGGCGTTGGCGCCCGAGAAGTCCGGCGCGGCGAGGCCCGAGGCTTCGAGCTGTCGCGCGATCTGCGCCTTCAGCCGCTCGAGCCCCGCCTCGCTCGTCGCCTCGGCGCGCGCCACCAGCACCGCCTGGGTGTTGGAGGCGCGGAGCAGCCACCAGCCATCCTCGGTCAGCACGCGCACGCCGTCCACGTCCTGCACCTTCGCACCTTCGGCCGCGAGGCGGTCCTTCACCTCCTGCACGACGCCGAACTTGCGCGTGTCGGGGCAGTCGAAGCGGAGCTCGGGCGTGTTGATCACCTGCGGCAGCGCAGCGCGGACGGCGCTGAGCTTCGTCGTCATGCGCGCGACGATGCCGAGCAGGCGCACGGCGGAATAGGGCGCATCGTCGAAGCCGTACCACTTGTCGGCGAAGAAGATGTGGCCAGACATCTCGCCCGCCAGCGGGCTGCCGGTCTCGGCCATCTTCGCCTTGATCAGCGAATGGCCGGTCTTCCACATCAGCGGCGTGCCGCCGGCCTTCGCGACCTCGTCGAACAGCACCTGGCTCGCCTTCACGTCGGCGATGATGGTGCCGCCGGGCTTCGACTTCAGGACGTCGCGCGCCAGCACGACGAGCAGCTGGTCGCCGAACAGGATGTGGCCCTCGTCGTCCACCACGCCGATGCGGTCGGCGTCGCCGTCGAAGGCGATGCCGAGGTCGGCGCCCTCGCGCGCCACCTCGGCGATGATCTGCTCGAGGTTCTTGGCGACCGTCGGGTCGGGGTGATGCGCCGGGAAGGTGCCGTCGATCGTGCCGTTGATGACGTAATGCGTGCCCGGCAGCTGCGCGACCATCTTCTTGACGATCTCCGCGCCCGCTCCGTTGCCCGGATCCCAGACCACCTTCAGCGGACGGTCGCCGCCGTCCCAGTCCTGCAGCATGCGCGCGACGTAGCGGTCGGAGACGTCCACCTGCCGGTCGCTGCCGACCGCGCTCGGCACCACGTCGCCCTCGGCCGCCATCCGGCCGATCTCCTGGATCTGCTTCCCGTAGAACGGCTTCTTGCCGAGCATCATCTTGAAGCCGTTGTAGTCGGGCGGGTTGTGGCTGCCGGTCACCATCACCGCCCCGGCGGCCTCGAGCGCGTAGGCCGCGTAGTAGAGCATCGGCGTCGGCCCGCAGCCGATCCGCAGCACCTCGAGCCCGCAGGCGCGCAGGCCCGCGACGAGCTGCGCCTCCATCTCCGGCGAGGAGAGGCGGCCGTCGTAGCCCACCGCCACCTTCTGCCCGCCGCCCCGCACCACCATCGAGCCGAAGCAGCGGCCGATCGCGAAGGCGTCCTCGGGGCGCAGCGTCTTCCCCACGATCCCGCGGATGTCGTACTCGCGCAGGCTGGTCGGGTCGAAGCGGTGGTTGAAGGCGGTCATCGGCGATGCTGCTCCCGGCGGTTCAGGCGTACTTCTTGAGGATGCCGCGCATGGCGGGCGCCATGTCGTCGCGGGCCAGCGCGAAGGCGACCTGGGCCTCCAGATAGCCGGCCTTGTCGCCGCAGTCGAACCGGCGGCCCTCATACAGCACGCCGTGGAAGGGCTGCGCGCCGATCAGCTTCGCCATGCTGTCGGTCAGCTGGATCTCGCCGCCGGCGCCCTTCTCCATCCTCGACAGGTGGCCGATCACCTCGGGCATCAGCACATAGCGGCCGATCACGGTCAGGTTCGACGGCGCCTTCTCGACCGGCGGCTTCTCGACCAGTCCCGTGATCTCGACCAGGTTGCCCGTCGTGGCGCCGGGGGCGATGACGCCGTAGCGCGAGACATGCTCGCGCGGCACCTCCTCGATCGCCACCACATTGCCGCCCGTCGCGGCATAGGCGTCGGCCAGCTGCTTCATGCAGGAGACGTCGCAGAGCATCAGGTCGTCGGGCAGCAGGATCGCGAAGGGGTCGTCCTGGATGAAATGCCGCGCGCACCAGATCGCGTGGCCGAGGCCGAGGGGGACCTGCTGGCGCGTCGAGACGATGGCGCCGGGCGGCATGGCCTGCGCCTGCAGCATCGCCAGCTCCTTCGCCTTGTTGCGCTCGGCCAGCGTGCGCTCGAGCTCGTAGGCGATGTCGAACTGCTCGACCAGCATCGTCTTGCCGCGGCCGGTGACGAAGCAGAACTGCTCGATGCCGGCGGCGCGCGCCTCCTCCACCGCGTACTGGATCAGCGGCTTGTCGACGACCGGCAGCATCTCCTTCGGCATCTGCTTGGTCGCGGGCAGGAAGCGGGTGCCGAGGCCGGCAACCGGCAGCACGGCCTTGCGGAGCGGCTTCACCACGGGCGTGTCATCCCCTTCGTTGCTGGCTTGAGTGCCACGGTCCCGATACAGAATCCACCGCCCCGCGGGCAGACTAGCCGCCGAGCAAGACGTCGCGGGCTTCGTTCAATCGTGCGGCAAGCCAGTCGGATCCACCCTGGTCCGGATGTGCGGCGCGCATGAGGCGGCGATGTGCGCTCCGGATGGCGGCCGCGTCGGCACCTTCCGACAGGCCGAGCACCGCCAGCGCCTCCTCCCGCGTCATGCGCCCGCCGCCGCCGCGCTTGCCCTCGCCCCCGGCCGGCCCCGCCTTCGACGTCTCCTCCCGCCAGTCGGGATGGGCGCGGTCGAGCCAGGCTTCCAGCAGCGGCACCCCTTCCGGGTCTCGCGCGGCAAGCTCCGCCATCAGGTCGAGCAGCAGCGGCAGGTCGAGGTCGGCGAGGTCCTTGCCCTCGAACCGCCCCGCCTTCACCCGGCCGAACATCCGGCCGCTGTCATGGTCGAGCCCCATGGCGATGTGAGAGGTCTCGACATCGGTCGCCTGCCCCGGGCTGGCGGCGCCGCCGCGGGCGAAGGTGCGGGCTGCGCGGATGCCCTGGATCCAGCGCCACGCGGCGGGTCCGAACAGGACCATCGCCCAGAGCGCCTGCGCCCCGCGCCCGGACCACAGCAGCGCGCCGAGCAGCACGGTGCCGAGAATGCCGCCGCCCCAGACCGCCGCCGTCTTCACCTGCGCGGGCTTGGCATCCGCGAAGGCGCGCAGCACGCCGAGCAGCGCGACCAGCGCGATCAGTCCGACGATGATCCAAGTCATCTGGCGGGGTTCACTTGCGCGGCGCCGGCAGCTGCCCGGCGATGCTGCGCGCCGAGGCCGAGGTCAGCCGCGCCAGCGCCTGGCGCCCGCCGGCAGCGAAGACGGCGACCGCGCGCAGCAGGTCGCGCAGCGCCTCGGCGCTCGCCGCGTCGAAGGGCGCCCAGGCG
>NZ_JAKJIB010000273.1 GCF_021864505.1 Falsiroseomonas oryziterrae
CGGGATCGCCGCGGCGTCGGCCGCCGAGATCGGCCGGCTGAACATCCTGCGCGCCACCCAGCTCGCCATGGCGCGCGCCCTGGCGCGCCTCCCCACGCCGCCCGACCTCGCCCTGGTGGACGGCAACCAGCCGCCCGCACTGCCCTGCGCCGTGCGCTGCGTGGTGGGCGGCGACGCGGCGAGCCTCTCCATCGCCGCCGCCTCGATCCTCGCCAAGGTCACCCGCGACCGCGCCATGGCGCGGCTCGACGCGCGCTGGCCGGGCTACGGCTTCGCCGCGCATCAGGGCTATCCGACCGCCTCGCACCGCGCGGCGCTCGCCCGGCTCGGCCCGACGCCCCACCACCGGCGCGGCTTCGGGCCTGTGGACCAGGCGACACTCGCCCTCTGAACCCGTCCCCGTCGCGACCGGGTTGGTTGACGCGGCGAGTCCCGCCCGCGCATGGTGCCCGCCGATTCGCGGGGAGCGCGTGGCCGCAACGATGGGAACGGGTCTCGACCTGACGCTCGACCAGGTGCTGGTCGGCGACTGCATCGAGATGCTGCGGTCCCTGCCGCCGGCCTCGGTCCACGCCGTCTTCGCCGACCCGCCCTACAACCTCCAGCTCAAGGGCGAGCTGCGCCGTCCCGACAGCTCCGTCGTGGATGCGGTGGACGACGACTGGGACCGCTTCGAGGATTTCGCCGCCTACGACGCCTTCACCCGCGAATGGCTGGCCGAATGCCGCCGCGTGCTGCGCAAGGACGGCACACTCTGGGTGATCGGCAGCTACCACAACGTCTTCCGCCTCGGCACCGCGCTGCAGGATCTCGGCTTCTGGATCCTCAACGACGTCATCTGGCGCAAGTCCAACCCGATGCCGAATTTCCGGGGCCGGCGCTTCACCAACGCGCATGAGACGCTGATCTGGGCCGCGCGTGGGCCGGAGAGCCGCTACCGCTTCAACTACCAGGCCATGAAGGCGCTGAACGACGACCTGCAGATGCGGAGCGACTGGTTCATCCCGCTCTGCACCGGGCATGAGCGGCTGCGCGGCGCCGACGGGTCGAAGCTGCACCCGACGCAGAAGCCCGAGGCGCTGCTGCACCGCGTGATCCTGAGCTGCACGCAGCCGGGCGAGGTGGTGCTCGATCCCTTTCTCGGCTCCGGCACCACCGCCGCCGTGGCGCGCCGGCTCGGCCGCCGCTTCATCGGCATCGAGCGCGAAGAAGGCTACGCGGCCGCCGCGCGCGAGCGCATCGCGGCGGTGGAGCCGCTGGCGGAATCCGCCGCGCTCGCCCTGCCGTCGAAGCGCGAGCAGCCGCGCATCGCCTTCGGCGTGCTGGTGGAACGCGGGCTGGTTCCCGCGGGCTCGACGCTGACCG
The DNA here is from genome assembly GCF_021864505.1 of Falsiroseomonas oryziterrae. Taxonomy (GTDB): domain Bacteria; phylum Pseudomonadota; class Alphaproteobacteria; order Acetobacterales; family Acetobacteraceae; genus Falsiroseomonas; species Falsiroseomonas oryziterrae. Next base: position 1,366 of record NZ_JAKJIB010000273.1, read on the forward strand.
ACCGGCATCGCCGCTGGCGCGCCGTGGTCGGCGCGGACGGGACGCTGCGCTGCGACGCCGTGGTCGGCTCGATCCACAAGGTCGGTGCCGAACTGCAGGCGGCGCCGTCCTGCAACGGCTGGACCTTCTGGTTCCTCGAGACGCGCGACGGACGGCTCCGGCTGCTCGACGAGTTGCGGACGGAGGCGGTGGCCCAAGGGGCGTAGCGAAGGTGGCTGAGGCGAGGCCGGTCCTCTGGCTGATCGCCGGACCGGAAGGTGTCGGCAAGACGACCCATGCACGACGCTACCTGAGGAGCGTCGCCGGCACCGAGCGTTTCGTGAATCTCGACGAGATCGCACGCGGCTTCTCGCCGCCGACGCCGACGCCCGATGCCGAGACGGCCGCCGCCGCGACGCGCGCCGTGCTGACGCGCAGCGCGGAGAACATCGCCGCCCGCCGCAACTTCGCGCGGGAAACGACGCTCGCCGGCCGCACCCATCTGCGGACCCTGGGCGCCGCGAAGAGGGCCGGTTTTGCCGTGAACCTCCTCTTCTGCATCCTGCCCGACATCGAGGTCGCGCTGCGCGCCGCCGCTTCCCGCGCGCCTGCATCAATTTCACCACCTACGCCGCGCGTTGCGACCTGTGGAGGATCCTCGACACGGGGCTGGCCGAGCCGCGCCTCGTCGCCTCCGGCCCGCCGGCCATGGTCGCCGATCAGCGCTTCAGCGCGCGCAGCAGCGCGAGTGCCGCGGCGGTCTTCACCAGCGTGCCGGGGATGAACACGACGAAGCCGGCCTGCACGGCCCGCTCCAGGCCGACGAACCCGGCCAGCCACGCCACGCCCGGCGCGAAGAGCAGCAGATGCGCGCCGAGCAGCACGAGGCCCTGGCGCCACCAGACGAGCCCGCGCGCGAAGCCCGCCACCCAGGCGGCGAGAAGGAAGCCGAGCAGGTAGCCCGCCGTCGGCCCGGCCAGCACCCCCGGCCCGGCCACGCCGCCCGCGAAGAAAGGCAGCCCCGCGATCCCCTGCGCCAGGTAGGCGCCGACCGCCGCCACGCCCAGCGCCGGCCCGCCCGCCGCGCCGAGCAGCAGCACGGCCATGCTCTGCAGCGTCGCCGGCACCGGCCACATCGGCAGCGTGACCTGCGCCGAGGCCGCGAGCAGCCAGGAGCCGAGCACGGCGAGCGATGCGAAGCGCAGCGCGCCGCGCGGTACGGGAAGGGCGAGGGTCATCGGACGATCCTTCATCTCCGGCGCGCCTCTTCGGCCGGCGTGGCCTCGTTGTCCAGCAGGGCGAGCAGCCGGCGCATGACCGTGGGCATCGCCGCCTGCGCCGCGTCGCGTGCCATCCAGGCGCAGCCCTCCGGCGCCGCGCCGGGATGACGCGCGCGCAGCAGCGTCATGCGAAGCTCGAAATGGGTGAAGCCGTGCTGCGCCTCGCCGCGCAGCGCGGTCCAGCGCAGCCCGGCGAGCGGCGCATGGGTCAGCGCCTCGGCGCGGGCCCAGGTGTCGTCGCGCCAGGGCGTGCCGGGCACCTCCAGCATGCCGCCGAGCAGCCCGCGCTCCGGCCGGCGGCGCACCAGGATGCGGCCCGCGCCGTCCTCGACCAGGAAATGCACGCCGTGCCGCGTCGGCCGCGCGGCCTTGGGCGCCTTTCGCGGCAGCGTCTCCTGGATGCCCTGGCGTCGTGCCGCGCAGCACTCGTGCCAGGGACAGAGCGCGCAGGCCGCGCGCTTCGGCGTGCAGATGGTCGCGCCGAGGTCGAACAGCGCCTGTGCGAAGTCGCCGGGGCGTGCGCGCGCCGCGTCCTGATCCATCCAGCGCTGCGCCAGCGCGTCGAGCCGCTTCTTCGCGCCGGGCAGCGGCGCCTCCTCCGCATGCACCCGCGCCGTCACGCGCTCCACATTGCCGTCGGTCGGCACCACGGCGCGGCTGAAGGCGATCGCCGCCACCGCCGCCGCCGTGTAGGGGCCGATGCCGGGAATGGCGCGGAGATCCTCCACCGTGTCGGGGAACCGGTTGCGCGCCGCCAGCGCCTTCGCACCCGCATGCAGGTTGCGGGCGCGGGCGTAGTAGCCGAGCCCGGCCCATTCCTCCGCCACCTCCTCCCACGGCGCGCGCGCCAGGGCGTGGACGTCCGGGAAGCGCGCCAGGAACCGCGCGTAGCGCGGCCCGACCGCGGCGACCGTGGTCTGCTGGAGCATGACCTCGGACAGCCAGACGCGGTATGGGTCGGGCGGTCCCGATCCGTCGCGCCAGGGCAGGGCGCGGCGGTGGCGGTCGTACCAGGCGAGCAGGTCTTGAGCGGGAGGCAGCACGGGTGACCAAGGATGGGGACGGACGGCGATTCCCGGGAGCCCCCCTGCCGATCGGCACCCTGATCCCAGCTGTCACCCGCCCGGCCTTCCGCAAGCGCAGCCCGGCCGGCGCCCAGGTGCTGGCCGACTGGGCCCAGATCGTCGGGCCGGCGCTGGCGGCGGTGACCACGCCGGTGCGGCTGTCGGCCGGCACGCTGACGCTGGCCTGCTCCGGCCCGATCGCGATGGAACTGCAGCACCTCGCCCCGGAGCTGATCGCCCGCATCAACGGCCAGCTCGGCCGCGCGGCGGTGGAGCGGCTGCGCTTCGTCCAGCAGGCCGGGCCCCCTGGCGCGCGCCCGCCCCCCCCGCCCGCCCCGCCCGCGGCCGTTCCGACTCCGGTGCGCGAGCGGCTGTCCGACCTGCCGGATGGCGAGCTTCGTCAAGCCCTGGAAAAGCTGGCGGGCCGCGTCTATCGGAAATGCTAGGGTCTCCCCCCGAGTCCCAGCCCAGCGCCGGAGTCCGACTGAATGACCCCTCGCCGTTCCGTCCTCGCCCTGGCCGCCCTTGCCCTGCCCGGCGCCGCCCTGGCCCAGCAGGCCGCGCCCGAGGCCGACCCCCGCCTGGCGGAGCGCAGCGTCGGCCGCCCCGACGCCCCGGTGACGGTGCAGGAGTACTTCTCCCTCACCTGCGGTCATTGCGCCGCCTTCCACCGCGACACCTGGCCGCGGGTGAAGCGCGACCTCGTGGACACCGGCCGGGTGCGGATGATCTGGCGCGACTTCCCGCTCGACCAGACCGCGCTGATGGCCGCGATGGTCGCCCGCGCCCTGCCGCCCGATCGCTACGAAGGCTTCATCTCCACCCTGTTCCAGACGCAGGACCGCTGGGCCTTCGCGCGCAATTCCGACCCGCGGACCGAACTCGCCCGCATGGCGGCACTCGCCGGAATGTCGCGTGAGGCCTTCGACGCGACCATCACCGACCAGGCGCTCGGGCGCGGCATCCTCGAGATGCGCCTCGCGGGCCAGCAGCAGCACAACGTCAACTCCACGCCGACCTTCGTCTTCGGCAGCCGCGTCGTGCCCGGCAACATGCCCTTCGACCGCTTCGCCGCCATCGTCGCCGAGACGCGCTGACCTCCATGGAGATGGACGCGGCAGGGGCGCCCGTCGCCGGCGACGCGGCGCAGCAGGAAGACCAGCAGGCGCAGCAGGAGCCCGGCCGCACCGAGGCGCCCGCGGCCGAAGGCCGGACCGAGGCCCAGGTCGAGGCGGCGCGCAGCGCGCGGCTGACGCGGCTCCGCATCGCCGGCTTCAAGTCCTTCGCCGAGCCGACGCTGGTGGAGGTGATGCCCGGCCTCACCGGCATCGTCGGCCCCAACGGCTGCGGCAAGTCCAACATCGTCGAGGCGCTGCGCTGGGCGATGGGCGAGACCAACGCGAGGACCATGCGCGGTGGCGAGATGGAGGACGTGATCTTCGCCGGCACGGCGACCCGCGCCTCCCGCAACTTCGCCGAGGTGACGCTGACGCTCGAGGAGGCGCTCGGCCTCGCGCCCCCGCCCAATGCCGAGGTGGCGGATCTCGAGATCGCGCGAAAGATCGAGCGCGGCGCCGGTTCCGCCTTCCGCGTCAACGGCAAGGAACTGCGCGCGCGCGACGTGCAGACCATGTTCGCCGACATCGGATCGGGCGCGCGTTCCTCCGCCATGGTCAGCCAGGGCCGCGTCGCGGCGCTGATCCAGGCCAAGCCCGAGGATCGCCGCGCGGTGCTCGAGGAAGCGGCCGGCATCGCCGGTCTGCGCGCGCGCCGGCACGAGGCGGAACTCAAGCTGCGCCAGGCGGAGACCAACCTCTCGCGCGCCGAGGACCTGCTGAGCGAGATGGAGGGCGCGCGGCAGGGGCTGCAGCGCCAGGCGCGCCAGGCGGCGCGCTACCGCAACATCTCGGGCTTCGTGCGCGCCGCGGAGGTCGAGTGGCTGGCGATCCTGCGCGCCCGCGCCCAAGCCGCGCTGGCCGAGGCGAAGGAGGCCTTCGCCCGCGCCCGCGCCGCGACCGGTGACGCCGAGTTCGAGGCTGAGGGCGCCGCCCGCCGCGCGCATGCGGCCGAACAGGCGCTGCCCGCC
>NZ_JAKJIB010000274.1 GCF_021864505.1 Falsiroseomonas oryziterrae
GCCGCACCCAGATCAGCGCACGGATCACCGCCGTATGCACGTCGCCCGTGGCCATCGCCGCGCGCAGCCGCTCGGTCGCCAGCGCGACGAAACGGGCGTGGTCGGGGCTGAGGCCCGGCCGCGCGCGCGGCGGCGCCGTCCCGGCCGCCTGGCCCGTCGCCGCCTGCACCAGGGGCGAGGCATAGACCTCCTGGAAGATGCGCTCGCTCAGCGCATCGCGCTGGCGGCCGTAGGCCTCCAGCATGCGCGTCATCGCCTCCGACACCTGGCGCTCGGCGACGCGGCCGGGATTGTCGTCCTCCACCGGCTGGCGGTCGGCGCGCGCCAACTCCGCCGCCCAGCGCACCCAGGCCATCGCCGGGTTGCGGTCCGAGAAGAAGGTGTAGGACAGGCGCGCCGGATGCAGCTGCTCCATCGCCCAGGTGACGGGCGGCGTCGCCATCGCGCGCACCACGGGCTGTGCGAACTGCCGGTAGAGCGCGAGGTTCGCCTCCGACACGCGGCGCGCGGCGGCGAAGCGCTTCTCGTCCTGCGGATCCGTGCCGCCGTGCTGGGCGAGGTCGGCGAAGCGGCGCGCCGGGAAGTTCACGAGCCAGTCGCCGCCAGCGAGCTCCGACCGCGCCTCGCCCTTCGCCGGCCGCAGGACCGCCTCGTAGAGACCGGGCGGCAGCACGTCGATCATGTCCATGTTGGACGCGAACTCGTTGTGCTCCTTCCGCGCCACGCCGCCCGAGACGAAGATGCCGAGATGCCCGATGCTGCCGTGCACGGAATAGACGATCGTCTGCCCGTGCGTGCGCAGGTCGTCCTCGTCGGCGTAGAGGTCGGTGATCCAGGAGAGCGCCTGCGCGGGCGGGGTGATGTCGTCGCCTTCCGAGCAGAACACGATGATCGGGGACTGGATGGCGCGCAGGTCCACCCGTGTGCCGTCCGAGAAGGTGAGCTCGCCCGTCGCCAGCCGGTTGCCGACGAAGAGCTGGTCCACGATGAACTGCATCTCCTCGGCGTTCAGCCGGACGTGCCCGCCCCACCACTTCTCGAAGCCGAGGTAGCGGTCAGCCGCCTTGTCCACATCCGCCCAGACCTCGTACTGCTTGGTCCAGTAGGTGTTCGCCGGGTTGCCGCTCTCGAAGTTCGTCACCAGCCAGGCGCCGTCGAACTTCCCGCCGCCGAGATCGCCCGTCATCGCGGTGAGCCAGGAGCCGCCGAGCAGCCCGCCGAGGTAGCGCATCGGCGCCTTGCCCGGCACGCCAGCCCAGTAGGAGATGGGCGAACCGGCGACCATCAGCGGGCCGAAGATCTCGGGCCTGATCGCGGCGGCCATGAGCAGCGCCCAGCCGGCCTGGCAGTTGCCGATCGCGACCGGCTTGCCCTCAGCGTCGTGGTGGCGGCGGCCAACCTCCTCGGCGAAGGCGACGATGGCGCGGACCACGTCCTCGATCGTCTGGCCGGGCTGCGGCTCGGGGCGGAAGCCGACGAAGTAGCAGGGATGGCCGGCGTTGATGGCGACGCCGATCTCGCTGTCCGCCTTGAAGCCGCCGATGCCCGGGCCGTGTCCGGCGCGCGGGTCGATCACGATGAAGGGGCGGGCGGCCGGATCGGTCGGCGGCGCGCCCTCGGGCGGCACCACGCGTGCCATCCAGTAGTTCACGGGGCGAGCAAGGTCGCGCCCGTCCATGATAACGTCGAAGCCGAAGGTCAGCACGTTGCGCAGCGGGTCGTCCTCGGCCGCGAGGAAGGCGTTGCCGCGCTGGCGCAGCACGTCGAGGAACAGGACGGAGCGCTGCCAGGCGTCGAGGCCGTACGCGACCCAGGGAAAGGGCGAGACGTCGACGCGCATCATCATTCTCCTCGCCTGCGCGGCCGGCGGGCCGGCGTGCCAGCACGACGTCCCTTAGCAGCCGGGATGGGGGCCGCGACACTGCCGTGGGCGGCCGCGCGGGGTAAGTTACCGTGACGTCCCTGCGGAGGCGCGCCTAGGACCCGGCGGCCGCGCGGGCCGGCTCGATCAGCCGGCTCAGGCCAGTGTCGCGGCCCGCCAGCCCCGCCTCCCGCAGCCCATCCAGCATCGCGGCGATGATCTCGGCATGGACGTTGCGCCCCTCGAGGTCGGCGACGACGCGGTCCCCATAGGTCGGGTCGATGCGCTCGATCGCCTCCACCGCCGCCCTGGCCTCCGCGGCGAGGCCGAGCCGCGCCGCGGCACTCGCCACCACGACGAAGGCCGGAATCACATTCGCGACCGTCATGCGCCGCATCTCGACGAGGGCGTCGTGATACCGGCCATGCATGTAGTGGTAGAGCGCCAGCCCGATCCGGTAATTCCCGGGCTGCGCCGGGTTGCGCGCGTAGGATTCGCGCAGCAGCGGCAAGGCCTCGTCCCATTCCATCCGGACCGCATGGCGGACGCCGAGGTCGGACATGATCTCGGTATCGTTCGGATTGAGGGAGAGCCCGGTGCGGAGCCCGGCGAAGCCGGCCGCGACGTCGCCGCCGAACCAGTAGGCGAGCGCCAGCGCGTGATGTCCGCGGCTGCAGCCCGGCGCGAGTTCCACCGCCCGCAGCGCGAGGTCGCGAGCGCGCCCGAGGGTCTCCGCCGTCGTCCCGGGTCCTCCATGGCCGAACCGCACCCAGTCCACATGGACCAGAGCGAGGCAGGCGAAGGCCTCCGCGTAGTCGGGGTCTCGCCGGATCGCCTGCTCGAGTCCGTCGCGGATCGAAGCGATCAGGCTGCGGTCATAGGTGCGCCAGTACTGGTAGAAGCGGATCACGCTGTCGTAGGAGGACAGGCTCTCCGGCGGCTTCCCCTCCACTTCGCGCGCGTGCTGGCTGTAGATCACGCCGTAGGGCTGGGCGAGGCTGCGCACCACGCTGTTCGCCACTTCGTCGCGGACACGGGTGATCTCGGCGGGATCGAGCAACCGCTCGAAGGTCTCGCCCCAGACGTAGCGCCCGGTCCGCGCATCGGACAGCAGCACTTCGAGCGTGAAGCGGCCGCCCGACAGCGCCGTGCCGCCGGTCAGGAGCAGGTCGACGCCGAGCGGCTCGCCGGCGCTGAGCGAGGCAGGCGTCGCGTCGCGGCTGAACGCCGTCTCCGCCCCGAACACGAAGAGATCCGTGAAGCGCGTCAGGCCGACGATCACCTGGCGCGTCAGGCCGCGGCTGAAGTTGGGATAGGAGGAGTGATCGCCCTCCTCCTCGAAGGGCTGCACCAGGATGACCCGCCCGGTGCGGCTCGGCGGATCATTGGCCGCAGCCGGTCGCATCGGCCCATCGCGTCTTGTGCCATCCTGGCGTTCGAAGACCGGCACGTACCCACCGCGCGGGATGGTGATCCGAACGCCGTCCGCCCGCCCCGCGGTCAGGTAGTAGCGCTCGAGGGCGCGCCGCAGCCGCCCGGCTTCGATGCGCACGATCGAGTCGACCTGCGGATCGAAATCCGTGCTCCGCCCGAAGACCGTCGTCGCGATGGTGTAGGCCTTGATCCGCTCGCCACGACCGCCGAGGGCTTCGTCCACGACGTAGCTCAGGAACTTGCGGTTCCGGTCGGATGCGTCGAACTCGCCCGAGGCAAGGATCCGCTCAAGCTCCTCGCGGATCTCGCTCGTCCCGATCGTGCGCTCGACCTCGCTCATCTGGAGCTTTCTGTCCCGGTTCTTCTCTATCTTAAGCTTAGGCTTTCGCGGAGGTACGTCAACAAGATCAGAGCGTTGACCAGCCACCGAGTCCGACGACGGTTAACAGTGACGTACTGCGCGCCCGCGTCGTGCCGTTGTGCCCTTGCGTCACCGCTAACCGTGGCGAAGCGCCACCAACTCGACGGGGGCATGCGCGCGATGGCCGACAAGACGGCTGTCCAACCGGAGTTGGCATCGGTCATCGCCCGCTTCCCGGATCGGGAGGCGATGGCCCGCTATCTGTTCCGCACGCATCCCGACTTCCGCAGCATCTGCGAGGATTATCGGCTGGCAGCCGATGGGGTCGCGACGTTCCGGAAGCTTGCCGCGACCGCGCCTCGGCCGGAGCTCGACGAGTACCTCACCCTGCTCCGGGAGCTCGAGGCAGAGCTGCTCTCCATGTTCGGCGCGGCGGATGCCGCCTCGCCGCCCGCTGGCGATCTCCGCCGGCCAGGCGGCCATTGAGGCGGTCGGCAACGATGTCCGCGCCTCGGCCGACCCGGGTCCTTCACATTTCCGTGTTCAGCCCGCCGAGCGCCCGTCATGCGCCCGCCGCCGGAGTCGCGGCGCGGATCAACGCCTCCGGCACCACCGCGACCAGCGTCGTCGTTCCGCGATGATCATGCTCCCGCATCCCGGCACGGATCACGCCAGCGGCGCGGCGGATCCGTTCGGGACGCCTGCCTCGATGCGGACGCGGCGCGGCACGCCGCTCGCCGAGCTCGGCAGTCTCGTCGCCGGGTTCGGCGTCCGACCGGAGCGGCTGGCCGAGCTCGCCGGTCTCGGGCCGGAGCAGCTCCTGTTCGGCGACGCCACGCTCCCGCTCGCCGGCATGGCGCGCCTTCTCTCGGCGGCAACGGCACTGACGGGGCGCGACGACATCGGCCTGCTGCTCGGTCGCCGCATCGACGCGCTCGCCGGTCTTGGCCTGGTCGGCCAGGCGATGCGGCACGCCCCCGACCTTCGCACGGCACTCGACGACCTGCTGACGCACCAGCGCCGCAGTGCTGACGCTCCGATCCTCTACCTGCTGCGCGCCAACGAAGAGGTCTTCCTCGGCTGCGCCTTGCCCGGCCCTGCCGGCGAGTCCACGTCGGAGCTCCTCGACGCCGTGATCGCGGCGGGCGTCGGCCTGATCCGCAGCCTCGTCGGCGTCGTCGCCTCCGAAATCCTGCTCGCCCGCAGGCAGCCGGCGGCGCCGGACGCCTATCGCGCAGTGCTCGGCGCCCCCGTCCGCTTCGATGCGCCGATGACCGCGCTCGTGCTGGATGCGCGGGCACTGGCGCGCTCCATCCCCGATGCCGATCCATGCCGCCGCGCCCGCCTGCTGGCCGACGTCGCTGCGAGCCGGACTCCGCACCCGCCCGACATCGCCGCGGATGTCGTACGGGCGCTCTTGCCGCACATCGTCTTCGGCGCCGCCACGCTCGACGCCATCGCCGCCTCTCTCGGGATCCATCCGCGCACGCTGGAGAGACGGCTGCGCGAGGAGGGCCTGAGCTTCCGCAGCCTGCAGAGCAGGCTGCAGCTGGACGTCGCATGCCGCCTGTTGCGCGACACGCGCATGAGCGTCGCCGCGATCAGCGAGGCGCTCGGCTACTGCGACCCGAGCGCATTCGGCAAATGGTTCCGCCGCGCCGCCGGCGCGACGCCGGCGCATTGGCGGGAGCGGAGCGGGTGCATTGGGCAGCCCGACGGCGATGCGACGCAGCGCTCGTGTCTGTCGGGAAATCACAATCGGGAGCTTCTGGGGAGCTTCTAGTCTTCCGTCACGCACGGCCGCTGTCGCGAGCGGGAATCGGCAGGTTGGGGAGGAGGCGCATGGGACGGATACGAGGCATCGGCGCGATCGTCGCGGCCGGTCTCTGCGGTGCCGGACTGCTCGCATCGCCGAAGGCATCCGCGCAGACCAACGAGGAGCTGCTGCGCCGCATCGACGAGCTGCAGCGGCGGATGGCCGAGATGGAGACGGCGCTGCGCGAAGCCACGCGCGCGCCGCGGCCGGCGAGGCCTCCGCCATCGCGCCCTTCCAGTATCTGCGCCTCGTCTTCGTCGCCGCGGCCGCCTGGCTGTTCTGGGGCGAGGCGCCGGATGGCTGGGGCTGGCTGGGGGCGGCG
>NZ_JAKJIB010000275.1 GCF_021864505.1 Falsiroseomonas oryziterrae
GTCACCGGATGACGCCGGCGCCGCCGATCCCGCCCTCGAGCCCGCCGCCCGGCATGTCGAGCGGCCGGGGCGACACCGCGCCGCTCACCGGCGGTGCGGACATCGGCGCCGGCTGCGGCACCGGATCGATCAGGCGCGGCGCGGCGCCGCTGCGCAGCTCGCGCATCCGCACCGCAACGCGCGTCACCACCTCCTCGGCCAACGCATCCGCCAGGCGCCGCAGCGTCGCCTCGCGGCTGGTGTCGGCGGCGAAGAACTGGTTGGGCTGGATGTTGAAGGCATCGACCGCGCGCTCGAAGCCGCTCGCCACCGTTTCGCGCGGCGTGAGGCGCAGCAGCGTCCAGTTGGCGGTCGCGATGAAGCGCGCGCGCGTCGCGTCGCCGCTCTCGAGGATACCGAGGGATTCGCCCGCAAGGCTCGGCCCGACCAGCAATTCCCAGCGCGGCGCCGCCGGCTCGCGCCCATTGCCCAGCCGGTCCTGCAGGCCGCGCCGCAGCAATTGCCCGAAGCGCTCCGGAATCACCGGCACCCGCGTCGCCGCGAGCTCCGCCGCCACCGAGGGATCGCCGGCGGCGATGTTGCCGTCCTCGCCATAAAGCGGGCGGAAGCCGCAGCCTGCCGTGCCGAGGGCGAGCGTCGCCGCCGCGCCGCGCAGCAGCCCGCGCCGCGATGCCGCCGCGTCAGACAACGAGGTTGACCACCCGGCCCGGGACATGGATGCGCTTCCTGATCGGCTTGCCGCCGAGCGCACGCTGCACGTTCTCCTCGGCCTCCGCCAGTTCGAAGATCCGCGCCTCGCTCTCGCCGACCGCAACCTCGATCGTCGCGCGCAGCTTGCCGAGCACCTGCACCGCGAGCGTCACCGTCTCCGCCTGCAGCAGCGCCGGATCGGCCTCCGGCCAGGGCAGCTCGGCCACCAGCGACGCATGGCCCGGGCGCAGCGCCGCGAAGACCTCCTCCGCCAGGTGCGGCATCATCGGCGCGGAGAGCCGCGCCAGCGTCTCCAGCGCCTCGCGCCGCGCGCTTCCCATGCCCTCAGCGCCCGCATCCTGCTCCGCATCGCCGATCGCGTTGGCGAATTCGTGGATGCGTGCGACGGCGACGTTGAAGGCGAAGCCCTCCAGCGCCTCGGTCACCGCGGCGATGGTGCGGTGCGTCGCCTGGCGAAGCTTGCGCGCGGCACCCGTCGCCTCCGGCATCGGCGCATCGGCGGGCGGCAGCGCATCGAGCGCCGTCTGCGTCAGGCGCCAGACGCGCTGGGTGAAGCGGAAGGCGCCGGCGACGCCGGCCTCGGTCCACTCCATGTCGCGCTCGGGCGGATTGTCGGAGAGGATGAACCAGCGCGCGGTGTCGGCGCCGAACTTCGCGATGATCGCGCCCGGATCCACGGTGTTGCGCTTCGACTTCGACATCGCCTCGACGCGGCCGATCGTCGCGGGCTCGGTGCTGCCCTTCACCACCGCGCTGCGCGTGCCGTCGGCGGCGACGGTGATCTCGACTTCCTCGGGATACAGCCAGCGGCCGTCGGCGCCCTTGTAGCTCTCGTGCTGCACCATCCCCTGGGTGAAGAGGCCGGCGAAGGGCTCCTCGCATTCCAGGTGACCGGAGGCCTTCATCGCGCGGGTGAAGAAGCGGCTGTAGAGCAGGTGCAGGATCGCGTGCTCGATGCCGCCGATATACTGGTCCACCGGCAGCCAGGCATCGACCGCCGCGCGCGTCACCGGTTCCGCCGCCTGCGGGCTGCAGAAGCGCGCGAAATACCACGACGAATCCACGAAGGTGTCGCAGGTGTCGGTCTCGCGGCGCGCCGGCTTGCCGCAGGACGGGCAATCCACGTGCTTCCAGGTCGGGTGGTGGTCGAGCGGGTTGCCGGGGCGCGAGAAATCCACGTCTTCCGGCAGCACGACGGGCAGCTGGTCCGCCGGCACCGGCACGGCGCCGCAGGAGTCGCAATGGATCACCGGGATCGGGCAGCCCCAGTAGCGCTGGCGGCTGATGCCCCAGTCGCGGAGGCGCCAGTTCACCACGCCCACGCCCTGGCCGGTCTTCTCCAGCTCCTCGATCACGCGGCGCTTCGCGGCCGGCACCTCGAGGCCGTTCAGGAAGTCCGAGTTGAAGATCGTGCCGTCGCCGCTATAGGCGGCGCCGTCGAGCGCGAAGGTCGCGGCATCGGCGCCGGGCGGCAGCACCACGGGCAGGATCGGCAGGCCGAACTTCGTGGCGAACTCGTAGTCGCGCTCGTCATGGCCGGGGCAGCCGAAGATCGCGCCGGTGCCGTATTCCATCAGCACGAAGTTGGCGATCCAGACCGGGAAGCTGACGCCCGGCAGGAAGGGATGCGCGACGCGGAAGCCCGTGTCGAAGCCGCGCTTCTCCGCCTGCTCGATCGCCACCTCCGACGTGCCCATCCGCCGGCATTCCGCGACGAACTCGGCCGCCTTCGGATCGCGCGCAGCGGCGGCCGCGGCGAGCGGGTGCTCCGCCGCCACGGCAAGGAAGCTCATCCCGAACAAGGTGTCGGGGCGCGTGGTGAAGACTTCCACCTCCTCCGCGCCCGCCGCCTCCGCGTCGGTCAGCCGGAACCGCACCCGCGCGCCTTCGCTGCGGCCGATCCAGTTGGACTGCATCAGCTTCACGCGCTCCGGCCAGCGGTCCAGCGTGTTCAGCGCCTCCAGCAGGTCGGGCGCGTATTTCGTGATGCTCAGGAACCACTGGCTGAGCTTCTTCTTCTCGACCAGCGCGCCCGATCGCCAGCCGCGGCCGTCGATCACCTGCTCGTTCGCCAGCACGGTGCCGTCCACCGGGTCCCAGTTGACCCAGCTCTCCTTCCGCTCGACCAGCCCGGCCTTCCAGAAATCCAGGAACAGCTTCTGCTGCTTGCCGTAATAGGCGGCGTCGCAGGTGGCGAATTCGCGCGACCAGTCGAGCGACAGGCCCATGCGCTGCAGCTCGGCGCGCATGTTGGCGATGTTGTCGTAGGTCCACTTGCCGGGATGGATGCCGCGTTCCCGCGCCGCATTCTCGGCCGGCAGGCCGAAGGCGTCCCAGCCCATCGGGTGCATCACGAGGTGGCCGCGCGCCCGCTTGTAGCGCGCCACCACGTCGCCGAGCGTGTAGTTGCGGACGTGCCCCATGTGGATCTTCCCCGACGGGTAGGGGAACATCTCCAGCACGTAGTATTTCCGGCTACCTTCCGGCGGCACGTCGGGGGCGGCGAAGCAGGCGCGGCTGTTCCATGCCGCCTGCCAACGCGGCTCGGCGGCGGCGAAGTCGTAGCGCGCGGGCGCGGCGCGGTTCGGCTGGTCGTTCATCGTGATGCGCTGTCAGGCCTGGAATTCGGCCACACGCATAGAGCAGAACGGCCGTGAGCGGAATTCGCCGGGGCGCAGGCCTGCCGTGCCCCGGCGCCCCGATCGGCGCCCCCCACCGGGGGCGCCCCCTTCCAGGCTAGCGCGACGCCGAGGTGGATTGCGCGCGCAGCTCGCGCGCCCGCAGCAGCACCTGCTCCTCGAGCTCGGCCGCGGTCCCGGCCGAGACCGGGACGTCCACCCAGCCGTTGCGCCCCATCTCCTGGCGGAACACCGCGACCCGCACCCCGTCGGAGCGAAGCTGGCGGCCCATGATGTAGGCGGTGGCGCGAATGCGCTCGCCGCTGCTGCCGGGGGGCGAGTACCAGTCGGTGATGACCACGCCGCCGAAGGGATCGGCGGAGGACAGCGGCATGAAGGACAGCGTGTCGAGCGTGGCGCGCCAGAGGAAAGCGTTCACGCCGATGCCGCCGCCGGTGTCGGACACCCCGGCATCGCGCTGGCGCGACCGGTCGGTGCCGAAGATCACGAGGCCGTCGCTGCCGCCCAGGCGGCCGCGCACGCCGTCGCGCCGGCTGCCCGTGTTGTATTCCTCGGGGCCGGGCGTGCGGAGGTTGTCGCCCAGGCTGCTGCAGCCGGCCAGCAGGCCCAGGGCCAGGCCGCCGATCAGCAGCCCCCGGGTGCGGGGCGCCCGCTTGCGCTCGATCATCCGTGCCGTTCCTGCCCGTGTGATGCACATGCCCGCCAGGCGGGCCTTCGGCGGGTCTTTATCGCTTACCGCCGGCGGCCGAAAGGCCTTTCGCCGGGCCGGGACCCCCGAAACGGAAAGGGGCGGCAGGTTGCCCTGCCGCCCCCGACCTTCACGCTCCCTGCGGAGCGCCGCGCTCAGAAGGCGAGGCGGGCGCCGAGGAGGACGACGTCCAGCTCACGCTTGTAGGCCGCGCCGCTGACGACGACGTTGTCGTCACGCAGCTGGTTGTAGGACGCCACCAGCTCCAGGCCCGGCGCCAGGGTGTAGGCGGCACCGATGCCCCACACGGTCTGCTCGCGGTCGCCGAAGCCCGGGCCGTTGTCCTGCGTCGCGATGCCGTAGAAGGCACCGAACGCCAGGGCGCCGGTCGTGTAGGTGGCGCCGAGGATCCAGTGGCTGGACGCGTCGCGGTTCGAGCCGTCGGCGTTGCGCGCGAGCGAGCCGCGGCCGACCGAGATGCCCGAGTAGTTGCCCCAGGTGTACTCGCCGCCGACCGTGAAGCCATAGCCCGTCAGGTTGAGGCCGACGCTGTAGGCCGAGACGTCGCGGTTGAAGAGGCGGGTGTTGGTCACGCCGTCCCAGCGCGCGCCATCGGCGCGCATCGCGGCGAAGCCGGCGGCCACGCCGATGTTGCCGAAGCTGCCCCGGTAGCGAATCGCGCCCGAGATCTCGTTCGTCAGCGTCGTGTAATCGCGCTGCAGCGGCTGCAGCGGGATGGACGAGATGTTGTCCACCGAGCGGCCGACGAAGACGCGCTCGCCCTCGCCCTGGTTCGGGTTGTAGCTCAGGCCGAAGTCGAAGCCGAAGAACTGCGGCGACAGGTAGACGATCTTCGTCGCGTCGTTGCCGTCGTTGATGCCGGTCAGCAGGGACGGACCGCCGCCGGTCACGGCGGTGGCGTTGACCGCGCCGTCATCCCAGTCGCCGTCCGGGCCGAAGCCGGTGATGCTCGGCACGCGGACCTGCAGGATGCTGGCCGCGCTGTCCTCTTCACCGAAGCGCAGCGTGCCGAGCGTCGGGGTCGAGACGAACACATAGGCCTCGTCGAGGTCGAGCGCCGTGCCGCCGCCGCCGCCGACGCCGTCGTTCTGGATCTCGATCACGCCGCCGTAGGACATGCCGTTCGCCGCCTTGCCGGTGACGAAGACCTGGACTTCCAGCTCATGGCGGAAGTCGTTCGTGCTGCGGCGCTGCGTGCCCTGGAAGCCGGCACCCGTCGGCTGCAGGCGCGTCGTGCCGTCGGCACGCGTGCCGGCCAGCGAGCGGCCGTAGTCGAGGTTGTCGTCGATCCAGTTGTACATGCCGAACATGAAGCCGCCGACGCGGACCTGCGGCGCTTGCTGTGCCTGGGCGGCGCCCATGCTGATCAGCGCAGCGCCGACCACCGCACTGGTGCCCAGCAGAATCTTGCGCATTCTGTTACCTCCTCCTGTACCGGGTGGCACCCGGCATGCTCCGGCCCGCCTGTCCCCCTCGACAGGTGCCGCGACCGGAGATCCCCCCCGAGCGCAGTCAGGCCCGAGTTCACTATTGGCCGCGTGATCAGGCCCCGTCCACCGCCCGAATGCCGCGCTCGCGACTTCCGCGAGACACTGTGGCGAGGCAGCCACATGCGCGCAGCGCAGCGGAGGCATGCCCTGCTTGCGGTCAGCCCCCCGCGAGCGCGCCGATGGCCGCCAGCCCCACCGCCCGCCCCGCGCCGCGCCGGGGCAGGCGCCCGGCCGTCGCGGGCGA
>NZ_JAKJIB010000276.1 GCF_021864505.1 Falsiroseomonas oryziterrae
CCGCCGCCGGTGGCGGATGAGGGCAAGGCGCGTCCCGGCGCCGGCCTGAAGGCCGCGCCGCGCCCGGTTCCGGCGGCGGTGGCGGATGAGGGCAAGGTGCGCCTCGGCGCCGGGCTGAAGGCGGCGCCGCGCCCGGTTCCGGCGGCGGTGGCGGATGAGGGCAAGGTGCGCCTCGGCGCCGGGCTGCGCCGCGGTTGACATCACCGGGGCGGAGGGCATGCCCTCCGCCCTGCCTCGCCGATCCTGGCAGGCCAACTCGCGACGCAGGATCCGCATGACCACCGCCAGCCCACCCATCGTCACCTTCTACCGCATGATCGATGCCGCGCCGGCGCCGGTCCGGGCAGACCGCTCGGGCCTCGGCAGCCTGCCGACCCGGGCCTATCGGCATTGCGACGCGGTGACCTCGGCGGCGGGATTCGGCTGGCACATCCACCCGCCCTGCGACTTCGACCTCTACTGGGATGGCTCGCAGATCCAATGGACCTGCGACGGGCTGGACCAGTGGCTGCCGCTCGGCGCCGCGCAGTTCCCGCATTTCCGCGCCCGCTTCGACGCGGCGGCGCCCGACGCGGTGAAGGAGTATTCGCCGCCCTTCCTCACCGCGATCCAGGAGCCGGGCGTGGTGCAGGTCTGGACCGGCCTTGCGGTCCGCACCGCGCCGAACTGGAGCGTCCTGCTCCGCCCCCTTGCCAACCTGCCGCGCCATCCCGGCTACGAACCCTATGAGGGGCTGATCGAGACCGACCACTGGTTCGGGCCGCTCTTCACCAATCTCCGCCTGACCCGCACCGACCAGCCGGTCCGTTTCCGCACGGGCGAGCCCTTCCTGCAGCTGCAGCCCATCCCGCGTATGGCCTATGCCGAGGCGGTGCTGAACGGGCCCGGCATGGTCGAGAACCTCGAGGCCTGGCAGGACGTCGACTGGGACGCCTACCACCGGCACATCGTCGCGCCGAACAACGATCCGAACCACCAGCCGGGGCGGTATGCCGCGGAAGCGCGGCGTCGGCGGCGCGCCGGCTGCCCCGTCACTGGCACCGCCTGAGCGCAAGGCGGGGGCCGGCATCCGGCAGCCTGCCCTCGACGCGCCATCCCCCGCGCGCTAGGTGAAGCGGCTTTGTCCAAACGCTTGGATCACCGCCGGCCGCCATGACCAGCAGCAACGACATCCGCGCGACCTTCCTCGACTACTTCCGCCGCAACCGGCACGAGGTGGTCGAGAGCTCGCCGCTGGTCCCGCGCAACGACCCGACGCTGATGTTCGCGAACTCGGGCATGGTGCAGTTCAAGAACGTCTTCACCGGGCAGGAGCGGCGCCCCTATGTCCGCGCCACCACGGCGCAGAAATGCGTCCGCGCCGGCGGCAAGCACAATGACCTCGACAATGTCGGCTACACCGCGCGCCACCACACCTTCTTCGAGATGCTGGGGAATTTCTCCTTCGGCGACTACTTCAAGGAGCAGGCCATTCATCATGCGTGGGAGCTGCTGACGAAGGATTTCGGCCTGCCCAAGGACCGGCTGCTGGTCACGGTGTTCAGCGAGGATGACGAGGCGCCGGTCTACTGGAAGAAGATCGCGGGCCTGCCCGACAGCCGCATCATCCGCATCCCGACCTCCGACAATTTCTGGCGCATGGGCGACACCGGCCCCTGCGGCCCGTGCTCCGAGATCTTCTTCGACCATGGCGACAAGATCGCCGGCGGCCCGCCGGGCAGCGAGGACCAGGACGGCGACCGCTTCATCGAGATCTGGAACCTCGTCTTCATGCAGTACGAGGAAGGGCCGCCCGGCACCCGCGTGCCGCTGCCCAAGCCCTCGATCGACACCGGCATGGGGCTGGAGCGCTTCGCCGCCATCCTGCAGGGCAAGCACGACAACTACGACACCGACACGCTGCGCGCGCTGATCCTGGCGAGCGCCGAGGCGACCGGCCAGGCGCCCGACGGCCCCTTCCGCGCGAGCCACCGCGTCGTGGCCGACCACCTCCGCGCTTCCTCCTTCCTGGTGGCGGACGGCGTGCTGCCCTCGAACGAGGGGCGCGGCTACGTTCTGCGCCGGATCATGCGCCGCGCGATGCGCCACGCCCACCTGATGGGCACGCAGGATGCGCTGCTGCACCGCCTGGTGCCGACGCTGATCCGCCAGATGGGCACCGCCTATCCCGAGCTGATCCGCGCCGAGGCGCTGATCACCGAGACGCTGAAGCTCGAGGAAGGCCGCTTCCGCAGCCTGCTCGCGCGCGGCCTCGGCCTTTTGTCCGAAGAGACGGCGAAGCTCGGCGACAAGGGGGTGCTGCCCGGCGAGGTCGCCTTCCGTCTCTACGACACCTACGGCTTCCCGCTCGACCTGACGCAGGACGCGCTGCGCGGCGAGGGCAAGAGCGTGGACACCGCCGGCTTCGAGGCCGCGATGGCCGAGCAGAAGCGCCGTGCCCGCGCCGCCTGGGCCGGATCGGGCGAGGCCGCGACCGAGACGCTGTGGTTCGACCTGAAGGAGAAGGTCGGCGCCAGTGAGTTCCTCGGCTACTCGACCGAGACGGCGGAGGGCGAGATCGTCGCCATCGTCCGCGACGGCCAGGTGGTGGATAGCGCCCCGGTCGGCGCCGAGGTGGCGGTGGTGCTGAACCAGACGCCCTTCTACGCCGAGAGCGGCGGCCAGGTCGGCGACACCGGCCTGATCTCCGCCGGCGAGGCCTGCCGCATCGTCGTCCGCGACACGCAGAAGAAGCTCGGTGAGCTCTTCGTGCATTACGGCACCGTCGCGCATGGCGAGGCGAAGGTCGGGCTGCCGGTCCAGGCCGAGGTGGACCATGTCCGCCGCGGCGCGATCCGCGCGCACCATTCCGCGACCCACCTGCTGCACGAGGCGCTGCGCCGGCGCCTCGGCACGCATGTCAGCCAGAAGGGCTCGCTCAACGCGCCCGACCGCCTGCGCTTCGACGTCTCGCACAACGCGCCGATGTCGGATGACGACCTCGCCTGGGTCGAGGCCGAGGTGAACGCCCGCGTGCGCGAGAACGCCGAGGTCACGACGCGGCTGATGACGCCGGAACAGGCGGTCGCCGCCGGTGCGATGGCTCTGTTCGGCGAGAAGTACGGCGAGGAGGTGCGCGTCGTCGGCATGGGCCACGACGCGGCCGCCGCCGAGAAGCACGGCGTCTATTCGCTCGAGCTCTGCGGCGGCACGCATGTGCGCCGCACCGGCGACATCGGCCTGTTCCGCATCGTGAGCGAAGGTGCCGTCAGCGCCGGCGTCCGCCGCGTCGAGGCGGTGACGGGGGAAGCGGCGCTGAAGGTGATCGAGGAGCGCGACCGCCAGCTCAACGACGCCGCCGCCGCGCTGAAGGTCCGCCCGAGCGAGCTGCCGGAGCGTGTCACCACGCTGCTGGAAGAACGCCGCAAGCTGGAGCGCGAGGTGGCGGAGCTCCGCAAGAAGCTCGCCACCGGCGGCGCCGCGGCGGAGGTCGAGACGATCGGCGGCCTGCGCGTCGCGTTGCGCGACGTGGGCGAGGTACCGGCGCGCGACCTGAAGGGTCTCGCCGAGGCTATCCTGAAGGGCGGCACCGCCGATGTCGCCGTGCTGGTCAGCACCGAGGGCGGCAAGGCCAGCATCGTCGCGGGGCTGGGCGAGGGTGCGAAGGGCAAGGCGGACGCGGTGTCGCTGGTCCGCGCCGCGGCCGCCGCCGTCGGCGGCAAGGGCGGCGGCGGCCGGCCGGAGATGGCCCAGGCCGGCGGCCCCGACGCGTCGAAATCCGCCGAGGCCCTGGCGGCCGTGCGCGAGACGCTGTCCCACGGAGTCGCGGCATGATGCGGGCGACGGAACACGCGGCGTGAGGCTTCGCGCCGCGGTCCTGGGCGTTCTGCTGCTCGGCAGCCTGGCGCCCGCCGTGGCGGAGGAGGTCACGCTGCGCGCGAACCGTCCCGGGCGCGGGGCGATGGAGTTGCGCGTCGAGCCGGCTCAGGCCGCCTGGATCATCCGGGTGCTCGATCCCGCCGGCGCCCAGGTGCAGGTCATCGAGGTGCGGCGCGACGCCACGCAGCCGCCGCCGCATATCGTGGACGCGGATGGCGACAATGCCGGCGACCTCTGGGTGCCGATAGCCGTCGACAACGCGAACACGACATTCGAGATCTGGCGCAACGTCCCGGTCGCCGGCCGCTTCGTGCGCGCCGGCACCGTCTCGGGGATCAGCTTCCGGCGCGACGGCGGATACCTGGTCGCGATCGGCCGCGATGGCTGCTGCGCCCTCGGATACGAGTTCCACCGTTTCCGCCCCGACGGGCTGCTGTTCCTGACCTTCACCATCTCGGCCAGCTTCCGCGCGGACGGCACGGTCGAGGATTGCGGCGTCACGGTCGAGACCGACCGTGCTCCGGAGGCGCTGCGCCGCCGCTGGTGCGCGGGTGGCGCGGAGGACCAACGGCCGGGCCTGCGCCTGTGAGCGGGCGCTGCCGCGCCCGCGACCTCGGCTTCGCCCCCGGCATCCTGCCGCCCGGCCCGCTCAACGCAATCACCGACGTCGCCGGCTTGCGCGTCGGGCAGGTGACGGTCATCGCCGGCGAGTCCACCCGCACCGGCGTCACCGCGATCCTGCCGCATGGTGAGAATCCCTTCGCGCATCGCGTGCCCGCCGGGCTCTTCGCCATGAACGGCTTCGGCAAGATGGCGGGCGTGACCCAGGTGCTGGAACTCGGCGAGCTCGAGACGCCGATCCTGCTGACCAACACGCTGGCCGTCGGCCGCGCCGTCGAGGCGCTCGTCGACTGGACGCTGGCCCAGCCCGGCAACGAGGCCGTGCGCAGCGTCAACGCCGTCGTCGGCGAGACGAATGACGGGCGCCTGAACGACATCCGCACCCGCGGCGTGAGCACGGCCGAGATGCGTGAGGCTCTGGAGATCGCCGCGCCCGGTCCCGTGGCGGAGGGCAGCGTCGGCGCCGGCACCGGCACCATGGCCTTCGGCTGGAAGGGTGGCATCGGGACGGCCTCGCGCGTGCTGCCGCCGTCGCTCGGCGGCTGGACGGTCGGCGCGCTGGTGCAGGCGAATTACGGTGGCGCGCTGACCATGTGCGGGCTTGAGGTAGGGAAGCTGCTCGGCAAGTACTATCTCGCGGACCACCTCGCGCAGCAGGCCGACGCGGACGGCTCCGTCGTCGTCGTCGTCGCGACAGACGCGCCGCTCTCCGACCGCAACCTGCAGCGCCTGGCGCGCCGCGCGATGGCCGGCATCGCGCGGACGGGTGCCGCCTTCAGCGACGGCTCGGGCGACTACGCCATCGCCTTCGCCACCCATCCGGACGTCATCCGCACGCCGCAGAGGCGGGCGGCTGCCGCGACGCTGGCCGACTGGCCGAACGAGCGCATGTCGCCGCTCTTCGTCGCGGCTGCCGAGACGACGGAGGAAGCGGTGCTCAACGCGCTGACCATGGCGACGACGGTCGAGAGCCGCATCGGCGGCCGTCGCGTCGTCGGCGCGGCGCTGCCGCTTGACCGCGTCATGGCGCTGCGCAACGGCGGTTAACGCGCCGCTCACCGCGCCGCGCGATGGCAGCGGCATGGATGCGGCAATCCAGGACCTGCTGGTGGCGCTGGCCGGCTTGGCCCTGGCACTGGTGATGCTCGGCCTTGGGCGCGGCGCGCTCTGGCTGTGGCGCGAACTGGTCGCGATCCTCCGCCTGCCACGCCGCCGCGGCGCCGTCCTCGTCGCGCGGCTGCGCGGGATCCGGCTGCGCCGCAGCCGGGCGCTCGCGCGGCGCGAAGGCGCGCGGTC
>NZ_JAKJIB010000277.1 GCF_021864505.1 Falsiroseomonas oryziterrae
GGCGGCCGGCTGGTCCTGGGTTGGCGGCTCCGGCGGGGAGAGGCGCCTGCCGCGCCCTCACCCCGCGCGCGCGAAGACGCAGACCAGCCCGCCGCCGGGCGGTCCCTGGTGTTCCGCACCGCCGCTGACGAAGACGCGCCCGTCGCCGGCCACCGCCGCGACGACCGCGCCGAGCGCGCCGCGCAGGTGCCGCTGAGGGTCGAGGTCGGTGTCGCCGAGCATGGTGTGGCGATGCCCCCGGATCGCACCGGTGCGGTCCGGCTCGCCCTTGGCGATCACGCCGAGCACCTCGCCGGGCGCCTTCGCGAAGGCCGCCTGCACGCCGGCCAGGTCCAGCAGGTCGATCATCGGCGCGACGCCGGCCACGATGCCCTCCGCCCAGCCCGGCGCCCGGCCGAACACCAGCACCTCGTTGCAGGTGACCTCGACGCCGGAGGAAATCGAGGCACGGTTGGAGTAGAGCGAGAAATCCGACAGCAGCGCCGCTTCGGTCGCCGCCCCCGCCGGAATGTCGCCGAGCGCGACACCCACGCCGAAGGCCGCCGCCGCGCGCGACAGCGCCATCAGCACCTTCGCGTCACCGCTGCGCGCGGCGGGGTCCGGTGCCTGCGCCGCCGGCGCCTTCACCTGCACCAGCGCGACATCCTCGGGCCGCGCGATGCCGGCCTGCGCCATCGCCATGCGCACCGCATCCGCCACTGCCGTGATCTGCGGCACGCGCCCAATCTCGCGGGCCGGCGTCGGCGGGGAGAAGGCAGTGCCGATCGCCAGCCCGCGCCGCCCCGGCGCCGCTTCGGCGCTCGCGCTGAACACCAGGTAGTGCGGGGACAGCGCGCCCTCCGTCCCGCCTGACAGCACGCAGGGGATGCGCGTGGCGAGCGCGCCCGCCGCCTCGCCGGTCCGCGCGGCGAGCAGCGCCATGAGCGTCTGGGTGAAGTAGCCGCGGGTGAAGTCGTTCAGCCCGCCATTCCCCTCGGTCTTGCCGATCACCGCGCGGATGTCGCGCGCCTGGACCCCGCCGGCTGCGATCAGCGCCTCGAGCGCCGAGAGGTCGCCCGGATGGGCCATGGACAGGCGGTGGATGGCGAGGCGCGGCATGGCCCCGATATAGCCGGCGTGGCGCGGCGCTTGCAGGCCCCGCTGACAGGGGGACCGGCACGACATGCGCATCGGGATCATCGGCACCGGGGTTGCGGGCAGCCTGCTGGCGGAGGCGCTGGCGGATGCGCCGGGGCTCGACCTGCTCGCCTTCGAGCGCGTCGCGCCGGGCGAGCATGCCGAGGCCGGCACCGGGCTGAATGTCGGGCCCAACGCGATGAAGGCGCTGCGCCTGCACCTGCCCGCGCGCCACGCTGCGCTGCGCGCGGCCTCCCTTCCGTGGCGGCGCTGGTTCGTCGATCTCGCCGACGGCACGCGGCTGATGGATCTCGACCTCCTCGACGTCGCGGAGGATCACGGCATGCGCATCCGCTGGTCGGAACTCTACCGGCATCTGCGGGCGCCGGTCGCGGACCGCACGCGCCACGGGCATGTGCTGGAGGCGATCGAGGAAGACGCGGCCGGCCGCCTCGTGCCCGTCTTCCGCACGGCGGAGGGGCTGGCTCGCCCCGGCGGCTTCGACCTGCTGGTCGGCGCCGATGGCCGTTATTCCCGGCTGCGCGCGCTGACCTGCGGCGAGCCCGAGAGCATCCCGCTCGGCGTCTGCATCTGGCGCCTGCTGGTCACCGAGGCCGCCGATTGCCCCTATGACGACTACGGGCAGTGGTTCAACGGCAACCACCGCCTGCTCTCCTTCCGCGTGCCCGGCGGCGCCGTCTACATCGCCGGGACCTTCCCGCTGCCGCGCGACGGCCAGATTCCGGAGGAGATGAAGACCGAAGCCGCCCAGCGCGCGCTGTTCACGCCGGCCGGCGCCCCGCCCTGCCCCGCCGTCGCCTGGATGCTGGGGAAGGTCGCGACGCATCTGCCCGACATCCACTGGGCGCGTTCCGCCACCGCGCCGCTGCTGCGCCACGACCCCTCCGGCCGCGCCCTGTTCCTGGGCGATGCCGCGCAGGCCATGGTGCCCACCCTCGGCCAGGGCGCGACCCAGGCCGTGGAATGCGGCCTGGTCGCCGCGTCGGTGATCCGCACCGGCGGCGGCGCGCGCGAGGTCGCGGCGGCGCGCGACCCGCGCGTCGCCTTCGTGCGGGACTTCTCGCTCGAAGCCTCCGACACGCTGGTCCCGGGCACCGACGTCGTCGCCGGGACGCGCGCCAAGATCGCGCCCGACTTTCTCGCGAAGCTCCGCCGCACCTACACGGACGTGACCTGACCGCCGTCCGGATGGCGCTGCTGCCCGCATGCGCCCGATGATGACGAAGCCGTCACGCGGCGCTCCGCCTCCGTCCATGCGAGGCGGAGCAATGTCCGCGCGCCCACACGACACGAAGAGGATTCCATGCGGCACGCCTTCGCCCTCGCGGTCACGCTCGCCACGCTCGCCGCCGCGCCCGCCCGCGCGCAGGACGCCGGCGACCCGGCGGCCGGGCAGCGCGTCTTCAACCAGTGCCGCGCCTGCCACGTGGTCGAGAACAACGGCCGCAACGGCGTCGGGCCGAATCTGCACGGCGTCGTCGGACGCCGCGCCGCCTCGATCGAGGGCTTCCGCTACTCGCAGAACATGCGCAGCCTCGGCGAGCAGAACCACACCTGGACCGAGCAGAACCTGCGCGCCTATCTCCGCAACCCCAAGGACGTCGCGCCGCAGGGCACCATGGCCTTCCCGGGCCTGCGCAACGACCAGCAACTCAACGACGTCATCGCCTATCTGAAGACCCAGGCCGGCTGAGGCGCGGCACGCCGGCAGGGCCGCCGACGCGCAACACCCTGGCGCGGCAAGCACCGCGTTGCGCTTGGTTGTTGTGCACGGCAGGCCGGAGGCGCTAGCCTCTGCCAGGGAGCGCGCCACCGCGGCGATGGCCGGGCGCGGCGCCGGAGGGGGATTGCGCGTGCGGTGGTGGATCAAGGCGTCGGCCCTGCCGGCGCTTCTCCTGTGGGCGTCGGCCGCCGGTGCGCAATCACCGGCCGCGATCGTCACGCCGCCCTCCGGCACGCCGATCCCGCTCACGCCACCCGTCGCACCCGGCGTCGGCCCGGCCGCGCGCCCCGCCCCGGCAACACCCTCCGACGATCCGGCACTCGCCGGCACGCTCGCCATCTCCTCCCTCGAGATCGAGGGCACAACGGCCTTCCCGCGCGCGAGGCTCGAGGCCGCCGCCGGCACGCTGACCGGCCCGTCCGTGCAACTCCGCAGCATCGAGGCGGCGCGCGCCGCCATCCTCAACCTCTACCGCGAGGCCGGCTACGTCTTCACGACGGTGGATGCCGTGGTCGAGCGCGGCGGCCGGCTGCGTCTTGTCGTGGGCGAGGCGTCGATCACGGAGGTCCGCCTCGACGGCGACATCGGCCCGGCCGGCACGCAGGTGCTCCGGTTGCTCAACAACATCGTCGGCCAGCGCCCGCTCGACGCCGCGACGCTCGAGCGCTGGCTGCTGCTGGCGGAGGACGTGCCCGGCGTCAGCCTGCGCGCCATCCTGCGTCCCGCCGGCACCGGCCCCGGTGCGCTCAGCCTGGTCGCGCAGGTCTCGCGCGATGCCGTCACCGGCTACGTCACCGGCGACAACCGCGGGGCACGGATCACCGGCCGCGAACAGGGTCTCGCGGCGGTGCAGTTCAACTCCTTCACCGAATTCGGCGAGCGGACGGAGCTCTCGCTCTACGCCACGACGGGCAACGGCCAGCTCTTCGGCCAGGCTTCGACCGAGCTCTTCGTCGGACGCTCCGGCGCGCGGGTGCGGCTCTATGCCGGCACGGGCTATTCCCGGCCCGGCGCCCCGCTCAGCACCATCGGCTACGAGGGCCTCACGACCCTCGCCGGCGTCTCGGCCAGCTACCCGGTGATCCGCCGCCGGCAGCAGAGCCTGTTCCTGGTCGGCGCGCTCGACGTCGTGGAGAACGAGATCCGGCTGGAAGGCGGGGTCCTCGGCGATCGCCGGCTCAGCGAGGACAGCCTGCGCGTGCTGCGCCTCGGCGCCGACTGGGCGCGCTTCGACCAGTGGCTCGGCGAGGACCGGCCGGCGGTGAACACGCTGAGCGCCCGGCTGAGCCAGGGCCTCGACGCCTTCGGCGCGACACCGTCGCGCAGCCCCGACCTCAGCCGCGCGAACGCGGTGACGGACTTCACCAAGCTCACCTTCGACGCCACCCGCACGCAGACGCTCTTCACGCCCTGGACCGGCGCCACCGTCTCGCTGCAGGCGACGCTGGCGGGCCAGTGGACGAACGACGTGCTGCCGCAGGCGGAGAAGTTCTACCTCGGCGGCGCGCGCCTCGGCCGCGGCTACTTCGCGGGCGAGGTGACGGGCGACAAGGCGATCGCCGGTTCGCTCGAGCTGCAGCTCGGCCTGCAATGGGAAACGACGCTGCTCGGTCGCTCCGTGCGCGTGGACCCGCTGTTCTACGGCTTCTACGACGCCGGCCAGGCCTGGCAGAACCAGTCGATCG
Organism: Falsiroseomonas oryziterrae; assembly: GCF_021864505.1. GTDB lineage: Bacteria > Pseudomonadota > Alphaproteobacteria > Acetobacterales > Acetobacteraceae > Falsiroseomonas > Falsiroseomonas oryziterrae. Next base: position 4,546 of record NZ_JAKJIB010000277.1, read on the forward strand.
ACCGCGATGCGAGCCTCTCCTCCTTCGGCCTCGGCACGCGCTTCAACCTGACGCCCAACGCCGAATTCCAGCTCGAGGGCGTCCGCCGGCTGGAGCGCCGCCCGGGCGGCGCGCAGACCGAGGCGCTGGACCGCGACGCGCTGTTCTGGCGCGTGCTGTTCCGCCTCTAGGCCCCGGAGGATCGCATGGCCTCGCATCCCCGCCTCCGCGCCGCGCTGCTGGCCGGCAGCGCGCTCGTCGCACCGGGCGCCATGGCGCAGACCATCGCCCCCGATGCGCGGCCGCAGCTCGACCGCGTCATCGCCGGCGGCATCACGATCCGCCAGGACGCCGCGCAGACCCAGGTCACGCAGACCCAGGCGCGCGGCATCGTGGACTGGCGCCGCTTCGACATAGGCCGCGACCATACGGTCCAGTTCCAGCAGCCCGACCGCGGCTCCATCACGCTGAACCGCGTGACGACGCCCGATCCCTCCGTCATCGCCGGCCGCGTGCAAGCGAACGGCCAGGTCGCGATCGTCAACCAGTCCGGCATCGTGGTGAGCCAGGGCGCGCGGATCGAGGCGGCGGGGCTGGTCGCCTCCACCGCCGACATCTCGAACCAGAACTTCCTCGCCGGCCGCATGGCCTTCGACCGCCCCGGCCGGCCGGATGCGCGCATCGAGAACGACGGCAACATCACGGTGCGCGAGGCGGGGCTCGCCGCGCTCGTCGCGCCGCAGGTCGTCAACCGCGGCACGATCAGCGCCCGCCTCGGCCGCGTCGCGCTGGCGGGCGCCGAGACGCATGTGGTGGACCTGCATGGCGACGGGCTGCTCTCCATCGAGATCACCGGCCCGGTGCGCCAGGCGCCGTCCGGCGGCGGCGCGCTGGTCACCAATACCGGCGTGATCGAGGCCGAAGGCGGACGCATCCAGCTCACCGCCCGCGCCGCCGACGGCATCGTGCAGGACCTGGTGCGCGCCGGCGGACGCGTCGCGGCCGACACAGACGCGGCGACGGGCCGGCGCGGCGACGTGGTGATCGCGGGCACCGGCGGTGCCATCCGCATCGAGGGCGAGGTCCGCGCCACCGGCATCGCGGCGGGCACGCGCGGCGGCACGGTGGAGGTGATCGGCGACCGCGTGCTGGTGGATCGCGGCGCGCGCGTCGATGCGTCGGGTACCGCGGGCGGCGGC
>NZ_JAKJIB010000278.1 GCF_021864505.1 Falsiroseomonas oryziterrae
CGGGGCGAGGCGGACGGCGATGCGGCCGGCGAGGCGGCGGGCGAGTTCGGGTTCCGCGGCCAGCCCTTCCGGCACCACCGCCTCGGCCGGTTCGAGCCGGGCGAGCAGCGCGCCGAGGCCGTCGCGGGGCAAGGCCGCGGTCGCGAAGCTGCCGGTCGAGACGTCGAGCCAGGCGGCGCCGAGCCCTTCGCCGGTCTCGGCCAGCGCGAGCAGCCAGGCGGGGCGCGCGGCCTCCAGCAGCCCGTCCTCGAAGACGGTCGCGGGGGTCACGATGCGGACCACTTCGCGCCGGATGGTCGGCGCCTTGCGGCGCTTCGCCTCCTCCGGCGTCTCCATCTGGTCGCAGATCGCGACGCGGCGACCGGCGCGGATCAGGCGCGCGAGATAGGCGTCGAGGGCATGGGCCGGCACGCCGGCCATCGGCACGGGCTGGCCACGATGCTCGCCGCGGTGGCTGACCGCGATGTCGAGGATGACCGCCGCCTCCTCGGCGTCGGCGAAGAACAGCTCGAAGAAGTCGCCCATGCGGAAGAAGACGAGGGCGTCGGGATGCGCCGCCTTGGCGGCGAACCACTGCGCCATCGCAGGAGTGGCGCCTTCGGCGGGGGGGATCCGGTCGGACACGCGACGTGGTTAGCGGGTCGCGGCCTTTCCGCGAAGCCTGGACGCGGGCGGCGCAGCACGGGCAGGCTGCTTCCCAGGGAGAAAACCGGCCATCGCCTGAGGCCGCCAGGATTGGGGAAGCTGCCATGAGACGCCGTGACATCCTTGCTGCTGCCGCCGCGCTGCCGCTCGCCGCACCCGCCGTCGCGCAGAACACGCGGGCGGCGACGCTCCGGATGGTGCCGCAGGCCAATCTCGCGGTGCTCGACCCGGTCTTCACCACCGCGACGGTGACCGGCAACCACGGCTTCTACGTCTTCGACACGCTCTACGGCGTGGACGAGCAGCTGCGGCCGAAGCCGCAGATGGCCGAAGGCCACGAGGTCTCGGCCGACGGCCTCACCTGGCGCATCCGGCTGCGCGAGCGGCTGCGCTTCCACGACGGCTCGCCGGTGCGCGCGGTGGACTGCATCGCCTCGCTCCAGCGCTGGTGCGCGCGCGAGCCCTTCGGGCAGTTGCTGGCGCGGCAGGCGGTGGAGTGGTCGGCGCCGGACGACCGCACCATGCTCATCCGCCTGCGGCGGCCCTTCCCGCTGCTGCCGGATGCGCTGGCGAAGCCCGACGCCTCGGTGCCCTTCATCATGCCGGAGCGGATCGCCCGCACCGACCCGAACCGCGCCATCACGGAGATGGTCGGCTCCGGCCCCTACCGCTTCATCGCCGGGGAGTTCAACTCGGGCAGCCGGGTCGTCTACGAGAAGTTCGACGACTACGTGCCGCGGCAGGAGGCGCCGACCTGGACCTCCGGCGCCAAGGTCGCGCATTTCCGCCGCATCGAGTGGCACATCCTGCCCGACGCCGCGACGGCGGCGGCCGCGCTGCAGGCCGGCGAGGTGGATTGGTGGGAGCGCCCGCATCCCGACCTGCAGGCGCTGCTCGCCCGCTCGCGCGACATAAGGCGCGAGGTGACGGACACCGCGGGGCGCATGGCGGTGATGCGGATGAACTGCCTGCATCCGCCCTTCGACGATGTCCGCATCCGGCGCGCCGTGCGGCTGTCCGTCGCGCAGGAGGAATACATGCGGGCCTCGCGCGGCGGCGACGGCCCGGACTGGGCGGTCGGCCGCAGCCTCTGGCCGCGCCATACGCCCTATTTCGAGGATCTCGGCGCTGCGGTGATGCCGGGCGACCTGGAGCGCGCCCGGGCTGCGCTGCGCGAGGCCGGCTATGCGAACCAGCGCGTCGTCATCATCAACCCGACCGACTTCCCGGATATCGGCCCGCTCGGCCAGGTCAGCGCCGACCGACTGCGGCGGATCGGAATGAACGTGGAACTGGCCGAGAGCGACTGGGGGACGGTGGTGCAACGCCGGACCAACCGGGAGACCGTGGAGCGCGGCGGCTGGTCCATGCTGCACACCACCGGCGGCGCCTCGGCCTGGGCGAATCCGGCGATCTCCTTCCTGGTGCGCGGCCAGGGCGCGCAGGGCTGGTTCGGCTGGTGGCGTAGCGAACGGGCCGAGGAGCTGGCCGAGGCCTGGATCGAGGCGCCGGACGAGCCGCGGCAGCGCGCGCTGGCGAGCGAGCTGGGCCGGCTGGCGCTGGACGAGGCGGCCTTCGTGCCGCTCGGCCAGTTCGTGATCCGCACCGCCTTCCGGCGCGACATCACCGGCATCCTGCCCGGCTCCTCGCCCTATCCCTGGAACGTGCGGCGCGCGTAGGGATCAGGCCTGCGGCGCACGTCGGGATCGAGCCTGCGGCGCATGTGGCGGCCCGCCCCTCGCAGCTGCGAAGCCCCCGGCTTCCGCTCTCCGCGCCATGGCCGCATAAGGGGGCGGTTGGGGAGAACCAGGGATTATGGACGACGCGCGCAAGGCGCCCGGCGAGGCCGTGGCCGACACCAGGACGGCCCGCATCACCGCGGAAGAGGCGCTCGCACTGCATTCGGAAGGCCGGCCGGGCAAGCTCGAGATCCGGCTGACCAAGCCGCTGACCACGGCGCGCGACCTGTCGCTCGCCTACAGCCCGGGCGTCGCCGAGCCGTGCCTGCACATCGCGCGCGACCCGGCGCTGGCCTACGACTACACGTCGAAGGGCAACTTCGTCGCCGTCATCAGCAACGGCACCGCGGTGCTCGGCCTCGGCAACCTCGGCGCGCTGGCGTCGAAGCCGGTGATGGAGGGCAAGGCGGCGCTGTTCAAGCGCTTCGCCGACGTGGATTCGATCGACCTCTGCGTCTCGACCGAGGACGTGGAGGAGTTCGTCAACGCGGTGCGGTTCCTGGGGCCCAGCTTCGGCGGGATCAACCTCGAGGACATCAAGGCGCCGGAGTGCTTCGTCATCGAGCAGCGCCTGCGCGAGCTGATGGACATTCCCGTCTTCCACGACGACCAGCACGGCACGGCGATCGTCGCGGCGGCGGGGCTGATCAATGCCTGCCACCTGACGGGGCGCGACCTGAAGGAGGTGAAGCTCGTCATCAACGGCGCCGGCGCCGCGGCCATCGCGTGTGCCGAGCTGGTGAAGGCGATGGGAATCCGGCCGCAGAACGTCATCCTGGCCGACACCAAGGGCGTCATCTACCGCGGCCGCACCGATGGCATGAACCAGTGGAAGTCGGCGCATGCGGTGGAGACCAAGGCGCGCACGCTGGCCGAGGCGATGGAAGGCGCCGACTGCTTCATGGGTCTCTCTGTGAAGGGCGCGGTGACGCCGGCGATGGTTCGCTCCATGGCGGCGCATCCGATCATCTTCGCCATGGCCAATCCGGATCCGGAGATCACGCCGGACGAGGCGCGCGCCGTCAGGCCCGACTGCATCATCGCGACGGGCCGCTCGGACTATCCGAACCAGGTCAACAATGTCCTCGGCTTCCCCTTCATCTTCCGCGGCGCGCTCGACGTGCGGGCCAGCACGATCAACGACGCGATGAAGGTCGCGGCCGCCGAGGCGCTGGCGATGCTGGCGCGCGAAGACGTGCCGGAGGAGGTGGCGGGTGCCGGCGCCGGCAAGTCGCTGCGCTTCGGGCCTGAGTACATCATCCCGAACGCCTTCGACCCTCGGCTGATCTCCCGCGTCTCGCCGGCCGTCGCCAAGGCGGCAATGGACAGCGGTGTGGCGCGCAAGCCGATCGCCGACCTGACGCGCTATGCGCGTGACCTCGCCAACCGGCTGGATGCGACCGCCGGCGCGCTGGAAGCCATTGCGGAATCGGTCCGCAACAACCCGAAGCGCGTCGTCTTCGCCGAGGGCGAGGAGGAGAAGGTGATCCGCGCCGCGATCGCCTATCGCAACGCGGGCTACGGCACGCCGGTGCTGGTCGGGCGCGAGGACCGGATCAACGCCGTCGTCGTCGCGCTCGGCATCCCGATGCCGGAGGGCATCGAGATCCAGAACGCGCGGGTGTCGGAATCCACGCGCCGCTATGCGGAGTTCCTCTATGCCCGCAAGCAGCGCGACGGCTTCCTGCTGCGCGACTGCCAGCGCCTGGTGAACCAGGACCGCAACGTCTTCGCCGCCTGCATGGTGGCCTGCGGCGATGCGGATGCGATCGTCACCGGCACCACGCGGTCCTTCTCGGTCGCGATGGAGGGCATCTCCATGGCGATCGACCCGGTGCCGGGGCGGTCGGTGTTCGGCGTGTCCATCGTCGTCTCGCGCCGCGCGGGCACGGTGCTGGTCGCCGATACGGCAATCCATGAGCGGCCGGATGCCGAGACGCTGGCGGCGATCGCGCGCGGCTCGGCGGCGGCGGCGCGGCGGCTCGGGATGGAGCCGCGGGTGGCGTTCCTGTCCTTCTCCACCTTCGGCGATCCGAAGGGCAGCATCCCCGGCAGCATCCGGGAGGCGGTGAAGCTGCTGACGGAACGCGGTGCCGATTTCGAGTTCGACGGCGAGATGGCGGCGGATGTCGCGCTCGATCCGGCGCTGCGGGCCGCGCTCTATCCCTTCTGCCGCCTGACGGGTCCGGCCAACGTGCTGATCATGCCGGGGCTGCACGCAGCCCATGTGCTGACGAAGTCGGTGCCGAAGCTGACCAGCGCACAGGTGATCGGCCCCCTGCTGACCGGGCTGACGCATCCGGCGCAGATCGTGCCGATGGGTGCCGGGGTGAACCAGATTCTCGACGTCGCCTGCCTCGCCGCACATGCGGCGGCGACCAGGTGATGGCGCACGCGGCGGCGAGCCGGTGACGGCGTGAGCGAGGCTCCGGCGGTCGCGACCATCGGCTACGAGGGCGCGACGCCGGACCGACTGCTCGCCGCGCTGAAGGCGGCGGGGGTCGCGACACTGGTGGATGTGCGCGCCATCGCCGCCAGCCGGCGGCCCGGCTTCGCGAAGCGCGCGCTCTCGGCGACGCTGGAAGGGGCCGGGATCGGCTACCTGCACCTTCGCGCCTTGGGTACGCCGGCCGCTGGGCGCGCGGCGGCGCGGGCCGGCCGCCCGGCCGAGATGCGGCGGATCTTCGCGGCGCATCTGGCGGGGGTGGAGGCGCAGGCTGCGCTGGCGGAGCTTTCGGCGCTGGCGCGGCGGCAGCCGGTCTGCCTGCTCTGCCTGGAGGCCGATCCGGCGCAGTGCCATCGCACGCTGGTGGCGGAGGCGGTCGGCCTGCCCGTGCGGCACCTCGCGCCCTGAGCCCGTGAGGCGGCGTCAGCGCCCCCGCATATAGGCGCGTTCGGGCCTGTAGCGCAGGCGCCGCCGCAGCGTGGCGGCCAGGGAGCGGAACAGGCGACGGATCGACTCGGTCATGGATACCGCACCGAACAGGGAAAGGGTGAAGCCGTCCTGGCGGGCGATGCGCGCGAGCGACCGTCCGCGTCGCAGTCTTGGACGTGCGGCTTGACCCGAGGTTGACGCGGTCGCGGCTTTTTCAGGGCAGAACGAAACGCAAGGCGGGCCGGTGTGGCCCGCCGACTACAGCCTGCGCTGCCGCACGACGGGCCGTGCGCTCATCGCTGGCTGCCCCCCCCGGCACCCTGCCGCGGCTTCGCCGCGGCAGGAGGAGCCACGCCGCCCAGGAACGACGCCCTGGCGAGGTCGGAAGAGCTCACGCCTGAACTCCAGGCTGTT
>NZ_JAKJIB010000279.1 GCF_021864505.1 Falsiroseomonas oryziterrae
AGGGGGAGGACAGGATGACGGGAATCACCCGACGCGGCGCGCTTGCCGCCGCGGCACTCGTGCTCGGCACGCGCGGCGCGGCCGCGCAGGCCTGGCCATCGCGCGCGGTGCGCATCATCGTCCCGCTGGTGCCCGGCGGCACGACGGACCTGATCGCGCGCGCTGTCGCGGACCCGCTGACGCGCGCCATCGGCCAGCCCGCCGTGGTGGAGAACCGCCCGGGCGCCAATGGCTGGATCGCCAACGACTACGTCATGCGCGAGCGGCCGGACGGCCACGTGCTGATCGTCAACAACGTCTCGACGCATGCGATCAACTCGGCCGCGCCGCCGGCCGATCGCCAGATGACGCCGGCGCGCGGCCTCGTCCCGGTCGCCCATATGGGCGAGACGCCGCAGGTCATCCTGGTGCCGGCCAGCTTCCCGGCCACGACCATGGCGGAGTTCGTCGCGCGCGCGCGGGCCAGCGCGAACGCGCCGCTGGTCTACGCCTCGGCCGGCGTCGGCTCCTACCAGCACATCGACATGGAGCTCTTCGCGCGCCGCGCCGGAATCCAGCTCACCCACCTGCCGCTGCGCGGCGCGGGCGAGATGGTGACCTCCACCCTGCGCGGCGACGCACAGATCGCCGAGTTCAACCTGATCACCGCGCAGCAGCACATCCAGGCCGGGCGCCTGCGCGCGCTCGCCGTTGTCGCGCGCGAGCGGCTGGCCCAGTTGCCCGATGTCCCGACGGTTGCCGAGGCCGGCTTCCCGGAATTGCAGACCGCGCTGTGGAACGGCCTCTTCGCGCCGGCGGGCACGCCCGCGCCGGTGATCGAAGCGCTGCACGGCCACGTCACGCGCATCCTGCGCGACCCCGAGGTCTCGGGGGGGCTGGAGCGCCAGGGCATGCGCCTCCGCCCGAACGATACCCAGGCGACCTTCGCCGCCTATGTCGACTCCGAGGTCGCCCGCTGGACCACGCTGGTCCGCGAGCTCGGCATCACCATCGGCTGACCAGGACCGCACGCCCCATGGACATCACCCGCGCCGACTCCCGGCCGTCCGCCATCTGGAACTTCCGCCTCATCGGCCATCACGAGCTGAACGGCTTCGGCGGGATGGGCGAGGGCCTGTCCATGCAGATGGCGAAGGACGGCCGCCGCATCCTCTGGGCCGCGCATGAATCGGCGCCGAAGAACTTCACCGCGATCGACGTGACCAATCCGCGCGACCCGAAGGTCGTCGTGCAGACCGACCTACCGCACCAGCAGATGCGCTCCAACTCGCTGGAGACGGTCGGCGACATCATGGCCGTCGCCTACCAGACCAAGAAGGTCGGGCTGGAGCCGGCCGGCTTCGAGCTGTTCGACATCTCGACGCCGGAGAACCCGAAGTCGATCGGCTTCTTCGACGCCTCCGGCCCCTATTCCCGCGGCGTGCACCAGCTCTGGTTCTGCGACGGGGAATACGTCCACCTGTCCTCCGGCGCGCGCGACTTCCAGCCGCACGATCCGAAGGACGACCAGTTCTACCGCATCGTGGACGTCCGCAACCCGTCGAAGCCCGAGGAGGTCGGGCGTTGGTGGATGCCGGGCCAGCGCGTCGGCGACAACGCGCCGAAGATCCAGCGCCACCCGTCGCACATGGACACCGGCTTTCGCGCCCACAACACCAACGTCTATCCGCAGCGTCCGGATCGCTGCTACCTCGGCTACATCGACGGCGGGATGTACATCCTCGACATCTCCGACAAGTCGCTGCCGCGCGTGATCTCGAACTGGGACAACTCGCCGCCCTATTACGGCTTCACCCACACCATTCTGCCGCTCTTCGGCCGCGACCTCTTCGTGGTGACCGACGAGAGCGTGGTGGACAACGCCGCCGACTGGCCGAAGCTCGTCTGGATCCTGGACGGGCGCGACGAGCGCAACCCGGTGCCGATCGCGACCTGCCCGATGCCGCCGGTCGCGGACTTCCGCAACCGCGGCGGGCGCTTCGGCGCGCACAACGTCCACGAGAACATGCCGCTGCCGGGCCACTGGTTCAGCGAGAACATCATCCTCGCCACCTTCTTCAACGGCGGCCTGCGCGCCTTCGACATCACCGATCCCTACGCGCCGAAGGAAGTCGCCCACTTCGTGCCGGAGGCGCCGCGAAACTCGCCGCTCGGCGCCATCCAGATCAACGACGTCTTCGTGGACGACCGCGGCATCGTCTACTGCGTCGATCGCAAGATCGGCGGCCTCTACATCCTCGAGATGGATTTCTAGGAGGTGGCGGACGCCCTGCCCTTCGCAGGCGTCTTTCCCTCCGGCGAGGCGGCCGGCCCCTTCGGCCGGCGCCTCCGCCGCCCACGCGGCGCTCGGGTACCCGTGATCCTCGTCACCGGCTTCCTCGGCGCCGGCAAGACGACGCTGGTGAAGTCACTGCTCGAGAGCGAGGCCGGCCGCAACACCGCTGTCGTCGTGAACGAGTTCGGCGAGATCGGCATCGACCAGGCGCTGCTCGCCCCCTCCGCCGAGGGCGGTGTCGCGCTGCTCGGCAATGGCTGCCTCTGCTGCGCGGTGCGCAGCGACCTCGAGGAGACCTTCCGCCAGCTCTTCACGGACCGCGCGCGCGGCGCGATTCCGTCCTTCGAGCGCGTCGTGCTGGAGCTGAGCGGCGCCGACGATCCGCTGCCGGTGCTGCAGACCTTCCTCGGCGAGCGGGCGCTGGCGCGCGAGTATCACATCCAGTCCGTGATCGCGGTGGTGGACGCAGCCACCGGCCGCGCGGCGCTGCGCGACAATCCGGAGGCACGACGCCAGGTCGCGCTGGCGGACCGGATGGTGGTCAGCAAGTCCGACCTCGCGACGAGCGGGGAGATGGACGCGCTGATGGCGGAGCTGCGCGCCCTCAACGCCGACGCGCCGGTCCGCACCGCCGACCATGGCGCGGTGGACCCCGACTTCCTGCTCGCCGAGTCCAGCCTGCCGGCGCCGAGCCCGCTGCGCGCCGACGCGCCGGCGCACGCGCCGGGCCTCACGAGCTTCGTGCTGCGCTTCGACGCACCGCTGCCCTGGCGCGCCCTGACCGCGGCACTCGGACTGCTGTGCGAGATGCGCGGCGCGGATCTGCTGCGCGTGAAGGGGCTCGTCGCGGTCGAAGGCTGCCGCGGCCCGGTCGTGATCCATGCGGTGCGCCACCTGCTGCACCGTCCCGTCGAGCTGGAAGCCTGGCCGGACGCGGAACGTGCCTCGCGCCTCGTCTTCATCACCTCGGGCGACCTCGCCCGCCAGCCCGTCGAGGATCTGTTCCGGGCGGTCGCAAGACTCGGGCCGCCCTAGGCGTCGCATCACACAGGGAGGAGACAAGGAATGATCAGCCGGCGTCAGACCCTCGCAGCCGCGGCCGCGACAGCGCTCCTCCCGCACGGCGCCCGGGCGCAGGAGCCCGAGTTCCCCTCGCGACCGCTGCGCATGATCGTGCCCTTCGCGCCGGGCGGCGCCTCCGACATCATCGCGCGCATCATCCAGCCCACTCTGGGCAACGTCTTCGGCCGGCCGATCGTCATCGACAACCGTGCCGGCGCCACCGGCAACATCGGGATGGAAGCCGCGGCGCGCGCGGCGCCGGATGGCTACACGATGGTGCTCGGCAATGCGGGCAGCACGGTGATCAATCCCGGTGTGCAGACGCTGCCCTGGTCGCCGACCCGCGACCTGACGGGCGTCACGCTAGTGGCGGAGACGCCGAACATCGTCGTCGTGAATCCGTCGCTGCCGGTGCAGAACATCCGCGAGCTGGTCGAGTACGTCCGTGCGCGCCCGGGCGTGCTGAACTACGGCTCCGCCGGCAGCGCGAGCCAGAACCGGCTCGAAATGGAAGTCTTCATGAAGCAGCAGGGGCTGCAGGTCGTGAACGTGCCCTATCGCGGCGGCGCCGGTCCCGCCGTGAACGGGCTGATGGCGGGGGACGTACAGATCATGTTCGTCACGCTTCCCTCGGTGCTCGCGCCCATCCAGGCCGGGCGCGTCCGCGCGCTGGCGGTCACCACGGCCGAGCGCTTCCCGGGCCTGCCCGATGTGCCGACGCTGCTGGAGCAGGGCTATCCGGACAATGTCAGCTCGAGCTGGCAGGGGATGATGGCGCCGGCCGGCACGCCGCCAGCGATCGTCCAGCGCCTGCATGCCGGCATCACGACGGCGCTGCGCGACGAGGGCGTGCGGCGGCGGCTGATCGACGCCGGCGCCGTCGCCGCCCCCAGCCCGGACCCGGCCCACTTCACGCGCTTCGTCGCCGCCGAGTTCACGCGCTGGCGCGGCATCATCCAGGACGTCGGCGCGACACCGGACTGAACGCGGCGGCAACCGGCAAGATTACGAAGAATTATTCCCGCGTCGCCCCGGCTCACTACACGACCGCCCGCACGCGCCGCATCATGCGCGAAAGCGTGGTGGAGGGCGGCATGCAAGACGGTGGCCGAGGCGGCGTCCGGCAAGGGTGGCGGAAAGCCCTGCTCCATGGTCTCGCGGGCGGCATCGGCTGCATCGCGCTGGCCGGCTGGCCGGTCAGCGCACCCCTGGCCCAGGCGCCGGCGGGTACGGCCGCGCCACGTGCCGTCGCCACGACGCCGGATCAGGACCGCCTGACTCAGCCGCAGCTCGAACAGCTGCTCGCGCCGATCGCGCTCTATCCCGACCAGCTGCTCATGCAGATGCTGATGGCCTCGACCTACCCGCTGGAGGTCGTGCAGGCGCAACGCTGGCTGCAGCAGGGCCAGAACGCGCAGCTGCGCGGCGATGCGCTGGCGCAGGCGCTGACCGCCCAGCCCTGGGATCCCTCGGTGAAGTCGCTGGTGCCCTTCCCCGACGTGCTGAAGATGATGAACGACCAGCTCGAATGGACGCAGCAGGTCGGCGACGCGCTGCTGGCGCAGCAGGAAGACGTGCTGAACGCCGTGCAGGTGCTGCGCGGCCGCGCCCAGGCCGCCGGCCACCTGCAGAGCGGCCCGCAGCAGACGGTGACGGTGAACACGAACGTCACCGTCGCGCCGCCCGCGTCCGGCGCGCCGCCGCCCGCGGTGCCGGCGCCGCAGCAGGTCATCGTCATCGAGCCGGCGCAGCCCGAGACGGTCTATGTCCCGGCCTACAACCCCAACGTCGTCTACGGGACCTGGCCGTACCCGTCCTATCCGCCGCCCTACTACCCGCCGCCGGTCGGCTGGGGGCTCGGCAGCGCGCTGCTGACCGGCATGGCCTTCGCCGGCGGCGTGGCGCTGGTCGGCTCGCTGTGGGGCTGGGCAAGCCCGGGCTGGGGCCGCGGCGACGTGAACATCAACGCGAACCGGTACAACAACATCAACGTCAACCGGAACCAGATCAGCGGGAACACCTGGCGGCACGATTCCACGCACCGGCAGGGCGTGGCGTACAGCAACCGCGACGTCCAGAACCGCTTCCGCGGCACGGGGACGCAAGGCGCCGCGGCGGACCGAGCGCAGAGCAGAGAGCAGTTCCGCGGCCGCATGGACCAGGTGGATCGTGGCGGTGCGCTGGCTGACCGCCGCCCCGGCGACGGGCCGGGCGACCGCGGAGGTCCCGGCGATCGCGGCGGCCTCGGCGATCGCGGCGGCCTCGGCGACCGCGCTGGTGCCGGCGACCGTGGCGGCCTCGGTGAC
>NZ_JAKJIB010000028.1 GCF_021864505.1 Falsiroseomonas oryziterrae
GTCGCCGCGGCGGCCTGGCGCGACTCCACCTCCTCCAGACGGCGCTGCAGCTCCTCGATGCGACGCAGCAGCTCCTCCGTCGACTGCGCGCGCGCGGGGCCTGCGAGGGCGGCAACACCGAGGCTCGCCAGGACAACAGATCCGAGCCGTCGAACGTGGTCCATGGCTGCTCCCTTCGTCATGGAGGATCGGCGACCAGCACGCGCAGCTCCGGCGGCGCTGCGCCGCGATGGAAGGCACTGGCGCGCGCGGAGGCGGCGTCGTCCGTCAGGTTGATGCGGGCTGCGCCGCGGCGCAGCTCGTGCCAGTCGGGCAGACGGAAGGCCTCGATCCAGTGATCCAGGCGCTCGATATCGCGGGTGAGCATCCAGGCCACTGCGCCGTCGCGCCGGCGGGCGGCGGACAGATCGCGCATCGCCGCGCGGAACCCGGGCACGTCCGCCGCGTCCACCACATAGGCGATGGTGACCAGCACCGGATGGCGCGAGCTGGCAAGCTCCGCCAGCACTTCCTGCCGCACGTCCAGCTTGGGTAGCGGCCGCGCCGCTGGCTCGGATGGATCGTCGATCTCGCCCGGCAGCGCCTGCAGCCGGGCGACGACCGCCATCACCATCCCGCCGAGCCCCGCGGCGAGAATGGTGCCGGTGAGCCCCGCATGCATTCCGAGCCAGCCCCAGCCGATCGCGCCGAGGCCCATGCCGCCATTGTAGATTGCCTGGTAGATCGCGAGCCCGCGCGCGCGCACCCAGGGCGCGCAGGCAAGCTGCACCGTCGTCTGCAGGTTCGAGGACCCGATGATCCAGCCGACGCCGAAGACCAGCATGGATGCCGCGACGACGGCCGGGTGCGGCAGCAGCGCGACCGGGACCAGGGCGCCGCCGGTCAGCAGGCCGGCGACCATCACGAAGCCGTCCCGCGACAGAAGGCTGCGCAGCCGGGGCACGAGCAGCCCGCCAAGCACAGCACCCGCGCCGATGCAGCCCAGCATCAGACCGTAGCTCGTCGAGGCCAGGCCCAGCACGTCGCGGACGTAGAGCGGCAGCAGTGCCCAGATCGCGCTCGCGAAGGCATAGAAGGCGGCGGAGCGCACCAGCGCGACGCGCACCGCCGGCTCCGCCCCCGCATAGCGCAGGCCGAGCCGCATCGCCTGAACCGGCGGCTCCGGCGGGACGCCGGGCAGCCCCTGCATGCGCGGCAGCGCCAGCACGGTCGCGACCAGCAGCGCGACGAGGGCGAAGCTCGCGGCATTCGCCGCGAAGGCCGCTGCCGCGCCGGCGCTGGCGACGATCAGCCCGCCGACCGCCGGCCCGATGGCGCGCGCGACGTTGAAGCCGATCGAGTTCAGCACCAGCGCCTGCGGCAGGTCCTGCCGCGGAACGGTCAGCGGCACCGACGATGCCCAGGCCGGATTGTTCAGCGCCGAGAAGGCGGCGAGCAGCGCCGTCAGGGCGAGCAGCGTCCAGGGAGTGACCAGCCCCGCCGCATAGCTCGCCGCCAGCAGGCCAGCCGAGACCAGCATCCCGAGATTGGTCCAGACGAGGTAGCGCCGCCGGTCCACCACATCGGCCAGCGCGCCGGCCGGCAGAGCCAGCAGAAGCACCGGCAGCTGCGCTGCCGCCTGGATCAGGCTGACCATCAGCGGATCGGGCGCCAGGTCCGTCATCACCCAGGCGCTGGCCGTGGACTGGATCCAGGTGCCGAGCGCGGAGACGGCGTTGCCCGTCCACAGCCAGAGGAACAGGCGGTGACGGAAGGGCGCCAGGGCGGAGGCTTCGGCGGAGGGCACTCACGCAGCCCCCCCTGACGTAGGGCGCGCCGCCGGCACGCTGCGCGGTATCCCCCGCAGCACTGCCAACGCGATCGCGGCATAGGTGACGCCGATCAGCACACCGGCGATCCGCACCCACAGCCGCTCGTCGGTGTCGTCGTAGAAGATCGAGAAGCCCTGGCCGACCAGGATGCCGAAGGCGTTGAGCGACTTCATCGCCACGCCGCGCATCGCCCCGGGCGCGACGATGCGCAGCGCGATGCACCATGCCAACGCCAGCGTCACCGTCCCGAAGACGGCCAAGTCGGGCGCCAGCCAGACGGCCTGCCAAGCGATCGCCGCCGCCGCGCCGCCGATGAAGGCAGCGAGGATCCGGTCGCCGATCACGCGCCGCGGCGGAACGCGGTCGGGCCGGAGCGCGATCACCACGCCGACCAGCACCGCGCCCGGCGCCGGCGGTTGGAAGCCGGCGGTGAGCACGACCGCGAGCAGCAGCACGCCCGCCGCGACCGGCGCGCTGATCGGCGGCTCAAGCAGGCGGGGCCTGGCCGCGCTCCCGCGTGGCGGGAGCAGCAACCCGGCCAGCCCGACCGCGATGGAAGCGCAGAGGAAGTTCGCCGCGCACCACCGCGCCAGGTCCTCGGCCAGGTCCGGCGCGCGGATCAGCGCATCAGGGATGATCGCGCAGAGGACAAGGAAGATGAGCCCGACCGGCGCCAGCCGCTCGTTCTCGCAGAGCCGGAACGCAGCCGTGAAGATGCCGAACAGGACAATGCACAGCACGAGCGGCATGCCATGCAGCGCCTGCAGCGCGATCCCGGCGACGAAGGCGGCGACCCAGGCGATGACCGGCAGTGCGGCGAGCACCGGCAGGCTCGGCTGCGCCCCGGCGGAGAGGGTGCCGGCGACCAGCGGCGCGATGAAGGTGAGCTGGATGTCCGCTGCTTCGGCAAACACGAAGGCGCCGCTGAAACCGAGTGCGATCCGCAGCGCCTCCCGTGCGTCAGAAGGCATAGTTGGCCGTCGCGACGATGTGCAGCCATAGCCGGGCCACGGCGGCGGCCGCTCCCGCCTCCTGCGTGATGACGATCACACTGGCACGGGAGCCGACGCGGAAGGCGGGGATGTCCTCGCGGTTCAGCAACTCGATCCGCACCGGGATGCGCTGGGTGTCGCGCAGCCAGCGGCGCCGTTCCGCCACGCGGGCGAGGCCGGGCTGCGATCCGCCGATCTGCTGCGTCACGCCGGCCGCGATGCTCTCGACGCGGCCGGCGACGATGCGGCCCGGCGCGACGTTGAAGGTGATCTCGGCCGGGTCGCCCGGACGGATGTTGCCCAGCGCGTTCTCCGGCAGGTTCGCGACGACCCAGGCGCTCTCGGTGTCGATGATCGTCGCGACGGTGTGGCCGGCGGTTGCGAACTGGCCCGGCGCGAGCACCGTGTTGGTGACGAAGCCATCCACCGGCGCGCGAACCTCGGTGGAGGCGAGGTCGATGCGCGCGCGCTGGAGCTGCGCAAGCGCCGCGCGGATCTGCGGGTTGTCGGCGCCGCCGGGGCCGAGGCGACGCCGCGCCTCCTCGAGGTCGGCCTCGGCGCGCTGCAGCCCGGCCTGGGCGGAGGCGAGCTGCGCGCGGGCGCGGTCGGCTTGGGCCTCCGCATAGACCCGACGCTCGACGAGCTGCATGACGCGCGCCGACTGCTCGCGCGCATTGACGAGGTTGGCGCGTGCCTCCAGCACCTGCGCCTCCGCGGCCGAGAGGGCGGCGGTGCTGGCGCCGACGCTCTGGCTGGCACTGGCGAGGTTCGCCTCGGCCTGCTCGACGGCCGCGACGAAGCGGCTGGGGTCGATGTGGAACAGGACGTCGCCGGCGCGCACCTGCTGGTTGTCGCGCACCGCGACGTCCACGATGTCGCCCGACACTTCCGGCGCGAGGCCGACGACGGGCGCCTGCAGCGTCGCCTCGGAAGTATAGGGCGCGACGCGATCGAGCAGCACATGGACGGCGAGCGCAACCAGGAACAGCACGATGAGCGCCACGCCAATCCCGCGCCCGGACCGCCGCTGGGGAGGGGGTGCCGGCGGCGGTCCGGGCGGGGTGCCGGCCGGAGGTATCCCCTCCTCCGGCAGCAGGGCCTCCGCGCGGCGGAGTTCGGTCATGCGTCCCTCGCTCCCGGTCCTGCTTCAGTAGGCGAGGATCATGGCGAAGTAGCCGAAGACGGTGAGCAGCACGCCCGAGACCGCGTAGGCCACCGGGAAGCCGATCCACGGCACGTTGCTCTGGATCGAGACCGCGGCCTCGCGGCAGGGCCCGGAATGGCTGCGCGCGCCGGCCACGCCGCCCATCAGCACCGCCGGGTTCATGCGGAAGACGTGGTAGCCGATCGCCCAGACCACGACGGGCGGGATCGAGCAGGCGACGAAGCCGACCAGGAAGATCTTGAGCGCGAGTACCCCCGTCAGCTGCGCCAGCAGCGAGGCGCCTGCATTGATGCCGACGATCGCCACGAAGACCA
Source organism: Falsiroseomonas oryziterrae (assembly GCF_021864505.1). Taxonomy (GTDB): domain Bacteria; phylum Pseudomonadota; class Alphaproteobacteria; order Acetobacterales; family Acetobacteraceae; genus Falsiroseomonas; species Falsiroseomonas oryziterrae. The sequence goes on from NZ_JAKJIB010000028.1 coordinate 4,283, forward strand.
CTAGGCCGAGATCCTCGAGAACGTTCCGTGCGGCACTCGGCGTGTTGCCGAAGAAGCGCAGCCGCGAGGCGACGGAGGAGACGATGACGCCCGCCACCAGAAGCCCGCCCGCATTGCCGAGCCCGATCGAGGCGCCGAAGGCCGGGAACTCGATCAGGCCGATCAGGAAGCCGAGGATCATGCCCGCGGAGAGCGTCAGCAGGTCGGTCGCCGTGCTGGGCCGCACGATGCGGCCGAACAGCGCGCCCGCCTGGTCCATCGCGCCGCGCAGCCCGACCACGGTGAGCACGTCCATGCGCTGGAGCTTGGTGTTGCGGGCGATCGGCATCGGATGCCCGCCGCGCTCGAGGCCGAGGAGCTGCACGTGGTTTGCTGCCTCCTGGTCGCGGAAGCTCGCGAGCTCGCGGCCGACCACCTCCCGGTTCGTCACCAGGATCTCGGCGCGGTCCAGCGGGATGTCGAGCGCGACGCGGTCGGAGACCTCGGGGCCGATGAGGCCCATCTTCTCGGTCAGCGTCTCCCGCGCGCCGCCGAGCGCGATCACGTCACCCGGCTGCAGGACCACATCCGCGCCCGTGCCGACCGCGACGCCGTCGCGCACCACGTTCACCACGCGGTACTCCGGGTTGGCGTGCAGCAGGTCGCCGACGGTGCGGCCCGACCATTGCGGGTTCTCGAGCCGGTAGGCGCGGAGCCCGGCGCGGGTCCAGCCGCTCAGCGTCGGCGTGTCGCCGCTCGCCACGCCGTGCTCCGCCTCGTATCGGACCGCAGCGGCGCGCGCATCCACACCCCACCATTGCGGGAGGTACTTCGTGATCAGGATGATGCCGACGGTGCCCCAGATGTAGCTGATACCGTAGGAGAGCGCGATCATGGCGCTGACCTGCTCGGGCGTCGTGCCGGGCGGCAGCGCGATGGCGCCTGCCGCCACGGCCTGCTCTGCCGAGCCGATCGCCGCCGACATGGTCTGCGAGCCGGCAAGGATGCCGCCGGCGGCACCGACTGGAAGATCGAGCAGCACCGAACCGACGACCGTGATGCCGAGACCGAGCACGCAGCTCACCACGGCGAGGAAGGTGAACTTGATCCCGTCGCCGCCGAGGCTGTTGACGAAAGAGGGGCCGACGCGCAGGCCGACACCGTACATGAACAGGTAGTAGAAGAGGCTCTTGGTAAAGTTGTCGAGTTGCAGCGTCACGCCGAAGGCCGAGGCGGCGACGGCAAGCCCACATCCGACGATGATCGCCGCGGCAACCATGCCGAGCCCGTAGCCGGCGACGCTCTGCCGCCCGAGCCAGACCGCCAGCCCGACGGTCAGGAACAGCAGGATGTAGGGGTTGTGGGAGAGGAACTCGAAGAAGGCCTGCATGGCGCGCGCCCCCTCATTCGGCGGCCGCGCGCCGCGGCGTCGTGCCGCGCATGCGCGCCGAGATCGCATCCGGCTTCAGCAGCTTGAGGCCCTTCGCCGACTCGTAGCCGTGGATCTCCTTCACATCGAGCTTGCGCATGAAGTCGATCGTTTCGCGCGTGATGACCTGGCCGGGCACCATGATCGGGAAGCCGGGCGGGTAGGGGATCACGAAATTCGCGGAAACGAGTTCTGGCCCTTCCTTCAGGCGACGGTCGATCTCCGCGCTGGCTAGCGGGACGTATTCGCAGAGCTCCGGCCGGTAGGCGCCGTAGAAGGCGTTGCGCATGTCGCCCTCCGTCGTGCGCTCGCCGGCATCGCCGCGGAACGCATCGTGGAAGCGGCTGAAGTTCGGCAGGTCCGGCACATCCGTCATCAGCGACTTCACGCGCTTGGCGAAAGCCTCGCGCTCCGACTCGCCGCCACGGACCAGGCGCTCCTCGATCTTCTGGCTGATCTCCATCAGCACACGGATCAGGTGCGCGACGTCGCTGCGGGTGTTGTTGATGTTGGACTGCAGCAGCACCGAGTTGCGCGAGGTCTTGTTGATCTGGATGTCGTAGTCGCTGGCCAGCAGCCCCTTGAACTGCGTGCCGTCGAAGCCGGCCGTGCCGCAGACCAGCGTCATCCGGGTGGGATCGAGGCAGAACTCGTCCTCGCGCAGGCTCTTGAGTGCGGCGGCCCAGGTGGTGCCCGGTGTGAGGTAGTCGGTGAAGCCGCTCGCGCGGTATTCGGCCGGCACCATGTCGTCGGCGCCGAGCACGCGGAAGTATTTCGAGATCAGCGGGTGGCCGTTCACCTCAGTTCGGATGGCGAGTGCGATCTCGATCGCGTTCATCACCAGGCCATAGCCCTCGAGCTCCATCTGCCGGCGGGCCACGTCGAGGCCGGCGATGAGCTGCTGGTTCGGGCTGGTCGAGGCATGGGTGAAGATCGCCTCGTGGAACTGCGCTTCCACCGTCGCGAAATCGACGTCCCTGACGAGCACCATCGAGCCCTGGCGTATCGCCGACATGGACTTATGCGTGGAGTTGGTCTGGTAGACCCGCAGCCGCACCTTGCGCGGGTCGGGGATCAGCCGCGTCTCCAGCAGCGTTTCGCGCGATGGATTGTCGCCCAGATCCGCGCGCTGCTTCTCGAAAGCCCCCACGGACGCCGGGTCGCGCAGACAGCGCTGGATATCGGCCGCCGCGCCCATCGCGGTGCGTGGACGCAGGAACGGCGACCAACGCGCGAAGCCGAACCACGCCTCGTCCCACAGGAAGACGAGGTCCGGCTTGATCGCCAGGCATTCCTCCATCACCCGGCGCGTATTGTACACATGCCCGTCGAAGGTGCAGTTGGTGAGGTCCACCATCCGCACGCGGTCGAGCCGCCCTTCATCGCGCAGGTCGAGCAGCGCCTGCTTCACGCTGCGCAGCGGGACGGCGCCGTACATCGAATAGGCCGTCATCGGATAGGCCTCGACGTAGAGCGGCTGCCCACCCGCCAGCACCAGCCCGTAGTGATGCGACTTGTGGCAGTTGCGGTCGAGGATGACGATGTCGCCCGGCTGCACCAGCGCCTGGTGAACCATCTTGTTGCTGGTCGATGTGCCGTTGGTGACGAAGAAGACGTGGTCGGCGCCGAAGGCGCGCGCCGCCAGCTCCTGCGCGCGCTTGATGTTGCCTGTCGGCTCCAGCAGGCTGTCGAGGCCGCCGGTCGTCGCGCTGCTCTCGGCGAGGAACAGGTTGATCCCGTAGAACTCGCCCAGGTCGCGGATCCAGTCGGACTTGAAGACCGACTTGCCGCGCGCGATCGGCAGCGCGTGGAAGGTGCCGATCGGGCGTTGCGCATAGCGCTTGAGGTTGTCGAAGAACGGCGTCTGGTGTCGGTCGCGCACGCCTTCGAGGATCGCGAGGTGCAGCTCCAGCGGCTCCTCCACCTCGTAGAAGATGCGACGGATGCAGTCGGAGCGCGGGTCGCCGGCCAACTTTTCCACCCGTCGGTCGGACAGCAGGTAGATGTCGAGCTCGGGCCTGATCCGCTTCAGCGTATCGGCCAGGCGGATCGCCATCTCGCCCTCGTCGCCGGCCGTGCCGTCATGGCTGTCCAGGATCTGGCGCAGCAGCGGGGCGTCGTGACGGGAGCGGTAGGGAAAACCCTCATAGATCGCGACTGCGGCGATGTCGGGGTTGAGCACGGCGGCGCATATCGCGTCCTCGAAGCTGCCGACGGGCACGGTCTCGTAGACGTAGGAATCCTCGGGACGGCGGAGCCGGCGCATCTCGGCGGAGATCGCGGCCCAGCGCGCCGACGGCACGGGCGAGACTGCCAGCAGCTCGAAGTACGGCCGCCGCCCCTGGCCATGGCCGAGGGTCGGCGGCAGGCGGTCAGCCGGCTCCGGCGTCTCCTCCGTCATCTCCCAGAGCTGGTCGTCATGCTTGTAGGAACGCGAGATGATCGCCGAGGAAATGCGTCGCACGAGAGCGGCGAAGGCTGCGGCGCCGCCGTCCCCGGCCAGCTTTTCCCGCAGCGCCGCGATCAACCGGCCGCCGGGGTAGGCGTGGAACTCCTCGTGCAGCCCCACCTGGTCGAACGCCTTCTCGACGTGTGCGCGGTCGGCCTGCCCGGCCGACCAGCGCAGCGCGACGCTAGCGAGTTCGCGCCAACGGTCGGCCCGCGCGGCGGGAGTGGAGAAGAAGTGATCGATACGCGGCTCGTGCTCCGCGCCGGCGTCACGCGTGGCCATCTGCTCTCGCTCCCCATCCCTGTCGCCGGATCCGGCGCGCCGCTCCGCGCCGGCTGTCTCGTCGGCGAAGCTATTCAGTCGAACGGAGAGGCGCCTATTGGGTGGATTCCCCATGCCGGCGGTGCCGATCCTCGACGGCGCGACAGGGAACTACGGAACGAACTGTCGGGACGCGGCCGCGGTCGTGGTGCCACGACGGGCGGGCCGCGGCGTGGAGCGGCGCGGCGTCGCCGCGGCGGGCGTGTCCCTCGCGAGTTCCTGCAGCACGGGGTGGCGCGCGACCAGGCTCTCGCCGACCTCCACGAGCGCATCCACGTCTTCGCGCGGGAGGGTGAGCGCGGTCGGGATGGACTGCATGCGTCGTCGCAGCTCCGGATCCTCGATGCCGGCGAGCGATACGTGAACGAGTTCGCCCCGCACGTCGTCGCAGGGCCGGCCGCCGATCACCGGCGCGGTGGCACAACGCACCCTGCGGAAGCGGCGAACCAGCGCCTCGACCTGCGCCTCGGCGAGCGCCAGCGTCTCGAAGCTGTAGGCGTTGATCTGAGTGCCGGAGACGGCGGAGAACAGCTGCATGAGTCCGCCGACGCTGCGCTGCTGGCTGAGCGTGGGATCGCTCGCTGCCTGTCCGTCGACGCTCAGGACCATGACGCGCCGCGTGCGGAGCGCCGCCGCACGGAACAGCTCGTGCTCGTCGTCGAGCGAGATGAGGATGTTCAGCAGCCCACGCAGGGCCAGGTTGTCGGCGATCCCACCATCCATCAGGTGCACCCAGCGCGTGCGCTCGGCATCCGACAGCCGCTGCGCCAGTTGCGCGAGCTGCGCCCGTCGGGAGGTTTCTGACTGCGGCGCAGCAAGGTCCACCTGCGGCGAGACGGGTGGCCGCGCATCGCCACATTCGCCCGCATGGCTCTGCAGCGTGATCGCGGAGAACACAACCGGGTATGCGCTGCTGGCGGCGACCGCGCGGGCCACCGGATAGCCGCTCATGTCGGAGCAGAGCAGGCCGAACAGCGTTCCCTGGAACGGAAAGACAAGGCCGGTTGCGATCTCGGTCGCATTGATCGAGATCAGCGGCGGTCCGCGTCGTGCGAGGTCGGCGAAGGTCGCGCCGCGGAACATGAGCGCGTCGTAGACCTCCGCCATGCGGTCGTTGGTGCCGTAGGCGTCGTCCACCATCCAGCGCCAGTTCCATGGCAACAGGAACATGCCGTAGATGTATGCCTCGATGTCGCGGTGGAGGAACTGCTCCGGGAAGGTCTCGAAGCTCCGGTCCCTGAAGAGGCCGTAATGCGCGGCCGGGAAGCTGCCACCGGAGACGGCGGCGATGTAGTCCACCTCGCTCAGCAGCGTCCGCCCATCAGCGCCGCCCAGGCCTTGCACGGGAATCGCTCGAAGGCCGCGCAGCGCGCCATGTGCGAAGGCGGCAGACCGCGTGCCTCCCCCCGAGAAGGCAAGCAGCACCATCAGCTCGCTGCCGGTCGTCTCCCGGTGCTCGGGAAAGGAGCCGAAGCCGTAGTTCCGCGCATAGTCGGGCCGTCCTGCCGGATCGCGCGGAAGCGGCTGGTTCAGCGCCGGCACGGTCGTCTGGCAGGCGCCTAGGGCGAGGGCAGTGAAGAGCGCGACGAGGGTCGCACGGCGCGGGGCGGGGCGGTGCGCAGGACGGAGCGACATTGGCGGATCTCCTTTCCGGCCCGTCGTTCACGCCATGCGGCGTGCGGGGCGCCCGGCATTCTGCTGGGGAGAGATCGGGTCCCCTATCGGGCAGATCCCTGAGCGGGCTGCGGGGAACCCCTTATCCTCAGGGCGGCGTGATGCCGTTGCGCACCGCGTAGCGCACCACGTCGGCCAATGATCGCGCGCGCAGCTTGCGCATGATCGCCGCGCGGTGCGCCTCCGCCGTCTTGACGCTGATCGCGAGACGTGTAGCGACCTCCTTGTTGCTGCGCCCCTCGGCGAGCAGCTGCATCACCTCCCGCTCGCGCGACGTGAACTGCTGGTCCGGCGAGGATGGGCTCGCGGCGCCGCTGCGCAGGAAGCCTTCGACGATCGTCGCGGAGACTTTCGCGTTGAAATAGGTCTTGCCCGCGGCCAGCGCCTCGACGGCGGCGACGACGTGTCGGCCGGCATCGGATTTCAGCAGGTAGCCCTTGGCGCCCGCGGCCAGCGCCTCCCTCACGAGCGCCTCGGATTCGTGCATGGTGAAGGCGAGCACCTCGGTGCGCGGGCTCGCCTTGCGGATCTGGCGCGTGGCATCCAGCCCGTTCAGTTCCGGCATGGCGACATCCAGCACGGCGACATCGGGCTTGAGCTCGCTGGCCATGGCGACGGCCTCGCGGCCCGTCGTGGCCTCTCCGCAGATCTCCCAGCCTTCCTGGCGCTGGAGCAGCAGCCGCAGCCCCTGGCGCACCACCTCGTGGTCATCGGCCAGCAGAATGCGCAGCATCGTCTTGCGGCCCTCGCGACCGCTCCTGTTCCAGGAGGACGCTACAGGCGGCGCGTGCGGGGCGGCATTGGGATTCATCCCTGTTGTGTCAGGGAAGACTACCAGCGCGGGCTTGAGGGGCCGGGTGAAGGGGGGCCTCCGCCACGACATGCGTTCCGTTGCGATCGGAGCGGATCCGCAGCTTGCCGCCGAGCTGGCGCATGCGCGCCTGCATGCCGGGGATGCCGACGCCCGTCGCGGCTTCTCCAGGCTCACGCATGACGAAGCCGGTGCCGTTGTCGGCGATCTGCAGCTCCACGCCCCGGTCGAGGACAGGGTGGAACCGCACCGTCAGGCGGCTCGCGCCACCGTGGCGATGGGCGTTGGCGAAGGCTTCCTGTGCGACCCGGATCAGCGCCACCGCGATCTCGGGCGGGACGACGCGCGCGGCGTCCCTGTCCACCATGATGTCGCAGACCAATCCGCGTAGCCGGGCGAAGCCCTCCGCGAAGGTCTCGAGCGCCGTGGCGAAGCCGAACTCGTCGAGGAAAGGCGGGTGCAGCGTGTAGGAAAGCGTGCGCAGATCCTCGATCGAGCGGGTCAGCAGCCTCCTCGCCCGGGCAAGCGCGGCTTGGCCGCAGGTGGTCGGAAGGGCGCCGGCCACATGGTCGAGTTCGATGACTGCCGCGGCGATGTCCTGCACGGTGCAGTCGTGCAGTTCCCGTGCGATGCGGCGGCGTTCCGCATCCTGCCAGGCCAGGACCTGGCTTGCGGCGACCACTCGGGCGAGGGGCGGCGACGCAGCCCGGCGCCGCTGGGCGCTGGTCCCCTCCGGCCGGGCCGCCGGTGCCGGCGGACGTCTGGCGTGATCGGGCACGGGAAGATGCCGCGATGCTCTCCCTTCCGGCCGATCGCCGCCGTCGCGGAGCAGTCGGTCGCCGGTCTGCATGACAAGCCTTCACGGAGTTTCCGGAACAAGGATGAGGGTCCCGATGAAGGCAGGCCAGCGCGATCTTGCGCGCGGGACAGCCTGTTGATTGCGTGAGACTCCATGTGAGTTGCCGGGGCTTCGCCGGCCATGCACCTCTCCGGAGCATGGTCGCCATCTGGCGCAGCCACAGGTTGAAAAATTCGTGATCGAACCGTTTCCTGCTTGAGCGCGCCTTCCCGCTCGGCCTACGCCGGAGGAGCCCGAGGGAACGACCTCGTGGGCGCCGGGATGAGACGAATGGTCGCAGTTTCTGGCCTCGCCGCTTCCGATCTGCTGCCGATGCATGAGGTTTCGACGGAGGGGCTGCCGCCGGAACAGCAGTTCGAGGCGTTCTGCGACACGCAGGGCGGCATCGTCGATCGCGTACCGGGCCCGACGGCCGGCGCTGGCTTCGCGACCCGGCAGCGCACCTGGCAGATCGGCCGGATCGCCGTGCAGCACGGCAGGGCGCCCAGTCTGGAGTGGCTGCGCACGCCGCAGCGGCTGCGGCGGGATGCGATCGACCATTGGTTGCTGCTGGTGCACCCCCGCACGGTCACCCGCGCGCGCGTGGGCGATGCCTGGCAAGTCATACCGGCCGGCGCACCCTTCCTCGTCGCGCTGCATGAGCCGGTCGAGTTCGTGCGGCCGGGCGGCGACTGGGTCTCCATGTTCCTGCCGCGCGACGCCTTCGCCGACATCGCCGGGCTACTCGATTCCGCGCGGGCCAGGCCCATGCTCGGCACCACCGCACGTCTGCTGGGCAACAGCGTGGCGATGCTTCCACAGGAACTCGAGACGGCACCACGGTCGGAGGCGCCCGCCCTCGCCTCCGCCTATCTCGCCCTGATCGCCGCTGCTGCCTCCACGGTGGCCGAGGGCTCGCCGCGCCGAGCCGTCGGAAACACCGCGTTGCGGCTGACCCAGCTGAAGCGCGTCATCCACGAGAACCTGGGTTCGGCGCTACTGGATGCCGACTGGCTCTGTCGCACGCAGGGCGTGTCACGCGCGACGCTCTACCGGTTGTTCGAGCCGCTCGGTGGCGTCGCCGCCTATATCCTGGCGGCCCGGCTGCGGGAGACGCACCGCGCGTTGCTGGCTCCTGACGAAACTCGCTCGATCGCCGAGATCGCGCTTGGCGTCGGCTTCTTCGATCCCGGTGCCTTCTCCCGCGCGTTCCGGCGCCGCTACGGCTGTTCGCCACGCGAGTTGCGGGCGGATGCGCTGGCCGGTCTGTCGCAGGCCGGCGTGCCGATCGGCGCCGATGAAGCGCTCGTGCTGCCTCTGACACGCCTGCTATCGCGGCTGTAGGGTCCGCATGCCAATGGCCGTGGCGCCCCATGCGAGACATAAACCCCTCTGGACCGCGTGATCGTCGTGCGAAATTTCAACAAAATTTTGATATTATCGAACAAATACGACACCACGCCAGCATCTACGGATCGTCCGGCATAAAGCGGTGTTGGTCCGCGATTTGCAGCGTCCAGAGCTTCGGGAGATCACAGTTAGCAAGGCTGGCGGCGCAGACCGAGCGCTGTTCGGTAAAGGCGGGTCCAGGCTCCCCGAACCCCTCCCGCTCGCCTACTCCGCCGCCAGCCGACGCGGATCGATCTCCGCGATCTTCACGTCGTACCGCCGGTAGTCCTCCCACAGCCGCGGCAGGTCCGCCTCGAACAGCCCCCGGATGATCCCCTGCGCCAGCCGCGGCACCGCATAGACCATCGCGTTGATCGAGGAGCCCGCCGGCCCGAAGGACAGGCTGGTCGCGATGCCGAAGAGGTGGATGTCGCGGATCCAGGGCGTCGTGCCTGCGACGCGTTCCTCGAAGGCATAGTCGGGCGCGAGATAGGGGAATTCGCCCAGCCTCTCGTCGCGCTCGCCCTCGGGCGGCGCGTAGCGGTCCGACCAGCGCGCGATGTTGTCGTGGAAGGCGGCGAGCGTCGGCACCGAGGCATAGTCCATCCGCACGCCCGTCCCGCACATCAGGAAATCCGCCGCGAAGGGACCACGCGCCGTGTCCAGCACCACGCGCCCGTCCTGCACCTGCGCCCCGGTCCAGGCCCGCCCGACATGCATCCGGAAATTCGCGTGCCGCGCGCAGCGGTCCCAGGTGTCCTGCGGAAACGCCTCGCGCAGCCCCAGGACATGCGCCATGAAGCGCCAGCGCCATTCATCCGGCACGGCATGGATGTTCTGCAGGAAGCCGCCGAAGGTCAGCCAGCGATAGGGCTGCACCAGCTGCGGCTCAGCCCGGCGGCAGAACAGATGCACCTCCGCCGCGCCGTGCTCCAGCGCCGTCGCCGCGTTGTCGAAGGCGGATGCGCCGGCGCCGAGCACGGCGACGACCTTGCCGCGCAGCGCGGCGAAGTCCACCGGATCGGCGCTGTGCGCGCGCAAGGCCGAGGGCAGGGACGCGACGAACTCCGGCATCCACCAGCGCCCCGCATCCTCCTGCCCCGTCGCCAGCACGACCTTGCGCGCGAACATCGCACCCGCGCTGGTCTCGACGCGCAGGCAGGGCAGCCCGTCATCCGTGCGCGCCGGCTCGATCCGCCTGGCCTCGACACCGTTGCGCACCGGCACGCCCGTCACGCGCCGCAGCCAGAGCAGGTAGTCGTTCCACAGCTCCTTCGGGATCAGCCGCAGCGCCTCCCACGCCGCCGTGCCGAACTGCGCCTCGTGCCAGGCCTGGTAGGTGAGGGAGGGCACGCCGAGGTCTGGCCCGCTCTGGTCCTTCCAGCTCCGCAGGTTGGGCATGCGGGCATAGGTCAGCCACGGTCCCTCGCGCCCGGCTTCCGCGCGGTCGATCACCAGGACGTTCCGCACCTTCTCGCGCAGCAGCGCGAAGCCGGTGACGACGCCGCATTGCCCCGCACCGACGATCAGCACGTCCAGCACCGGCCGGCCGCCGCAGGTCTTGGGCTGCAGCCATTCCATGCGCGGATGCGCGATCAGCGCCAGGTCGCGCGCGACGTCGGCTTCCAGCTCCGCAAGGGTGCGTGGCGCAGGCAAGGCAGGTCCCGTTCCGATCTCGGCTTCGATATAGCTGCGCGCTCCGGCCGCGCCACCCCTTGACCGGGCGCGGCCGCGGCGGAACACCGGGGGCATGGCCGAGGCGCTCGACGTTCCCACCCACCTCACGCCCGAGAAGGCCGATTTCTCGAAGGCGCTCGCCTGGGTGGACGGCGAGGTCGTGCCGCTCGACCAGGCGCGCATCCCGGTGCGCGACCTCGGCCTCATGTATGCCGACATGACCTACGACGTCGTCCACACCTGGCGCGGCGGCTTCTTCCGGCTGGAGGAGCATCTCGACCGCTTCCTTGCCTCCTGCGCCGGCCTCCGGCTCGATCCCGGCCTGGACCGCGCGGGGCTGCGGCGGCGCCTCGGCGATCTCGTGCTGCGCAGCGGGTTGTCGGACACACTGGTCTACTTCGCCTGCACACGTGGCACCGCTGTGCCCGGTACGCGCGATCCGGCGCGGCACGTAGCGCACCGCTTCTTCGCGACAGTGACGCCGCTGATCCTGCGCGGCCAGCCCGCTGAGATGCGCCGCGGCCTGCACGCGATGGTGGTGGCCGACGTCCCGCGCATCGCCGCCGCCTCGGTGAACCCGCACTGGAAGAACAGCCATTGGGGCGACTTCCAGCGCGCCACCTTCGCCGCCAAGGATGCCGGCGCCGACGTGCCGATCCTGCTCGCGCCCGACGGCAGCGTGGCGGAGGCGCCGGGCTTCAACGTCGTTGCCCTGCTGGACGGCGCGCTGGTCTCCCCGGCCGACAACGTGCTGCCCGGCATCTCCTGCCGCACCATGTTCGAGATCGCCGCCGAACTCGGCATCCCGGCCCGCTACGGCCGCCTGATGCCGGAGGAATTGCGCCGCGCGGAGGAGGTCTTCCTCACCGCCACCTCCTGCGGCCTGTTCCCGGTGACGCGGCTGGACGGTGCGCCGGTCGGCGCCGGCGTGCCCGGGCCCGTGACGGCCCGCTTGCTCAATACGTATTACGCGCGGAAGAATGCCGGCTGGCACATCACGCCGGCCGCTGCGGCCGCGGGCCAGGAGACGACACGATGATCCGCGTGCTGACGCTGCTGGCCGCGCTGGCGGTCGCGACACCCGCCCTGGCGCAGCGCGAGCTGACGGTCGTCGCCGGCGGCGGGCAGCTGCAGGACCACATGCGCCGCACGCTGTTCGAGACCTTCACCCGCGCCACCGGCGTGCCCGTGCGCGACAGCTCCTACGACTACAACGTGGGTCCCATCCGCGCGATGGTGCAGGCCCGCAACGTGACCTGGGACGTGGTGCTGGTGGAGGCGCCGGACCTCATCCGCGGCTGCGAGGACGGCATCTTCGAGCGCATCGACTGGTCCGTCGTGAACCGCGCCAAGTTCCTCGGCGGCGGCGCCGAGACCTGCGGCGCGGGCGCGATCGGCTGGGGCGTGTCGGTGTTCCGCGACCTCAACCGCAATCCGACCGGCCCGTCCAACTGGCAGGAATTCTGGGACACGCAGCGCTTCCCGGGCCGCCGCACGCTCCGCCGCGGCGCGCGCATGACGCTCGAGATCGCCCTGATGGGCGATGGCGTGCCGGCGGCCGAGGTCTATCGCGTGCTGGCGACGCCCGCCGGCCAGCAGCGCGCTTTCGCCGCCCTCGACCGCATCCGCCCGTCGCTGCATTTCTGGACCGGCGGCCAGCAGCCGCTTGAGCTGGTGAATGCCGGCGAGGTCGCCTTCGCCGTCGGCTTCGTCGGCCGCACCGCGAATGCGATCCGCGGCGGCGCGCGGCTCGACCTGAATTGGGACACGCTGCTCTTCAGCTACGACTACTGGGCGGTCGTGCGCGGCTCGCCCAACGCGGCGAACGGCATGCGGCTGATCGAGCACATGACCAACCCGGCCCCGCTGCGCGCGCTGACCGAGCTTTGGCCCATCAACCCGGTGACGGCGGAGGTCGCCAACGACCCGGCGGTGCGCGCCCGCAACCCGCTGATGATGAGCAACCACCAGGATCGGGGGCTCCGCATCGACACCGAGTTCTGGCTCGACCAGGGCCCCGATCTCGAGCAGCGCTTCGCTGCCTGGCTGAACAGGTAAGCCGATCGCCCGCCAGCGCCTCCTCGCGGCCGCACTCCTCGCGCCGCTGCTGCTGCTGATCGGCGGCGCCTTCCTGCTGCCGGTCGGCGTCACGCTGTTCACGGCCGTCGCCGACCGCGAGGTGGCGGAGACGCTGCCGCGCACCCGCGCCGCGCTCGCCGCCTGGGATGGCCGCGACCTGCCGCCCGAGGCTGCCTTCGCCGCCCTCGCCGACGAACTCGCCGCGGCGCTCGAGGAACGCCGGATCGGCGACGTCTCGCAGCGCCTCAACTTCGAGCAGCCCGGCATGCGCGCGCTGCTGCTGCGCACCGCGCGTGCCGCGCCACGCCTCGCCGCCCCCTATGCGCAGACCCTGCCCGCGCTCGATGCCCGCTGGAGCGAGGCGGAGACCTGGAAGCTGATCCGCCGCGCCGGCGGACCGACCACTTCGCTCTACCTTCTGCGCGCCGTCGACATGACCCGCACGCCGGATGGCGAGATCCGCGCGGTGGCCCCTGACCAGGCCGTCTTCGTGACGCTGTTCCTGCGCACGCTCTGGGTCAGCCTGATCGTCACCGTCGCTTGCGTGGTCCTCGGCTGGCCGGTCGCGGCGGCGATCGCCGCGCTGCGCCCGCCCTGGTCCTCCGCCGCGCTGCTGCTGGTTCTGGTGCCCTTCTGGTCGTCGGTGATGGTCCGCAGCACCGCCTGGTTCGCCCTGCTCCAGCGCGAGGGGCCGATCAACGATGCGCTGCTGCTGCTCGGCTTGGCCGATGCGCCGCTGCAACTGGTCGGCACGCGCTTCGCCGTGCTGCTGGCCACCATCCACGTCCTGCTGCCGGTCGCGATCCTGCCGATGGTCGGCGTCATGACGCGGCTGGATCGCCGGCACCTGCAGGCCGCCGCCTCGCTCGGCGCCTCGCCCTGGCTTGCCTTCCGCCGCGTCTGGCTGCCGCTGAGCCTGCCAGGCGTTGCCGCCGGCGGGGCGATGACGTTCCTGCTCGCCGTCGGCTTCTACATCACGCCGGCGCTGGTGGGCGGCGAGCGTGACCAGCTTGTCGCCTGGTTCATCGCCCAGTTCCTGAACCGCGACGTGAACTGGGGCATGTCGGCGGCGCTGTCCGTCTATCTGCTGGCCATGGCGGGCGCGGTGATCGCCTTGCTGCGTGTCCTGACGGGTGGCGTCACGCCGGCTGGGGTGCGCGCCTGATGCAGCGCCCCTCTGGCCTGCTGCTCGGCGTCACGGCTCTGGTGCTCGCCTTTCTCACCGCGCCGATGCTGGCCGCGCTCTGGCTCAGCTTCTCGCCGACCGAGCTGCTCCGCTTCCCGCCGCCGGGCCTGTCGCTGCGCTGGTACGCCGACTTCTTCGGCAACGAGCGCTGGGTGCTGGCCACCAGGAACAGCCTGATCGTCGCGACGGCGACGATGATGGTCGCGACCGCGCTCGGCACGGCGGCCGCGATCGGGCTGCACCTCGGCAATTTCCGCGCGCGCGGCCTGCTCGTCGCGCTGCTCACGCTGCCGATGGTCACCCCCTTCATCGTCACCGCGGCCGCGATGTTCTTCGCCTTCTCCACCGTCGGGCTGGCGGGCACGCTGCCCGGCCTGGTGCTGGGGCATACGGTGGTCGCGGTGCCCTTCGTGCTGATCACCGTGCTGGCGAGCCTCTCGACCTTCGACGCCACGCTGCTGCGCGCCGCGGCCTCGCTCGGCGCGCCGCCGTCGCTCGCGCTCCGCCGCGTGCTGCTGCCGCGCATCTGGCCCGGCATCGCAGCGGGCGCCGTCTTCGCCTTCGCAACCTCGCTCGACGAGTTCGTCATCACGCTGTTCCTGGCCGGCCCCGGCCAGTTCACGCTGCCGCGCCAGATGTACGCGAACGTGCGCGAATACATGACGCCGACGATCCTTGCCGCCGCGAGCCTTCTGTTCCTCGCTTCCTTCGCCTTCCTGCTGCTGACCGAGGCGCTGCGCCGGCGCTAGGCTTCGATCCGGAGGATCCCCGTCCCCTCAAGCGAGAAGCGCCCGGCGCCCGGCCGCGCGGCGAAGGTCTCGATCGGGTGCCACAGGTAGAGCCACGGCGGGTTGGCGTGCAGCCGCCGCAGCACCGCCGCATAGGCCGCATCGCGCGCCTCGTCGCCGACCGTCCGGTTCGCCGCCGTGATCAGCCGCTGCACCTCCTCGTCATGGTAGCCCTGCCACCACACCGCGCGGTTGGCCGAGGAGATCTTGTCGTCCAGCACGCGGAAGGTGGAGCGCGGCGAGCTGTCGAAGATCGCGACGTCGCCGATCACCTTCCGCCCGACCTCCCGCGCATATTCCGGCCGGTCCGCCTGCACCTCGATCCGGGTCGCCACGCCGCAGCGGTTCAGCGCCTCCGCCACCGCCTCCGTCACCTCCTTCGCGCGTTCCGGCAGCGTCAGCGGCGTGCGCAGCGTGAGCGGCCCGCTCACCCTCGCCGCTTCGAACAGCCGCTTCGCGCGCTCCGGATCGTAGGGCAGGGGGGAAAGCTCGGCCGCGCGCCCGCCCATGTGCAGCGGGCTGACGACGGTTGCCGACAGCACGCCGAGCCCGTGCAGCAGCCCGTCCAGGATCGCCTGCCGGTCCACCGCCAGGTTGATCGCCAGCCTGGCCTCGGGCGAGGCGAAGGCGCCCTCGAAGCAATTGAGGTAGTGCATCACGGAGAGCCCGTTCAGCCCGCGCCCCCACTCCAGCGCCGCCTCGCGCTCATTCGCGGCCTCGCGTTCCAGCTGCATGCCGACATCGACCTCGCCCGCGACCAGCGCCGCGATCCGCGCCTCGTGCCCCGGGGTCGCCAGCACCGTGATGCGCTCCGGCCCCGGCGTGTCGCCGACGCGCCGCAGGTCCGCGGACTGCTCCGGCACGAAGCTCTCGACGCGATAGGGTCCGGTGCCGAGCACCGGCGCGCCCGCCGCATCGGCACGCACCAGAACGAACTCGGCGAGGACGTCGAGGATGTCGGCGAAGGGCTCGGGGTTCTCGACCCGCAGGCTGGTGCGCGTCGGCGCGGTGATCCGCGCGTCGCGCAGGTAGCGGCTGTAGGACCACTTCATCCCGAACATGTCGACCGAGCCGAGGATGCCCTCGATCGTGTCCAAGACGTGCTGCGCCTCGACCGCCACGCCGTCGTGGAAGCGCGCGCCGTCCCGGATGTGGAAGGTCCAGCGCCGCCCGTCCTCCTCGACATCCCAGTGCGAGAACAGGGCAGGGACCACGCGCCCGCCATCCGTCCAGCGCAGCAGCGGCTCGAACACCAGCATCTGCAGGGTCAGCGTCGCGGCCGCATCGGTGACGCGCGCGGGCGGCAGGAAGCGGCACGTCTCGGCCGCAAGGCGCAGATGGCGCAAGAGCTACCTCACAAGAACGAAGCCGACCCACAAGGATCGGCCGCGAATGCGGCCCCGCGCCGCGACCATCAGCGCATCAAGCGCACCATGTCTGCGGCGCGCAAGCCAAGCCCGCGGATGCGGGCGCCGGCGCTTGAGGCACTCTAAGCCGGCTCGATCTTGCTCAGGATCGGCGCCCACCTCCGCTCCTCGTTCTGCATGAAGGCCAGGTGCTGCGCGGCGCTCGACGGCGTCACCTGCACGCCGAGCTTCTCGAACTCGGCCACATTCGCCGGGTTGGCCATCACCTTGTCGAAGGCCTCGCGCAGCCGCGCCACCACGGGCGCCGGGACGCCCTTCGGCGCGAACAGCCCCATCCAGCTCGTCACGCTGTAGCCCGGCAGCGTCTCCGCCACCGTCGGCAGGTCGGGCAGTGCCGGCCAGCGCGTCGGGCCCGTCACGCCGAGCGCCCGCCACTGCCCGGCCCGGATCGGCTCCAGCGCCGTGGTGATGCCGCCGAACAGCACCTGGATCGCCCCCGTGGTCAGGTCCGCCCGCAGCAGCGCATCGCCGCGGTACGGCACGTGCACCATCTGCGTGCCCGTCATCTCCATGAACATCTCGGCCGAGAGATGGATCGACCCGCCCGCGCCGGCCGAGCCGAAGTTCAGCCGGCCCGGATTGGCCCGCACATGCGCGATGAACTCCGGCACCGTCCGCGCCGGCACGCTCGGGTGCACCACCAGCACGTTGGGCGCGGAGAACATCATCCCCAGCGGGTCGAAGTCGCGCTCCCAGCGGAACGGCGTGTCGCGGATCAGATAGCGCGTGTTGATGATGTTCGGCCCCGTCGCGAGCAGCGTGTAGCCATCCGCCGGGCTCTTCGCCGCCGCGTCAACGCCGATGTTGCCGCCCGCGCCCGACCGGTTGTCCACCACGATCCGCTGCGGCAGTTCGCGGCTCATCGCGTCCGCGAAGGCGCGCGCATGGGTGTCGGAGGAGCCGCCGGCGGGGAACGGCATGATCAGCCGGATCGGCCGGTCCGGAAAGGCGCCCCCCGGCGTCCCTTGCGCCAGCGCCGGCACCGGCAGCAGCGCCGCCGCGCCCAGCAATCCGCGTCGCGAGATCCCCGTCATCGTCCGCTCTCCCTGTCGCCGGCGAAACTGTCCGACAGGGCGGCGGCGCGTGCAACCGCCAGCTTCGCATCCGCCGGCCGGTCCAGGGGCGGCGACAGGCACGGCTGCACGCGGATCGCGCAGCCGTCGCCCGGTCCTTGGGCCGCGCAGCGCCCCGAGGCGCTACGCGCCGGCGACCCGGTCCGCCATCTCGGCACCCCGCCTCCCCCGCGGCTGCTCCGGCCCGGTCGTCGTGTCCCGCGCCGTCTGGTGCTCCATCTCCGCGTTCAGTTCGCCGCCGAGCAGCACGACGGCCGAGGAGATCCAGATCCAGGTCATGAAGCCGATGACCGCGCCGAGCGATCCGTAGGTTTCGTTGTAGCTGCCGAAGCTCTCGACATACCAGGAGAAGCCGAGCGAGCCCGCGAGCCATACGGCGGCGGCCAGCACGCTGCCCCAGCTCACCCAGCGCCACCGGGCATTCTCCCGGCTCGGTCCGAAGCGGTAGAGCGCGGCGAGCAGCAGCGCGACGAGGGCGATCAGCAGCGGCCAGCGCCCGACGCGCAGGATCCATTCGATCGTGCCGCCCAGGCCGATCACGCCGAACACCACCGGCAGCACGAGCACCGCGGCCATGGCGACGATCGCGAAGGCCAGCCCGCCGAGCGTGAAGGCGAGCGTCGTCAGCGTCAGGCGCACGAAGCTCCGCTTCTCCCTCTCCTCGTACACGACGTTCAGCGCGTCGAAGAGCGCCTTGGTCGCCTGGTTCGCGCTCCAGAGCGACAGGGCCAGGCCCAGGACCGCACCGAAGCCGAGCGCACCGGTCGAGTTCCGCGTCACCCGCCGCACCTGTTCCTCGATCAGGTCCATCCCGCCGCCGGGGACGACGCCGGACAGGACGCGCAGGTGCTGCTCGATCTGCGCCGGGTCGGCGACCAGGCCGTAGAGCGAAACGAGCGCGGCGATCGCCGGGAACAGCGCCAGGAGCACGTAGAAGGTCACGCCGGCCGCCTCGGTCAGCAGCCTGTCCTCCATCGCCTGGCTCAGGGTGCGCCTGAGGATCTGCCACCAGCCGCGGGCCGGGATCTCCTGCGGCGTCTCCGCCGCGCGGCCCGGGGCGCCGTCGGCGGCCTCCTTGCCCCCGGGCAGGCGCGCGCCGCGCTCGTCGCGGGCCTGGACGCGCGCC
>NZ_JAKJIB010000280.1 GCF_021864505.1 Falsiroseomonas oryziterrae
CGACGCGCGCGATGACGCTCGCCCGTCGCGCGGTCCTGTCGGCCTCCCTCGCGCTCGTCCTCGCGCCAGCCGCGCGCGCGCAGATGCCCGCGCCCGGCCGCCGCGCCTGGGCGGACCAGATGCGGGAGGTGCGCATCGGCCTGATCGGCGGCGAGAACGAGGCCGACCGGCTGGTGCGCTTCGGCGGCTTCCGCGCACTGGTCGAGAGCCATTTCCAGGTGCCGACGCGGGTCTTCGCGGCCGGCGACTACGCCGGCATCGTGCAGGGCTTCGCCGCCCGGCAGCTCGACGTCTGCACCATGGGCCCGCTGCCCTATGCGCGGATCTGGCTCGACACCAACGGCAACATCGAGCCCCTGGTGGTGGCGCGCGACGATGACGGCACGACGTCCTATGTCGCCGTCATGTATGTCCGCGCCGACAGCGGCATCCGCAGCCTCGAGGAGATGCGCGGCCGCAGCCTCGCCTGGGCCGACCCCAACTCGACGTCGGGCTTCCTCGTGCCGCGCTCCGAACTGCGCGAGGCCGGCATCAACACCGACACCTTCTTCAGCCGCACCGGCTTCGCCGGCGGGCACGAGCAGGCGATGGTCGCCGTACTGAACCGCCAGTTCGACGCCGGCGTCACCTGGGCGTCGGGCGTCGGCGACAGGTCGCAGGGCTACACCCGCGGCGCGCTGCGCGCGCTGGTGGAGAAGGGCATGCTCGACATGGCGCAGATCCGACTGATCTGGCGCTCGCGCCCGATCCCGAACGGGCCGACCGCGGTGCGGCGCGACCTGCCGCAATCCTTCCGCGACGACATGCGTGGCTTCATGCTGGCGCTGCCCACCACGCATCCCGACATCTTCCGCCAGATCGAGCGCGGCGCCGCGGCCGGCTACGCCGCCGCCGAGCACGCCATGTTCGAGCCCGTCATCGCCATGGCGCGCGCCGAGGCGGCAGCCCGCCGCGCCCGCTGATCCAGCGCATGTCCGTCAGCCTCGCCAGCCCCGCCATCGCGACGTTCGAGCGCCGCCGCGCCGAGCTGCTGTCGCAGCGCCGGCGCGCCACGCTGCTCTATGGCGGGCTGCTGCTGCTCGCGCTGCTCGTCTCCGCCTGGGTGAGCGAGGTGAGCCCGGCCAAGATCGCCGAGGGCATCCCGCGCTTCGGCGAGTATTTCGCGCAGACCATCCCGCACCTGACCTGGCAGCACCTCTTCGCCGGCACGCAGCAGGAAGGCTCGCTCGCCTACTGGTTCTACCGGCTCGACGAATGGGCCTGGCTGCTGCTGCAGACCGCCAACATCGCCGCCTTCGCGACGCTGCTCGGCGCCGCCATCGCCTTCGTCCTCGCCTTCCTCGCCGCGCGCAACGTCGCGACGCGCCCCTGGCTCGCCGCCGGCATCCGCCGCCTGCTGGAAGGCTGCCGCACCGTGCCGGAGATCGTCTTCGCACTGATCTTCGTCTGGGCCTTCGGCATCGGCCCGCTGGCCGGCATCCTCGCCATCGCGCTGCACACCATCGGCGCACTGGGTAAACTCTTCGCCGAGGTGATCGAGAACGCCGATCTCGGCGCCGCCGACGGCGTGAAATGCGCCGGCGGCAACTGGGTGCAGCAGATGCGCTTCGGCGTGCTGCCCGGCATCGCGCCGAACCTCCTCAGCTACGCGATCCTGCGCTTCGAGATCAACGTGCGCGGCGCCAGCGTGATCGGCTTCGTCGGCGCGGGCGGCATCGGGCAGGAGCTCTATGCGGTGATCGCGCAGAACTACTACGAGGAGATCAGCGCCATCGTCGTGCTGATCATCGTCACCGTCGCCCTCATCGACCTCGGGTCCGAACGCCTCCGCCGCGGCCTGACGGAGACCACGCGATGACGCCCGAGGAGATCGCCCTCGCCCGCGCCCGCGTCCCGGCTGCCTTCGCCGATCCCTGGCACCGGCGGGCGCTGCGCTGGGGCCTCTGGCTCGGGCTCATCGCCTGGATCGCGCTCACCGCCTGGGCCTTCGACATCACGCCGCAGCGCATCGCGAACGGCCTCGGCAATCTCGGCGTCATCGTCGGGCTGATGATCCCGCCCTCGCCCGGCGAGCATTGGGACGAGATCGCGCGCAGCATGGCCGAGACGGTGGCGATGGCCTTCCTCGGCACCTTCGTCGCCGCGCTGGTCGCCGTGCCGCTCGGCTTCCTCGGCGCCGGCAACGTGGTGACGAACTGGCTCTTCCACTTCTCGCTGCGCCGGCTCTTCGACGGCTTCCGCGGCATCGACCAGCTGATCTGGGCGCTCGTCTTCGTCCGCGCCGTCGGCCTCGGGCCGCTCGCCGGCGTCATGGCGATCGCGGTCGCCGACGTCGCCGTGCTGGCGAAGCTCTATGCCGAGGCGATCGAGAACGCGGAGCGCCGCCAGATGGAGGGCGTCCGCGCGGTCGGCGCGAAGCCCTCGCTGGTCGTGCGCTTCGGGCTGCTGCCGCAGGTCTTTCCGGTGATGCTCGCCCAGGCGCTGTATTTCGTGGAGAGCAACACGCGCTCCGCCTCCGTCCTCGGCATCGTCGGCGCCGGCGGCATCGGACTCTCGATCGCCGAGCGCATCCGCATCCGTGCCTGGGACGAGGTCGCCTTCATCATCATCTGCCTGCTCGTCACCGTCGCGGTCATCGACATCCTGTCGGCCCGCATCCGCGTGCGTCTGATCGGGACGCGGGAGGGCGTCGTCCGCCACTGAGCGCGGCCGCGGGCCGGGCGGCCCGCGCCTAGCGCTCCAGCAGGAACTCCACCCGGCGGTTCTGCGCGCGCCCTTCCGGATTGTCGCGCCCATCCGGCAAGGCGTTGGGTGCGACGGGCTCGGCCTCGCCGCGTCCCTCGACGACGACCGGCGGCATCGCCTCCCCCGCGCGCGCTTCCAGCCAGCGCTGGACCGCCCTCGCGCGACGCAGCGACAGGTCGCGATTCGTCCCCTCGTCGCCGACCGAGTCCGTATGCCCGACGATGGTGATGGCGCGCGGCCGGAGGGTGCGGATCAGCTCGGCCACCTCCTGCAGCCCTTGCGCCGCCTCCGGCCGCAGCTGGTCGGCGCCGAAGGGAAACAGCACGTCGCCGGACAGGTTCAAGGCCACGCCGCGCCCGGTCTCGCGCCGTGCCAGGCCGCCGCGCGGCGCGGCCGCCACCTGCTCCACCCGGATGGAGCGCCCATCCGTCGCGATGCGCGGCGGCGGGCCGTCACCGGCCAGCGACCAGCGGAAGTCCAGCGTCTCGCCACGAAGGCTCACCCGGGCATTGGGCTGCAGCTCCGCCCGGATCTCGCTGGCATTGCCCTGCACCTCGAGGCTGCGGCAGCCGCCGGTGAGAACCACCTGGTTGCGCTCGCCGCGCACCACCACGTCGCGGCCGGCGCAGTCCAGACTGCGGGACTGCGCATTCCCTTCCAGGATCAGCGGGCCGAGGGCCTGGGCCCAGGCGGGGCCGTGGGCGGCGGCCAGCAGGCCGAGCACGGGCAGCAGGCGGCGCATGGGCAGGTCTCCGTGTGTCGCCCCCGTAACGCGCGAGATGCCTGCCGGTGGCGCCCGGCCACCCCTGCCGGCCATCGCCTTCCGCCCCGCTTCGCCCTATAGGGCGCCGCAAAAGCCGGTTGAGGTCCCGCAATGAACGACGCCACCCCCGCCCAGACCGCCGCCCGCACCAGGGTCACCGCCATCGCCGGCGACGGCATCGGGCCCGAGGTGATGCGCGCCACCCAGCAGATTCTCGCCGCCGCCGGCGCCCAGGTGGACTGGGAGGACGCGCTGGCCGGCGCCGAGGCCTTCCGCAAGGGCATCGCCACCGGCGCGCCGAAGGAGACGCTGGATTCCATCGCCCGCAACGGCGTCGCGCTGAAGGGACCGCTCGAGACGCCGGTCGGCTTCGGCGAGAAGTCGGCCAACGTCACGCTGCGCAAGGTGTTCGAGATGTACGGCAACATCCGCCCCGTGCGGGAATTGCCCGGCATCCGCACGCCCTTCGCGGGGCGCGGCATCGACTTCGTCGTGGTGCGCGAGAATGTCGAGGACCTCTACGCCGGCATCGAGCACATGCAGACGCCGGGCGTCGCGCAGTGCCTCAAGCTGATCACCGAGGTCGGCTGCGAGCGCATCGTCCGCCTCGCCGCGAGCCTGGCGCTGGCCGAGGGACGCAAGAAGGTCACCGTGGCCCACAAGGCCAACATCATGAAACTCACCGAAGGCATGATGAAGCGCGTCGGCGAGCAGGTGCTGAAGGAATACCCGGACCTGCAGCACGAGAGCATGATCGTCGACAACTGCGCCCACCAGATGGTGATCCGCCCCGAGCAGTTCGACGTCACGGTCATGACCAACATGAACGGCGACATCCTGTCGGATCTCGCGGCCGGTCTCGTCGGCGGCCTCGGCGTCGCGCCGTCCGCCAATCTCGGCGACGCATGCGCGATGTTCGAGGCGGTGCACGGCTCCGCCCCGCAGATCGCCGGCAAGGGCCTCGCCAACCCGACCGCGCTGTTGCTTTCGGCGGTGATGATGCTGCGCCACATCGGCGACTTCGCCACCGCGCGGAAGGTGGAGCACGCGCTCTACGTCACGCTCGAGGAGGGCAAGGACCTCACCGGCGACATCGCCGCCCCCGGCCAGGGCGTCGGCACGCAGGCCTTCACCGACCGCGTCATCGCCAATCTCGGCCGCGAGAGCGCCGCCGTGCCGGCGCGCGAGTACCGCCCGATCACACTGCAGCGCTGGCCGGCGATCACTTGGTACAAGGCGGCCGCGACTCGCGAGCTGGTCGGCGTCGACGTCTTCGTCGAGTCCGAGCGCGACCCGCGCGCCATCGGCATCACCCTCGCCGCGGCGGCGGAAGGCAGCGCCTTCACGCTGAAGATGATCTCCTCGCGCGGCACGCAGGTCTGGCCGGAGCAGGGCGGCAACACCTTCCTCGTGGACCATTTCCGCGCCCGATTCCTGTTCCGGGAGCCGCCGAAGGGCGACGCGGTCGCGGAGATCACCGACCTGCTGAACCGCATCGGCCGGCAGCATCGCTGGATGCATCTCGAGAAGCTGCAGCGCTTCGACGGCGCCGACGCCTTCAGCAAGGCGCAGGGCGAAGGCTGAACTGGCGCGCCGTTGGCGCGGGCCGCGTCCGCGGCCCGGCCGCGGGGCGCGGTCGTTCAGCTGCCCGGCAGCCACACCTCGAGCGTTCCCGGCGGCGGCTGCGGCACATAGGCGCGGAAGTCCTGGATCGCCCAGCTTCGGCCGAGGCGCCCCGCGAGTCGCGCCGCCGTCGCCTGATCCTCCTCGTGGAAGTAGCGCACCACCGGCGTCGAGGGCACGAAGGGCGAGGCGCGCACCGCCGTCACGTCGATGCCGCCGCCGCGCAGGGTCTGCACCACCTCCTCCGCCCCCGAAGCGGGTGCATTGGCGCGATGATGGACGAAGACCCGAAGCGGCCGGCCGGAGGCCTCGGCCACAGGTCCCGCCGGCGGGGCCTGCGCCCCGCTCGCCGTCGCGTCCGGCTGTGCGAGCTTGCGGCCCGGCATCTCGGCGCGGCGCCGCTCCACCTCCTGGCGCAGCGCCACAAGCTCCTGTTCCAGCTGGATGCGCTGGGCGCGCAGGGCGGCCAGCCGGGTTTCCTCGGCCAGCATTTCC
>NZ_JAKJIB010000281.1 GCF_021864505.1 Falsiroseomonas oryziterrae
GGCGCGGCCCCCGGCGCGCCCGGCGCGCTCGGCGGCAGCCTGACGCTCTCGGGCGCGCTCGAGGTCAATGCCGGCGGCGACGTCGCCCTCGACGGCGCCATCGGCGCCACATCTCTCCTGGTCAACTCGGGCGGCAGCATCGGCCAGCCCGGCGGCGCGACGCTGTCGATGCCGGGCAGCCTGACGCTCAACGCGGCCGGCGGCGTCACGCTGGACGGCGCGGTCTCGGGCGCTTCGGCCGGCATCGGCGCCGGCGGCGCTTTCGACCAGAGGGCGGGTGGCAGCCTCGCGCTCGGCGGCCCGCTCGGGATCTCGGCGAATGCCGGCATCACCCTCGACGGCGTCAACACCGCCACGGCCGCAACGCTCTCGACCGGCGGCGCGCTGCTGCAGGCGGCCACGGGACGGCTGACGCTGTCCGGCCCGCTGTCGGTTTCGGCCGGTTCGGCGACGCTCGACGGTCTCAACACCGCGACGAGCGCGACGTTCGGGATCGGCGGCAGCCTGGCGCAGGCGGCCGGCGGCAGCCTCGCACTCTCCGGCCCGCTGGCGCTCAACGCGGGCGGCAACGTCACGCTGAACGGCGGGGTCTCGGCCAGCAGCGTGAACGTGGCGGCTGGCGGCGCGCTGGCGCAGGCGGCCGGCGGTTCGCTCATCTCGGGCGGAGCGATCAATCTGACCGCGGGCACGGCGATGACGCTCGACGGCACGGTCCTCGGGAATCCGATGGTGCTCGTGGCTGGCGGCGACATCTCGCAGGCCGCCACCGGCTCGCTCTCCACCGGCACCTTCCGGGTCCAGGCGGGCGGCAGCGCGACCTTCCGCGGCGCCTTCTCCTCCAACTCGCCGAACTCGGTGACCGGCACCGCCGGCCAGGACCTCATTCTGGACGGCACCTCGACGCAGCTCATCGTCCTGCGGGACGTCTCGGCCGGCCGCTCCATCGTGGTGGATGCGCAGGGCGACCTGCGGCTGGAAGGCACGATCGCGGCGCCCTCCATCATCATCCAGGCGGATGGGCAGCTGCTGATGGGCACGCTGGTGATCAACACCGGCGGCGTGCCCTATGTGGACCTGCCGCCCGGCACCGTGCCGCTGACCCGCTTGCCCGAGCCGATCCCGGGCACGTTGGGCGCGTTCCTGGGCTCCGGCAGCGGGCTGATCGAGGCGCAGCTGCTGACGGTGAACACGCTGGGCTCGCCCAACGCCACCCTCGCGCTGCAGCTGCCGCAGACCGGCGGGCAGATCCGGCTGGGCTCGCTCCGCGCGCCCGACACGGACGTGACCTTCGACCTTGGAACTGGTGGCAGCGTCGTGGCGAACCTGGTCATCCGCAACCTGACCGTGCTCGGCCTCAACGGCAGCGCCGACCTGCGCGGCACCGTGCGCGGCTTCGCCGGGCAGTCCGCGGCCTCGGTCTCGGGCCTCGGGCCGCAGCCGAACGCCAGCTACAAGATCAACGACTGCCCGGTGGGGTCGGTGAACTGCGTGCAGCTGGTGGTCCAGGTGCCGACGAACACCGACCCGCTGCGTGCACTCGGCAACATCGTGACGCAGGACGACCGCGACGATGCGGACATCCTGGTACCCAACGTCGCCGACCGGGATTACTGAGGCCATGCGCCGCCTGCTCCCACTGCTCCTCCTCGGCCTCGCCGGTTGCGCCACGCCGCCGGCCTCGGTCTTCGTCGGCGGATCGGCCGGCAGCGAAGGCGAGCCGGTCGGCAACAACGCGGTGGGCGAGGCCTGCACGCGCAGCGCCGCCTCCGACGGCGGGTTCGAGATCTTCTGCGGCACCTGGACACAGCCGAGCGCGCGCATCCGGCAGGTGAGCGGCGATATCGGTTCGCTGGCCGCCGGCGGCGCGTGGCGCAGCGGGCTCGACCAGCGCTTCGCCTGCAACGCGCCGCGCTCCACCACCATCCTCGGCGATCAGCCCGCGCTGGTTCTGGAATGTACGCGCCGCGCGGGCGGCTGGCCGCACGTCGGGCTCGTCGCCTCGGTCGGTGGTCAGAGCTGGGTGGCCGACGGCGTGCTGCCCTCGCTGCCCGCGATGGAGCGCGCGATCGGCATCGCCACCGGCCGCGCACGGGCGGAAGCCGCGAATGCGCCGGCCTCCGGCGCCGAGCAGTTGCTGGCCGACCGGCTTGCGGCGCGCGCCTTCGGCTCCAACGACATCGGGGCCTATGAAGGGCTGATGGCGGCGGGGAGCCGCGCCAACCAGGCCGAGAACTACGCCGCGGCCGAGACCGCCTACCGCGCGGCGCTCGGCCTGCAGGAACGCGCGCTCGGCGCCGACAACCCGGCGTTGGCGACGACGCTCGCGCTGCTCTCGCTGCAGCTGTCGAACCAGGGCCGCTTCCCGGCCGCCGACGATGCGCTGAACCGGGCCGACACGCTGTCGCGCCGCGCCGGGGCGGACGCGACGCTGCCGGGCCGCGTCGCGCATTACCGCGGCCTTCACCTGCTGAACCAGGACAAGCATGGGGATGCCCTCGCGCAGCTGGATCGCGCGGCGACGGAGTATTCGCGCCAGCTGCCGGCCAGCGTCCTCGCGGCGCGCCAGGCGCCGCGCGGCGCCGATCCGCTCGGCGGCGGCGACCTGCTCGCCAACCCGCAGACCCGGACCGCGCTGCTCGGCCTCGTCGAGGTGCGGCGCTATCGTGCCGTCGCGCTGCGGGGCCTGAACCGGGGGCAGGAGGCCGAGGACTCGCTCCGCGCCGCGGCCACGCTCGCGCGCGCCAACCGCGTGCAGCTGCCGGTGGTGAACGCGCGCCTCGCACGTGCCGAAGCGATGGCGGAGGCCGCGCGGGGCGATACGGCCGCCGCCGCGGCGGGGCTCGGCCAGGCGGCCTCGACCTTCGCGCGCGGCGTGCCCAACACGCGGCCCGTGGCGCGCACCGAACTGCTGCGCGCCGAGATGCTCTCGCGGCTGAACCGCCCGAACGAGGTGCTCGCCGCCTGCCGCAACGCCGTCGGCGTGCTGACCCAGCTCCGCTCCGGCATCGAGGCGGAGCTGCTCGAGCCCTGCCTCGCGGCCTGGCACACCGTGGCGACGCGCGGCGGCAACAACCAGGCGCTGCTCGAGGAAATGTTCTCCGCCGCGCAGCTCGCGCAGTCCGGCGTGACGGCGCAGCAGATCGACCAAGCGACCGTCCGCCTCGCCGATGCCGCGCGCAACCCCGCCGCGGGCGAGGCGATCCGGCGCTTCCAGGACGCGCAGAACGGCCTCGGCGACCTGCTGCGGGAGCGCGACACGCTGCTCGCCGAGGGCCGCGCCCCGGCGGCGCAGGCGCTGGAGAGCCGCATCGCCGATGCCCGCCAGCGCCTGTCCGAGGCCGACGACGCGCTGCAGGCGGCCGCCCCCCAGTACGGCCAGCTCGTCCAGCAGGCGGTGAGCGCGCGCGAGGTGCTGGCGGCGCTGCGTCCGAACGAGGCCTTCGCCTCCATCGTGCTGACCGGCCAGGGCGGCTGGACCTTCGTGCTCCGCGACGGACGCATCGCCGCGGCACCTGTCGAGGGCGGCGAGCCCCGCATGGCGCGCCTCGTGCGGCGCGTGCGCGGCAGCATCGAGCGCACCGGGCCAGGCCTGCCGACCTTCGACACCGCGGCGGCGGCCGAGATCTACGCCGCGACGCTCGGCCAGGTCGGATCGGCGCTGGAAGGCGCCACGGCGCTGTCCGTGGCGCCCTCCGGCCCGCTGCTCGCGCTGCCCTTCGAGGTGCTGCTGACCGGGCCCGCCAACCCGAACCAGCTGGCGCAGGCGCCCTTCCTGGTGCGCCGCGTGGCGATCGCGCATGTGCCCGCCGCCGCAAACTTCGTCGGGCTGCGCCGGCTCGAGCCGTCGCGCGCCCAGCGCGCCTGGTTCGGCTTCGGCGATTTCCGCCCGCCCTCCCGCGCGCAGGCCGCGCGCAGCTTCCCGGCGCAGGGCTGCACGGAGAGCGCCGCGCTCTTCGCCGCACTGCCGCCGCTGCCCTTCGCGACGCGCGAGCTGGACGCGGCGCGGCAGATCCTCGGCGCCCGCGCCGACGACCGGCTGCTCGGCCCGGCCTTCACCGCCGACGCCGTGCGCCGCACCTCGCTCCGCGACTTCCGCGTGCTGCACTTCGCGACGCATGCCGTGCTGCCGGCCGAGATCGCCTGCCAGCCCGAGCCCGCGATCCTCGCCTCCACGCCGCCGAACGCGCCGGACGCCACGCCGGCGATGCTGACGGCCTCGGCCATCGCCAACCTCGACCTCGACGCGGATCTCGTCATCCTCTCCGCCTGCAACTCGGGCGGTCCCGGCGGCAGCACGGCGGGCGAGAGCCTGTCGGGCCTCGCGCGCTCCTTCTTCTATGCCGGCGCGCGCGCGCTGCTGGTGACGCACTGGGCGGTGGACGACCGGATGGCGGCCTTCCTTGTCGTGAAGACCATGGCGGAACGCGCCGGCGGCCGCGGCAGCGCGGCGGCGCTCCGCGCCGCGCAGCTCTCCGTGCTCGACGATGCCGGCCGCGGCCTGCCGGTGGAGGCGGCGCATCCCTTCTTCTGGGCGCCCTTCGCGGTGATCGGCGAGGGCGGGCCCGCCGCCCCGGTTTCGCTCGCCGCCGCTTCCCGCCTATGATCGTGCGCGCCGGCGCGCTTCTGGCCGGGCGGAAGGCAGGGGGTTCGGCGTGATCGAGCCAGGCGGCAAGCTGGGCAAGTACGAGCTGCGCGGCACGCTGGGCCGCGGCGCAATGGGCGTCGTCTATGACGGCTGGGACCCGATCATCGGCCGGCGGGTCGCCATCAAGACGGCACGCACCCCGGACGCCTCCGACACCGAGGCGGTCGAGGAGATGGCGCGCT
Organism: Falsiroseomonas oryziterrae; assembly: GCF_021864505.1. GTDB lineage: Bacteria > Pseudomonadota > Alphaproteobacteria > Acetobacterales > Acetobacteraceae > Falsiroseomonas > Falsiroseomonas oryziterrae. Next base: position 4,828 of record NZ_JAKJIB010000281.1, read on the forward strand.
TCAAGCGCGAGGCGCAGGCCGCCGGCCGCCTGACGCATCCCAACATCGTCGGCGTCTACGACTACGGTGAGGACAACGGCGTCGCCTACATCGTCATGGAGTTCGTGGACGGGCCGAGCCTCAAGAGCCTGATCGAGAAGCAGGAGCGCATGGCCCTGCCGCAGATCGTGAAGGTGATGGAAGACCTGCTCACGGGCCTCGCCTTCAGCCATGCGCGCGGCATCGTCCATCGCGACATCAAGCCCGCCAACCTCATGCTCACCACCGACGGGATCGGCAAGATCGCCGATTTTGGCATCGCGCGGATCGAGAGCAGCAGCATGACCCAGGCCGGCACGGTCATGGGCACGCCGGCCTACATGTCGCCCGAGCAGTTCATGGGCCAGACGGTGGATGCGCGCACCGACATCTACTCCTCGGGCGTGCTGCTCTACCAACTGCTGACCGGCGAGCGTCCCTTCGAGGGCGGCATGACCGCCATCATGCACAAGGCGCTGCACACCGACCCGACGCCGCCTTCCACCCTGTCGGTCACCTCGCCGCGCGCGCTCGACGCGGTGGTGGCCAAGGCGATGGCGAAGCGCCCCGAGGAGCGCTACCCGAACGCGGAGGCCTTTCTCGCCGCGCTGAAGGCCGCCGCCTCGGGCCAGGCGCCGGCGCCCGAGCCGGACGAGGAGGCGACGATGGTCGCCCCGCGCGCCGCGGCGGCCGTCGCGCCGAAGCCTGCCGCGCCGGCACGGCCGACAGCACCAGGGGCCGCGG
>NZ_JAKJIB010000282.1 GCF_021864505.1 Falsiroseomonas oryziterrae
GGCGCCTTCCGCGAACGGGCGCGGCGCATCCACGACGCGTTGGAAGGGCCGTATCTGCGCGCGCCACGGCCCGGGGCGCTGGCGCTGGCCGCGCAGGCCGGGCTGCGCGGCCTGCTCGGCGCCTCGCCCTTCACGACGCTCTGGGACGCGCTCGGCGAGCATTTCCCGGATCCGCGGCTCCGCCAGGTCTTCGCCCGCGTCGCGACCTATGTCGGCTCCTCGCCGCTGCAGGCGCCGGCAACGCTGATGCTGATCGCCCATGTCGAGATGCAGGGCCTCTGGGCCGTGGACGGGGGCATGGCGCGGCTGCCCGAAGCGCTGGAGGCGCTCGCCCGCCTGCGTGGCGCCGCCTTCCGCTACGGTGCGGAGGTGCGGGAGATCATCGTGAGCGGCGGCCGCGCCGTCGGCGTGCGGCTGGCGGATGGCGAGGCGCTGGAGGCCGCTGCCGTCGTGCTGAACGTCGAAGCCGGCGCACTGGCCGCCGGTCGCTTCGGCCGTGCGGCGGCCGGCGCGGCCGACAGGCTCGCGCCGGAACGGCGCTCCTTCTCCGCCGTGACCTGGGCGCTGCGCGCACGGATCGAGGGCGACGTGGCGCGGCAGACGGTGGTGCATGCCGACGACCCGACCGCCGAGTACGCCGAGATCGGCTACCGCGCCCGGTTGCCGACCACGCCGACGGTGACGCTCTGGGCGCAGGACCGTGGCGACGCTGCGGTGCCGGAGGGGCCCGAACGCCTGCTGGTCATGGTCAACGCCCCGGCCCGCGCCGACCTGCGGCCGCTGCCCGACGACGCCGTCGCCAGTTGCGGCGAAACGGCCTTCGCGCGGCTGGCGGGCGCCGGCCTCGGCATCCGTCGCGACGGCGCAGAGGTGGTGACAACCCCGGCCGGCTTCGACCGGCTGTTTCCCGGCGCCGGCGGTGCGCTTTACGGCCCCGCGATGCATGGCTGGCAGGCCGCCTTCAGCCGGCCCGGCGCGCGCACGAAGCTGCCCGGCCTCTACCTGGCCGGCGGCAGCGCGCATCCCGGCGCGGGGGTCGCGATGGCCGCCCTGTCCGGCCGCCACGCCGCCGCGCGTGTGATCGAGGATCGAGTATGAGCACGAGCACCGCCGAACCGCCGGCGACCGGCACGCCCGAAGACCGGATGATCGGCTGGCGCTTCGACCGGCCCGTCGGTCGCCGCGGCTATTGCTGGTGGTATCTCGACGCGCTGTCGGATGACGGGAAGCACGGCATCACCATCATCGCCTTCATCGGCACCGTCTTCTCGCCCTGGTATGCGCTGGCGCGCCGGGCGGAGGGTGGCACGGGCGGCGATCCGCACGACCATTGCTGCCTCAACGTCGTGCTCTACGGCACGCCGTCGCGCTGGGCGATGACGGACCGACGCCGCCATGCGCTGCGGCGCGACGCGACCTCACTGACGATCGGGCCGAGCGGACTCGACTGGGACGGCACCACACTGACGGTGCGGATCGAGGAGGTGACGGCGCCGGTGCCGTCGCGCCTCAAGGGCGTCGTGCGGCTGCATCCGCGCGCGCTGTCCACCCGCCGCTTCGTGCTGGATTCAGACGGGCGGCACGAATGGCAGCCGATCGCGCCGCGCTCGCGCGTGGACGTGGATCTGGAAAGCCCGGCGCTGCGTTGGTCGGGCGCGGCCTATTTCGACACCAATGCCGGGGATGCGCCGCTCGAGCAGGATTTCCGCGAGTGGGACTGGTGCCGCGCCATGCTGCCAGACGCGACGGCCATCCTCTACAACGCGCAGCGCCGCGACGGGTCGGAGATCTCGGTTGCCGTGCGTGCCACGGATGACGGCGCGCTCACGGATTTCGCGCCGCCGCCGCAGGTCGAGCTGCCGCGCACGCTCTGGCGCCTGCGCCGGCCGACGCGCGCGGACGGGCAGGCGCGGGTGGTGCGAACCTTGACCGACGCGCCCTTCTACTCGCGGTCGGAGATCCACACGCGGCTGCTCGGCAGCGACGCGCCGGCCGTGCATGAAAGCCTGTCGCTCGACCGCTTCAAGTCGCCGCTGATGTACGCGATGCTGCCGTGGCGGGTGCCGCGGCCGCTGCGCTGACCTCGGCGGGGCGGCGCTCCCCTTCGAACCAGCCGACATCCAGCGTCGCCACCTCGCCGAAGGGCACGCGTTTGCGCGCCGCCTCGCGCAGGATGGGCCAGGCGGTCCAGGGCATGGACAGCAGCGGCATCGGATCGCGCGCTGCCCAGGTGACGTCGCGCGTGCTCACCAGGTTGCGCAGGTGCCCGAGCGCGGCCTTCTCGCGCCGGAAGGCGGCCAGCTGGGTCTCCGTCAGGCAGGACCAGAACTGCTGCAGCCGCGTCTGGTCGCGCAACCGGAGCGCATCGCGCACGCCGAGGATGGCCGGCGCGATATCCGCCGTCTCGAAGAAATGCAGCCCGCTCGTGGTACGGGGGTTGCACTCGATGCCATGGATGCGCCCCGCCTCGTCCTCCCGCATGTCGAAGGAGATGAAGCCGGTCCAACCCAGCGCCGCCACGATCCGCGCAATCCAGGCCTCCGCCTCGGCATGCTCGACACGCTCGAAAGCGACGGCGACGGAGCCGGCGAATTGCACGCCCCGATAGATCGCGGTGCCGAGCACGCGCCCGCCGCGCGCCAAAGAGCAGGAGCTGTACTCCGGGCCCGGCAGGAAGCGCTGCACCACCGCCGGCTGACCCGGATCGGCGTGCGGCAGGGCCTCGCCCGGCGCGAGCACGCGGACGCCACGCCCGGCAGCTGAATGCGCCGGCTTCACCACGACGCGAGCGGCGCGCGCCATGGCCGCGGCGGCGTCGCTGCCCAGGGCATGCGTCTCCGGCACCGCGACATCGGCCACACGCGCCGCCTCGACGAAGCCGCCCTTGTGGTGCAGCGCGAGCATGGCGGCCGGCGGCATGGCGAAGACCGGCAGCCCGGGCAGCAGCTTCGGCAGGAAGGCGACGTGCAGCGCCTCCTCCGACACCGGCACGACGAGCTGCGCGCCGTGGAAGCGCGCGACCTCGGCCAGCGCGCGGAGATAGGCGCCCTTGCCCTCGGCCGGGGCCGGCACGCGCAGGCTCCGCGTCACGCTGTTCGAGGCGCCGCAGAGATGCCGCGCATGCGGCTCCGCCACCACCACGCGCCAGCCCGCCAGCGCGAAGCTGCGGCAGAGATCGAGCGCCTTGGGAAGACGGCCGAGGGTGACGAGGACGGTGCTCATCGGGCTAGGCCGGTGTGACTCGGACCATCACCTGCTCCACAGGCCGGGTGGTCAGGCGCGCGGCTGGCCGGATGCGCTCCGGCGCGTCGATCCGCCAGTCGTAGCGGCGGAACAGGCGCGCGATCAGCATCGTCGCCTCGATGGTCGCGAAGGCGGCGCCGGCGCAGATGCGCGGGCCGATGCCGAAGGGAATGTAGGCGCCGGAGGTGATCTCCGCCTCTCGCTCCGGCAGGAAGCGGTCCGGGTCGAAGCGGTTCGGCTCCTTCCAGTACATCCGGTGCCGGTGCAGCACCCAGGGTGCCACCATCACCAGCGCACCCTTCTTCAGCCGGTAGCCGTCCAGTGCCGTCGCCTGGTTCGCGACGCGCGGCAGGAAGGTGATCGGCGGATAGAGCCGCAGCGTCTCGCGGAAGATGTTGCGGGTCAGCGTGAGGCGCTTGATGTGGTGGAACTCGATCGGCCCGCCGCCCGTCACCTCCTCGACCTCCGCGCGCAGCCGCGCGACGAGGGCCGGCTGGGTCGCGAGGATGGCGAAGACCCAGGTCAATGCGCTGGCCGAGGTCTCGTGCCCCGCCAGGAACAGCACGCCGAGCTGGTCGATCAGCTCCTCCCGCGTGAAGGCCTTGCCGCCGAGGTCGTCGCGGGCCTCGATCACCTGCTGGGCGATGTCATCGAAGCTGGCGCCGGCCGCGAGATGCGTGTCGAGCAGCTCGCCGATGCGCGCGCGGATCACCGCGCAGGCTTCCAGCACCGGCGCCTTCTGCGGCGCCTTGGTCCAGGCCTTGTCCCAGATGAGGCGCTTGATCTCGACCTGGGCGACCCGCCGCTCGAACTCCGTGAAGGCGTCGAACACGTCGTGCGCCGTGCGGGTCTGCAGCGTGGTGGTGAAGACGGTGCGGCAGATGATGTCGGCCGTCAGGTGGCTCATCGCGAGGTCGAGGCTGAACGCGGTCCCGTCCCGCGCGTGCCGGTCGTACTCGGACTCCGCATGCTCGCAGCCCGCCTGCATCTGAGGGAAGGCGCGGTTCACGCGCATCAGCGACAGCGCCGGGTCGATCATCTCCCGCTGGCGCTTCCAGGTGGCACCCGAGGAGACGAAGATGCTGTCGCCGATCAGCGGCTCCAGCGCATGCACCATCAGGTCCGACTTCGGGAAGATCCCCTCGGGATCGGACAGGACATGCCGCACCAGCGGCGGGTCGTTCACCACCACGATGGACCGCCGCGAATAGCCGAGCGGCCCGATCTTCATGTGATAGGCCTCGACCGGCAGCAGCGAGAGCAGGTCGCCGTCGCCGCGCAGCATGGCGCGGACCAGCGACGGCAGGGCGGGCCAGGGCGGGGTGAAGGGCGGCGTGAAGGGCTGCCAGCCGGCGGCGCCGGCACTGTGGGCCACCTCCTCCATCACCGGAGCATCGTTCATCGCGTGTGTTGCCGGCCTGACGAAACGGGCTGATTCGGCGACTTTACACCCGGAAGTGTCAAGTGGCATTGTCACTCCAAGCTTGCGGAGCCCCGCGATGGAGCTGCTGCTCTTCCACACCCTCGTCATCGCCCACATCCTGACCGGCGCGACGGGGGCGATCGCCTTCTGGGTGCCGGTGATCGGGCGCAAGGGCGGCGTGAACCACCGGAAGTGGGGCCAGGTCTTCACCCTTGCCCTGCTCTGCACCGGCTTCTTCGCGCTCGCGATGAGCATGCTGTCGCTCTGGGACCCGATGGGGACGCATCCGCAGCTCGAAGGGCGCTTCGACGAGGTCTTCGTGCGGGGCTTCTTCGGCCACCTGATGCTCTGCGCCGCCATCCTGACGATCAACCTGACCTGGTACGGGTGGCTGCTGGTGCGCAACCGCAGTCGGCAGGCGTTGAACCGGACGCGCTGGATGTACGCGCTGCAATGGCTGACCATCGGCGCCTCGATCAACTGCGCCGTCCAGGGCTGGCTGATGGGCGAGAAGCTGCTGGTCGGCCTGGCGATCGTCGGCGTCGCGACGGGGCTGACAAACCTCTGGTTCCTCGCCAAGGACAACCCGACGCGCGAGGACTGGCTGAAGGAGCATGTGAAGGCGCTCGTCGGCGCGGGCATCTCCGTCTACACGGCCTTCATGGCCTTCGGCTCGGTGCGGGTCTTCCCCGAACTCGCGCTGCATCCGGTGATGTGGGCGATCCCGCTCTCGGTCGGACTGGCGATCATCATCTGGCATCGCCTCGCGATCGACCGCGCCGCGCGGCTGCGCCGCGCCGGCGCCGTCCAGGCCGCCTGAGCCATGGATGGCGCGCTGCCCGCGCGCCCCGCGCGGCGTGACCGCGTCGTGGTGGTCGGCGCGGGGATGGGCGGCCTGGCCGCGGC
>NZ_JAKJIB010000283.1 GCF_021864505.1 Falsiroseomonas oryziterrae
GCGTCAGCCGCAGCGCGCCCTCGCCACAGGCGATGGTCGGCGCGCCGTCCAGCACCGTCCCGGGCGGGCCGCTGCCCTCGGCGGGCTCCGCCGCCAGCACCCGGACCGTCTCGCCGCCATGGGCGAAGAAGGTGCCCGGCCAGGGGTTCAGCGCGCGCACGCGGCGGTCGAGCGCGGCCGCGCTGTCGCGCCAGTCCAGCCGGCCATCCTCCTTCGCGATCTTCGGCGCATGGGTGACGCCGGCCTCCGGCTGCGGCTCCGCCGGCGGGTCCTCGGCGAGCGCGCGCAGGATCAGCCGCGCGCCGATCTCCGCCAGCGCGTCGTGGATCTCGGGCGTCGTGGCGCGCGGGCCGATCGGGATCGCCTCGCGCAGCAGCATCGGGCCGGTGTCGAGGCCTTCCTCCATGCGCATGATGGTGATGCCGGTCTCGTCGTCGCCCGCCAGGATCGCCGCCTGGATCGGCCCCGCGCCGCGCCAGCGCGGCAGCAGCGAGGCGTGGATGTTCAGGCAGCCGCGGCGCGGCGCGTCCAGCATGGCCTTCGGCAGGATCAGCCCATAGGCCGCGACCACCGCCACATCGAGGTCGAGCGCCGCGAAGGCCGCGTGTTCCGCCGCGTCGCGCTTCACCCGCGCCGGCGTGCGCACCGGCAGGCCGAGCTCGAGCGCCGCGCGGTGCACGGGGCAGGGGGTCTCCTTCTGGCCGCGCCCCGCCGGCCGCGGCGGCTGGGCATAGACGCAGGCGATCTCGTGCCCCGCCGCGTGCAGGGCACGCAGCGCCGGCACCGCGAAATCGGGGCTCCCCATGAAGGCGAGGCGCAGCTTGCGCATCAGGCGGCCGCCGCAGGCGGCCGAGGGCACGTATGTGCCCCGGGGCATGTGCCGCGAAGCCAAGCCGGCGGACGCCGGCGCCCGGCGCCTGAGGGCAGCACTATTCGCGCTCCTTCGCCTTCAGCTCCTTGGCCAGCTTGCGCAGCAGCATGTTGCGCTTGAGCGCCGAGAGGTGATCGACGAAGAGCCGGCCGTCCAGGTGGTCCAGCTCGTGCTGCAGGCAGGCCGAGAGCAGGCCGTCGGCCTCCAGCTCGCGCTTCGCGCCCGCGAGATCGGTCCAGCGCACCTTCACCCGCGCCGGCCGCGTCACGTCGGCGAACTGGCCGGGGAGCGAGAGGCAGCCTTCCTCCCGCGTCGCCAGTTCCTTGCTCTCCGCCACGATCTCCGGGTTCACCAGCACCATCGGGTCGGGCTTCTCGTCGGGGCGGATGTCGATCACGACGAGGCGCAGCAGCTCGCCCACCTGCGGCGCGGCGAGGCCGATGCCGGGCGCCTTGTACATCGTCGCCAACATCTGCTCGGCAAGCGCCGGGATGCGGGGGTCGCCCGCCGTGACGGGCTTCGCCTTGGCGCGCAGCCGCGGATCGGGAACGTAGAGGATCGGGAGGATGTCGGTCATCGGGCGCGGTCCGGGAAGGCGCGACAGGTAGCGGCCGCCCCCCGCTCGCGCAATCTCACCGGGGCGGGAGCCCCCTTGCAACCGACTGGCAAGCCGCCAAAATTCCTCTCCGCGGGGTGCCTCGGGCCCCGCATTCCGCCTCGCCCAGCGATCCCGGCCGGCACGACGCCGCGGGGCAAGGGGGGGCAACGGGAGCAGATGATGTCGCGTCCCTCGCTGTTCGGCTCGCCGCTCTTCCTCGGCTTCGACCATCTCGAGCAGATGCTCGACCGGGTGCAGAAGAACGCCGACGGGTACCCGCCCTACAACATCGAGCAGACCGGCGACACGCGGCTGCGCATCACGCTCGCCGTGGCCGGCTTCTCGATGGACGACCTGCAGATCACGCAGGAGGACAACCAGCTCGTCATCCGCGGCCGCCAGAAGGAGGACACGGAGGGCCGGATCTTCCTCCATCGCGGCATCGCCGCCCGGCAGTTCCAGCGCGCCTTCGTGCTGGCCGAGGGCATCGAGGTGGAGGGCGCCTGGCTCGACAACGGGCTGCTGCATGTCGACCTCCGCCGCCCGCTGCCGGAGGCGAAGGTGAAGACCATCAAGATCGCCGCCCGCGGCAACGGCGCGCAGCGCACCGTGGTCGGCGGCGTGGCCGAGCCGCTTCCGGACGGCCGCACGACCGAGGGATGATCGTTCCGGTATCCCTCGATTCGCCAGGGGCGCGGGCCTGCACGGGACGCGCCGGAAGGAGAGAGTGATGAACGAGCACGATGCCGGCGCCGATCAGGGCCGGGTGATCCTGAGCGCCGCGGCGCTCCGCAACCTGTCCGCGCAGGACTTCGCCCGCCTCGGCGTCGAGGACGTGGCCTATTTGCGCCCGGTGGTCATGAACGGCGCCCAGGCCTTCGCGATCCATGCCGCGGACGGCACGCCGATCGGCGCCGCGCCGAGCGCGGCGCTCGCCGCCGCCGCGATCCGCCAGCACGAGATGGAGCCCGCGCTGGTGCACTGAGCGGGGCGTGATCCCTCCCCCGCGAGCGGGGGAGGGCTGGCGCATCACCCCTTCGCCGGCTCGACCCAGCCGACATGGCCGTCAGGCCGGCGGTGCACGACGTTGAGCGCGCCGCTGGTCGCGCTGCGGAACACCAGCACCTGCGCCTGCAGCAGGTCGAGGCGCATTACCGCCTCGCCCACGCTCAGGGTCTCGATCGTCTCCTGCGTCTCCGCCACGACGGCCGGATGGTCGGCGCCGTTCGCGACGGCATGCTCCGCCGCGTCCGCCTCCTCGTCCTCGGGCCGGCGCAGCACGATCTGGCGCGCCGGTTCCGCGCGTGGCCTGTCGCGGCCCGAGGCGAGGCTGCGTGCATGGTCGTTGACGCGACGGCGGTAGCGCCGGAGTCGCTTCGCGACGTGCTCGGCCGCCTCCTCGAACGCACGGTGCGCGTCGGGCCCCTCGCCCTCGCCGCGCATGAAGAGGTCGCGGCCGGCCTTGAGGTTGATGTCGCAGACGAAGGCATGGCCCTTGGCGTCGCGGCGGAAGGTCACGTTCGCCTCGAGGGCATGGTCGAAGTACTTGCGCGTGATGGTGCCCAGTCCTTCCCGGACATGGGTCTGCAGCGCCTCGCCGGTCTCGACCTGCTTGCCCGCGACGGTGATGTGCATGAGCGTATCTATCCTTCCTCTTTGGGAGGAAGGCCGCCCGGAAGGCGGCGCGGAGCCGGGGGCGGCGCGGTGCCGCGGATCAGGCCGGGACGGCCTTCTCCCGCTTGCGCTGCACGGAAGATGGGATGCGCAGCGCTTCCCGGTATTTCGCCACCGTTCGCCGGGCGATGTCCACCCCTTCCTTCCGCAGCCGTTCCACGATGGCGTCGTCGGAGAGGATGTCGTCGGGATGCTCGGCGGCAATCATCTCGCGGATGCGGAAACGGATCGCCTCGGCGGAATGACTTTCGCCGCCGGATGTTGCGGCGATGGCGGTGGTGAAAAAGTATTTCAGCTCGAAGATCCCGCGCGGCGTGGCGATGTGCTTGTTCGCCGTGACCCGGCTGACGGTGCTTTCGTGCAGCGAGACCTCGTCGGCCACGTCGCGCAGGATCAGCGGGCGCAGATGCGCGACGCCGTGGCGGAAGAAGCCGTCCTGGCGGCGCACGATCTCGGCGGCGACCTTCAGGATCGTCGTCGCGCGCTGCTCGAGCGACTTCACGAGCCAGGTCGCGCTCTGCAGCCGTTCGGCGAGGAAGGCGCGGTCGTCCTTCGAGCGCGTGCCGACCACGGCGCGGGCATGGAAGCCGCGGTTGACCAGCACGCGCGGCAGCGTCTCCGGGTTCAGCTCCACCGCCCATTCGCCGTTGTCGAGCCGGCGCATCAGCACGTCGGGCACGACCACGGGCGGCGGAGCCGCGTCCCAGTTGGCGCCGGGCTTCGGATCGAGCCGCTTCAGCTCGGCGATCATGTCGGCGAGGTCCTCGGACTCGACGCCGCAGACGCGCATCAGCCCCCGCAGGTCGCGCCGCGCCAGCATCTCGAGGTTGTCGAGCAGCGCCTCCATGCAGGGATCGAGGCGGTTGCGCTCCGCGAGCTGCACGGCGAGGCAGTCGCGCAGGTTCTGCGCGAACATCCCCGTCGGGTCGAGGCGCTGCAGCCTGGCGCGCACGCCGGCCACCATCGCCTCCTCGCAGCCCATGGCGGCGGCGATCGCGGCATCGGCGACCGGCAGCCGCCCCGCGGGGTCGAGCATGGCGAGCATCTGCGCGGCGACGAGACGCTCGCGCGCATCGCGAAAGGTCAGGCGGATCTGCTCGCCGAGATGCTCGCGGAGCGAGGGCTTCGCATCCGCCATCTCGGCGATGCCGTCGAGGTCGTCGAAATCGGCGCGACCGCCGCCCCCGACGCCCGCACCGAGCCCGCCCGCGCCGAGACCGCCGGCACCGAGCGGCGCCTCGCCGTCATAGACGTTGTCCCACTCGGCATCGAGCGGCGCCGCGCCGTCGGCCGGCATCTCGCCCGAGGTCGCGGCGGCATGCGCATCGGCGAACTCCGCCGCCGGCGGATCGGGCGCGCGCTCATCCGCCGCGGTGCGCGGGTCGCCGCGCTCGTCGCGCTCGAGCAGCGGGTTGCGCTCCAGCTCCTCCTCGACGAAGGCGGTGACTTCCATGTTGGACGACTGCAGCAGCTTGATGGCCTGCCGCAGTTGCGGCGTCATCACCAGCGACTGCGACTGCCGCAGGTCGAGGCGCGGGCCTAGCGCCATGCCCCCCGGACTCCCGCGTCTGGCTGCCGCTTGCCCGTCATGCCCGCAGCCTAGAGGCTGAACCTCTCGCCGAGGTAAACCCGGCGGACGCCCTCATGCTCCACGATGTCGCGCGGGCTGCCCTCCATCAGCACCTGGCCGTCGTGCAGGATGTAGGCGCGGTCGATGATCTCCAGCGTCTCGCGCACATTGTGGTCGGTGATCAGCACGCCGATGCCGCGGTCCTTCAGGTGCTTCACCAGGTCGCGGATCTCGCCGACCGCGATCGGGTCGATGCCGGCCAGCGGCTCGTCGAGCAGGATGTAGGCGGGCTGGGTCGCCAGCGCGCGCGCGATCTCGCAGCGCCGCCGCTCGCCGCCCGAGAGCGCGAGCGCCGGCGCGCGGCGCAGATGCGCGATGCCGAACTCGGCGAGCAGCGCGTCCAGCATCTGCTCGCGCCGGTCGCGGATCGGCTCGATCACCTCGAGCGCCGCGCGGATGTTGTCCTCCACGCTGAGGCCCCGGAAGATCGAGGCCTCCTGCGGGAGGTAGCCGAGGCCGAGCCGCGCGCGGCGGTACATCGGCAGGAAGGTGACGTCGTGGCCGTCCATGGTGACGCTGCCCTCGTCGGGCTGCACCAGGCCGGTGATCATGTAGAAGGTCGTGGTCTTGCCGGCGCCGTTCGGCCCGAGCAGCCCGACCGCCTCGCCGCGGCGGAGGTTGATCGAGACGCCCCGCACCACCGGCCGCTTGCGGTAGCGCTTGCCGAGGCCGGTCGCGACGAGGCCGCTGTTCTGGACGGCGAGCCGCACCGGCGGCGCGCCCTGCGCGGCGCCCTGCATGGCACCCGGGACGGCGCCGGGCGGCGCTTCGGCGGGGCTCATCGCGGCTGCCCCTGCTG
>NZ_JAKJIB010000284.1 GCF_021864505.1 Falsiroseomonas oryziterrae
GCCACCACCGCCGCCGCCGCTACCGCCGCCGCGATCCCAGCCGCCGCCGCGCTCACCCGAAGCCGAGGACCGCCCGCCGCCATAGCCGCCCCCACTCTCCGAGGGCTCCCCCATCTCGCCGCCGCCTCCGCGCCCGCCGACCAGCGCGAGCTCGCCGCGGTACTGGCGCAGCACGATCTCGGTCGTGTAGCGGTCCTGGCCCGACTGGTCCTGCCACTTCCGCGTCTCGAGCTGGCCCTCAATGTACACCTCGGAGCCCTTGCGCAGGTACTTCTCGGCGATCTCGCCGAGCTTCTCGTTGAAGATCGCGACCGAGTGCCACTCGGTGCGCTCCTGCATGTTCCCTTCGCGGTCCTTGTAGCGCTCCGACGTCGCGAGACGCAGGTTCACCACCCGCCCGCCATTCTGGAAGTTCCGCACCTCCGGGTCGCGGCCGAGACGGCCCAGCAGGATCACCTTGTTCACGCCGGCCATGGGCTGGAATCCCTCAACTTTCGGCTCGGACGCTAGCCCGGCGCCGGGTTGCAGGCCAGCCATGCGGCGTGTCGTCGGCACCCCTGGCGAAGGCCCTTTCCTGCCCATCTATATGGGCCTAGAACCCCCGGAACAAGATGCGAACGTGGCGGCCTGCCCCGGCCGTCCCGCCGCCTTCGTCTCAACCCCAGCGCGCGACCCGGGCGCGCCCAGCATCGGTGACGCATGTCCGGCTTCATCCGCATCCGAGGCGCGCGCGAGCACAACCTCAAGAATCTCGACCTCGACATCCCGCGCGACACGCTGACGGTCGTCACCGGCCTCTCGGGCTCGGGCAAGTCCTCGCTCGCCTTCGACACCATCTACGCCGAGGGCCAGCGCCGCTACGTCGAATCGCTCAGCGCCTATGCGCGGCAGTTCCTGCAGCTGATGCAGAAGCCCGACGTCGATTCGATCGAGGGGCTGAGCCCCGCCATCTCGATCGAGCAGAAGACCACCAGCCACAACCCGCGCTCGACCGTCGGCACGGTCACCGAGATCCACGACTACATGCGCCTGCTCTGGGCGCGCGTCGGCGTCCCCTACTCGCCTGCCACCGGCCTGCCGATCGAGGCGCAGACGGTCAGCCAGATGGTGGACCGCATCCTCGCCATGCCGGAGGGAACGCGGCTGCTGCTGCTGGCACCCGTGGTGCGCGGCAAGAAGGGCGAGTACCGCAAGGAATTCGCCGAGTGGCAGCGCCGCGGCTTCGAGCGGGTGAAGGTCAACGGCACGCTGCACCAGCTCTCCGACCCGCCGAAGCTCGACAAGAAGTTCAAGCACGACATCGAGATCGTGGTGGACCGCATCGTCGTGCGCGGCGACATCCAGTCACGCCTGGCTGACAGTCTGGAGACGGCGCTCGGGCTGGCGGAGGGCATCGCCTATGCCGAGAACGCCGACACGAACGAACGGACGGTGTTCAGCCAGAAATTCGCCTGCCCGGTCTCCGGCTTCTCGATCGAGGAGATCGAGCCGCGGCTGTTCAGCTTCAACAGCCCGCAGGGCGCCTGCCCGACCTGCGACGGGCTCGGCACGCAGAGCTTCTTCGACCCGCTGCTGGTGGTGCCCGACGACACGCGCAGCCTGAAGGACGGCGCGGTGCAGCCCTGGGCCGGCGCCTCCTCGCCCTATTACGACCAGACGCTCGAAAGCCTCGCGCGGCACTTCAAGGTGGCGATGACGACGCCCTGGCAGGACCTGCCCAAGGCCTTCCGCCAAGTGGTGCTGAACGGCACGGGCTCCGAGGTGGTGACGCTGCGCTACAAGGACGGGCTGCGCGGCTACGACGTGAAGAAGCCCTTCGAGGGCGTGATCCCGAACCTCGAACGCCGCTTCCGTGAGACCGACAATCCCTGGACCCGCGAGGAGCTGACTCGCTACCAGGCCGATCGCCCCTGCCCCGCCTGCAACGGCTTCCGCCTGAAGCCGGAGGCGCTGTCGGTCAAGGTCGCCGGCTGTCACCTGGGCGAGGTCAACAACCTTTCGATCCGTCGCGCGCGGGACTGGTTCAAGGGCGTGATGCCGACGCTGACGCCGCAGCGCGCCGAGATCGCGCGCCGCATCCTACGCGAGATCGAGGAGCGGCTGCAGTTCCTGAACGACGTCGGGCTCGACTACCTCTCGCTCGGCCGGTCATCCGCCACCCTGTCGGGCGGCGAGAGCCAGCGCATCCGCCTCGCCTCGCAGATCGGCAGCGGTCTGACCGGCGTGCTCTACGTGCTCGACGAGCCCTCGATCGGCCTGCATCAGCGCGACAACGAAAGGCTGCTGGCGACGCTGCGGCGGCTGCGCGACATCGGCAACACGGTGCTGGTGGTGGAGCATGACGAGGACGCGATCCGCTCCGCCGACCACCTGATCGACATCGGCCCTGCTGCCGGCAAGGGCGGCGGGCGGATCATCGCGCAAGGAACGCCGAAGGAGGTGGAGCGCAACCCGGCCTCCATCACCGGCCAGTATCTCTCCGGCGCGCGGCGCATCCCGATGCCGGAGACGCGCCGCCACTTCGACCCGAAGCGCGTGCTGCGCGTCATCGGCGCCAAGGGCAACAACCTGAAGGACGTGACGGCGGAGATCCCGCTCGGCACCTTCACCTGCATCGCCGGCGTCTCCGGCGGCGGCAAGTCCACGCTGACGGTCGAGACGCTCTACAAGGCCGCCTCGCGCCGGCTCATGGGATCGGGCGAGGTGCCGGCGCCGCATGAGCGCATTGAGGGGCTCGAGCACCTCGACAAGATCATCGACATCGACCAGTCGCCGATCGGCCGCACGCCGCGGTCGAACCCCGCGACCTACACCGGCCTGTTCGGGCCGATCCGCGACTGGTTCGCCGAGCTGCCCGATGCCCGCGCGCGCGGCTACGCGCCCGGCCGCTTCAGCTTCAACGTCAAGGGCGGGCGGTGCGAGGCCTGCCAGGGCGACGGCGTGCTGAAGATCGAGATGCACTTCCTGCCCGACGTCTACGTCACCTGCGACACCTGCAAGGGCAAGCGCTACAACCGCGAGACGCTGGAGGTAAAGTTCCGCGGCAAGTCGATCGCCGACGTGCTCGACATGACGGTGGACGAGGCGGTGGAGTTCTTCTCGGCCGTCCCCGCGATCCGCGAGAAGCTCGTCGTGCTGCGCGACGTCGGCCTCGGCTACATCCATCTCGGCCAGCAGGCGACCACGCTCTCGGGCGGCGAGGCGCAGCGCATCAAGCTGTCGAAGGAGCTGTCGCGGCGCGCGACGGGCCGCACGCTCTACATCCTCGACGAACCGACGACCGGCCTGCATTTCGAGGATGTGCGCAAGCTGCTCGAGGTGCTGCACCAGCTGGTGAAGCAGGGCAACACGGTGGTGGTGATCGAGCACAACCTGGAGGTCATCAAGACCGCCGACTGGATCCTCGACCTCGGGCCGGAGGGCGGCGAGGGCGGCGGGCGGATCGTCGCCGCTGGCACGCCAGAGCAGGTCGCGGCGGTGCCGGAGAGCCATACCGGCCGGTTCCTCGGGCCGATCCTCTCGCGCGACGGCGCGGTCGCACCGCCGGAGCCGGTCAGGAAGCGCAAGCGGGCCTGAGCAAAGGGGCCCTACCCCGCCGGCTTCGCGTGCCGCTGCACCACCGCGCGCAGCGCCGCGTGGTCCGGCGCCTCCAGCCCTTCGAAGGCCGCGTCCAGGCTTGGCGGCGGCCGGCCGGTCAGCGCCTCGAAGGCATGCAGCACGGCAAGTCCGTCGGGCCGGACGGCGCCCGCTGCGCGCCGCAGCGCCAGCGCCGCCTCCCGCGCAATGCGGGCGATCCGCTGTTCCGGCGTGTGGACGGCATTGCGGACGAACTGCTTGATGAAGCCGGAATGCTGGTAGCCGATGAGCTCGGCCGATTCCACGTGAACCGCGTCCAGCAGATCCGGCCGGTCGCGCAGCACCTGCTGGAGCATGGGCTGGTCGCTCAGCAGAGCCCCGCCCCATTCGGGCGCGGTGCGCATCTCTTCGTCCGTCACCGCATCGAGGCGCGCGGCCCAGCCGGCGGCGGTCTCCCGCGTCGCCTCATGCGCGAAGTTCCACAGGAAGACGCCGGAATTGATGTCCCACCGCCCCCGCGTGCCGCCCGGTGGATGGATCATCGCGGTGCGGGCGTGCCGGTCCAGATAGGCCTTCAGGTCGAAGCCGATATCCGCGACGAAGGCGTCCGCGTCGAGGTGGATCACCCATCCCCGGAAGCCGTCGGCCAGCCGGTCGCGCAGGAAGGCGATGCGGTTGTAGCAGGCCTGCCAGGGATGCGCGCCGCGGCGCAGCCCGATGAAGGCCTGCAGCGCGACGCCCTGGCGAAGGCAGAACAGCCGCGTCGGCGGCAGCGTCGCCTGCAGCATCGGGAAGAAGCGATCGGCATCTGCCGTCGTGTGCACGATGACGCCGTCGTTCATGCCCGCCCCCTCATGCTGGCTGGAAGCCGATAGGCGCGCAGGCCGCGCGCGCCGCGTTCTCCGTGAACAGCGACGACAGCCGGCGCGCCTCCGCGCCCTCCGTCGCGATCGCCGCGCGATATGCGCTCCCCGACTGTACGGCGTTGGGCAGCAGAACGACCAGCTGCGCCAGGGTGGTCGATGTCGCGTTGCGCCCGCTTCGGCAGCCCCAGCCTGTCAGGGCGCGGCACCCAAGCGGGGAGCGCGCCCCGCACCGACAAGCCACTTGAAGCTAGGCTAGCACGGCGTCCGGCCCCGCCGACAGTCCGCGATGCGCGCCGGCACGCCGATCCCGGCGCCCGGCGGCGCTCACGGACCCATCGCGATCGTCCAGGTCGCGCTGATCTTCCGCCGGGCCGTCACGCTCTTCGGACGCGAGGTCTTCGCGCCCGACCGACAGGGCCGCCGTCTCGTCTTGAAGGGCGGTTCGGCCTGCGGGCGCTGCCGCTGCTGCGTGCCGATCGCTGTAATGCCCCGGCGCAAGCCAGAATCAGGGGCTTCGGGCGTCCCTCGTTCCGAGGATCACCGTACGCGTAGAAAGACGGGCAGCGCGGCGCCGTCGAGCGAGACGTAGTGCGAGACCGCCCAGCCCGACGGCGGTCGGGGGAAGCGAAGGACCTTTACCGGCGCCGTGCTCGGCACATGGGGTCGGGGGCGCGGATCGTTCGCGGCTTCCGGCGCCTTGCGGGGCGCTGTCGGGAGTGGTCGCGTTTCGGCGTGGGACACCTCACTCCTCCTGGCTCGGCCGCGGCCTGCGGCGATGACGGAGGCCCGACCTCGCAGCGCTCATCGCTGGCGGAGGGTCCCCGGAGCGCAGCCTATCAGGTGCTGCGCTGCACGCGCCGAGTCACGTCGGCGTGGTGCGGCTTGCGTGACGTATCGCCGACGCAGCGAGCCCGGCGGGGCGTGCCGCGGGGCCGCGAGACCTCAGATCCGCCAGGCGAGTCCCGCGCGTGTCACCGCGAGCCGGTCGAGCAGGCCGCGGTGGCCCGGCGCCTCCCCGCGCGCGAGGCGGGCGAGGTCGCGTCCCGCCAGCACGGCGGGAAGTGCAGCCGCGATCGCCCCGGGCGGCACGTCGCGGCGGGCACCGGCGAG
>NZ_JAKJIB010000285.1:2500-5530 GCF_021864505.1 Falsiroseomonas oryziterrae
GAGCGATCGTTGATCCGCGGATGTCCGAATGGGGAAACCCACCTCGCAAGAGGTATCGTGGTCTGAATTCATAGGGTCACGAGGCGAACCCGGGGAACTGAAACATCTCAGTACCTGGAGGAAAAGACATCAACAGAGATTCCGCGAGTAGTGGCGAGCGAAAGCGGAGTAGGCCAGTGGTCATTGCAAGCTAAGCCGAAGGATCTGGAAAGGTCCGCCGCAGTGGGTGACAGCCCCGTAGGCGTGTTGGTTGCGATGATCCTTGAGTAGGGCGGGGCACGTGAAACCCTGTCTGAACGTGGGGGGACCACCCTCCAAGCCTAAATACTCCCTGGCGACCGATAGTGCACAAGTACCGTGAGGGAAAGGTGAAAAGCACCCCGACGAGGGGAGTGAAAGAGACCTGAAACCGGACGCCTACAAGCAGTCGGAGCCCGGCCCTGAGCAATCGGGGTGGGTGACGGCGTACCTTTTGTATAATGGGTCCGCGAGTTCGTGTTCGTGGCAAGCTTAAGCCGATAGGTGTAGGCGCAGCGAAAGCGAGTCCGAAATGGGCGCTTAGTCACGGGCATGAGACCCGAAACCGAGTGATCTAGCCATGGCCAGGCTGAAGGTGGGGTAACACCTACTGGAGGGCCGAACCCACGCCTGTTGAAAAAGTCGGGGATGAGCTGTGGCTAGGGGTGAAAGGCCAATCAAACTCGGAAATAGCTGGTTCTCCGCGAAATCTATTGAGGTAGATCGTCAGGTGGTCACCCTCGGAGGTAGAGCACCGGATGGGCTAGGGGGGCCCAAAGCCCTACCAAACCCAACCGAACTCCGAATGCCGAGGAGTGCAGCCTGGCAGACAGACAGTGGGTGCTAAGGTCCATTGTCGAGAGGGAAACAGCCCAGACCATCGTCTAAGGTCCCCAAATGATGGCTAAGTGGGAAAGCATGTGGGACGGCCAAAACAACCAGGAGGTTGGCTTAGAAGCAGCCATCCTTTAAAGAAAGCGTAATAGCTCACTGGTCTAATAGCTGTTCTGCGGCGAAAATGTAACGGGGCTCAAGCCATCTACCGAAGACATGGGTGTGCAGCAATGCACGCGGTAGCGGAGCGTTCCCTAGGCCTGTGAAGCGGTACCGGTGACGGGCCGTGGAGGTATGGGAAGTGCGAATGCGGACATGAGTAGCGACAAGGAGAGTGAGAAACTCTCCCGCCGAAAGTCCAAGGGTTCCTGCGCAAGGTTAATCCGCGCAGGGTGAGCCGGCCCCTAAGGCGAGGGCGAGAGCCGTAGCCGATGGGAAGTGGGTGAATATTCCCACGCCCGCCAGAAGTGACGACCTTGAAACGCTGTTCGGTCTTATCGGATTGATCGGGCGGTTGGAGAGGTCCGGGAAACAGCTCTGGCATATGGACCGTACCCGAAACCGACACAGGTGGACTGGTTGAGTATACCAAGGCGCTTGAGGGAACCATGCTGAAGGAACTAGGCAAATTACTCGCGTAACTTCGGGATAAGCGAGACCTGCTCGTGCGCAAGCATGGGTGGGTGGCACAAACCAGGGGGTGGCGACTGTTTAGTAAAAACACAGGGCTCTGCGAAGTCGCGAGACGACGTATAGGGTCTGACGCCTGCCCGGTGCCGGAAGGTCAAGGGGAGGAGTGCAAGCTCCGAACCGAAGCCCCGGTAAACGGCGGCCGTAACTATAACGGTCCTAAGGTAGCGAAATTCCTTGTCGGGTAAGTTCCGACCTGCACGAATGGCGTAACGACCTCCCCACTGTCTCCAGCATGGGCTCAGCGAAATTGAATTCCCCGTGAAGATGCGGGGTACCCGCAGTTAGACGGAAAGACCCTATGAACCTTTACTGCAACTTCGCAGTGGCGCCAGGAAGGGGCTGTGTAGGATAGGTGGGAGGCTTTGAAGCCGGGGCGCCAGCTCTGGTGGAGCCAACCTTGAAATACCACCCTGCGCCTTTCTGGCGTCTAACCGCATCCCGTTATCCGGGATCGGGACCCTGCGTGGTGGGCAGTTTGACTGGGGCGGTCGCCTCCCAAAGTGTAACGGAGGCGCGCGATGGTGGGCTCAGGCCGGTCGGACATCGGCTGTTGAGTGCAAAGGCACAAGCCCGCCTGACTGCGAGCGCGACAGCGCGAGCAGAGACGAAAGTCGGCCTTAGTGATCCGGTGGTTCCGCGTGGAAGGGCCATCGCTCAACGGATAAAAGGTACTCTAGGGATAACAGGCTGATCTCCCCCAAGAGTCCACATCGACGGGGAGGTTTGGCACCTCGATGTCGGCTCATCGCATCCCGGGGCTGGAGCAGGTCCCAAGGGTTCGGCTGTTCGCCGATTAAAGCGGTACGTGAGCTGGGTTTAGAACGTCGTGAGACAGTTCGGTCCCTATCTGCTGTGGGTGTACGAGGCTTGAGAGGATCCGTCCCTAGTACGAGAGGACCGGGATGGACGCACCTCTGGTGAACCGGTTGTCGCGCCAGCGGCACGGCCGGGTGGCCAAGTGCGGAACGGATAACCGCTGAAGGCATCTAAGCGGGAAACCAGCCTCAAGACAGGGCCTCGCCGAGGGCCGTGGAAGACCACCACGTCGATAGGCCGCAGGTGCAAGAGGGGTAACCTTCTCAGCCGAGCGGTCCTAATCGCCCGATCGAGTTCGACAACCGCCAACACCGCACCGGCCAGGGTCTGTCAGCAATGACACACCCCCAGCCGCGCGCAGCACCAAGCCGCGCACCACTCGCCTCACCACCAACACACACCCAGATCCACACCTCTCATCCGTCTCAGGTTCCGGCCCGGTGGCCCGGTGGTCATCGCGAGGATGACACACCCGATCCCATCCCGAACTCGGCCGTGAAACACCTCAGCGCCCATGGTACTGCGCCTCAAGGCGCGGGAGAGTAGGTCGCCGCCGGGCCACCCGGCCGGAACCCAAGAGACACACACACCCACGCGGGGTGGAGCAGCCCGGTAGCTCGTCAGGCTCATAACCTGAAGGTCACAGGTTCAAATCCTGTCCCCGCATCC
>NZ_JAKJIB010000286.1 GCF_021864505.1 Falsiroseomonas oryziterrae
GCTGCCTTCGCCCGTCGCTGCAGGCGCGCCGTGCCGGGCGCCGGCCCCCGGCCCGCGGCAGTGTCCTCGCGGGTCCGGGCTGAACACCGCGCCAGTTCCGCCGCCCGCCGGTTGACCTGGGCCGGTCCGCGCAGCAGATCGGGGCGGCGGTCCGCCGGCCATCCTGCCGCCGTGATTCCGCTTGAGCATCGCCCCGAGCCGGACCGATCACGCCACCATGAACCGCCCCACGCCCCTTCCCTTCCGCGCCCATGCGGGCCTGGCCGAGCAGCGCCCGATGCCGGATGCGCGCCCCGTGATCTCGGTCGTGGTGCCGGCCTACAACGAGCAGGAGGTGCTGCGCGCCTTCCACGCGCGCCTCGTGCCGGTGATGGACTCCATCGGCCTCCCCTGGGAGGTCGTCTATGTCAACGACGGGTCGCGCGACACCACGCTGCAGATCATGCTCGAGCTGCAGGCGGCGGATGCGCGCGTCGCGGTGGTCAATCTCAGCCGCAACTTCGGCAAGGAGATCGCGCTGACCGCCGGCCTCGACCATGCAGCGGCGAGCGAGGCGGTGGTGGTCACCGACGCCGACCTGCAGGACCCGCCGGAGGTGATCCCGGACCTCGTTGCCGCCTGGCGCGGCGGCTTCGACATCGCCTATGCGCAGCGCCGCGTGCGCGAGGGCGAGACCTGGGTGAAGAAGGCGACCGCGGCCGCCTTCTACCGCGTGATGCAGAAGATCGGCGGGCGGGTTCAGCTACCGCCCAACACCGGCGATTTCCGCCTGATGTCGCGCCGCTCGCTCGACGCGCTGCTGGCGCTGCGCGAGCAGCACCGCTTCATGAAGGGGCTCTTCGCCTGGGTCGGCTTCCCCTCCACCGCCGTGCTCTACGACCGCGCGCCGCGCGCCGCGGGTACGACGAAGTGGAACTACTGGAAGCTGTGGAACTTCAGCCTGGAGGGGATCACCTCCTTCACCGTCGGCCCGCTGAAGGTCGCCACCTATCTCGGCTTCGTCACGGCGATCTTCGCCGCCATCTACGGCGCGACCATCGTCTTCCGCACCCTGGTCTGGGGCAACCCGGTCGCCGGCTATCCCAGCCTGCTGGCCGTGGTGCTGTTCCTCGGCGGCGTACAGCTCATGACGCTCGGCATCATCGGCGAGTATCTCGGGCGCATCTTCAACGAGACCAAGGGACGGCCGCTCTACATCGTCGAGCGGCACCTGCCTTCCGCCGTGCCGGCCGGCGAGGCCTACCGGCAGGCCAGCAATTCGCCGATCGGCGCGCAGCGCGTGTCGGAGCCCGGCACCAGCGGCGCCAGCGCGGCCTGAGCCGCGGGCAGGATCACGCGCAGCTCGCCCGGGGCGAAGGGCGCCGCCGCCAGCTCCCGGTCGCGACAGCGCGGCGGCTCGTGCCAGCGCGCCGCGTACATGGTGCTGGCCGGCACGCCGCGCTCCGACGCCAGCAGCAGTACCTCGAGCAGCTGCGCATAGGTCGCGTCGCCCGTCGCCTTGTCGATGCAGGGCCAGGACGGGAGGATGGTGAGGCTGCGGGCCTCGGCCAGCGCTGCGCGCAGCTTCGGCGCCTCCACCGTCCAGGCCGGGTGCTGCGCGGCCCAGCGGGACAGCTCGCCGCGCAGCGTCGCGGCGTCGGCGAACTGGATCAGCCCGGCCACCAGCACCAGCGGCGCGAAACTGCGTGCGAGCAGGATCATCGCGCCGATCAGCAGCGCGTAGCCGACCGGCCAGAAGAAGCGGCCGGACGCGCGGAACTGCTCGAGGAAGGAGGGCACCTCGCCGAGGTCGAGGATGATCGCGCCGCCGAAGCCGACGCGGTGGCTCGCCGCCAGGATGCTGAGGGCGATGGCGGCCAGCGTCAGGCCCGGATGGGCGCGGAACATCGCCTCCGCCGCCGCGCCTGGCCGCAGCAGCGTGCCCGCGACGATCGCCGCAATGACGCCGAGGCCGAGCCAGTTGTAGCCCTCCCAGCCGCCATGGCCGGTCGCGTCGAGCTGCGGCGCCCAGGGCCAGCCGAGCAGCGCCGAGCCCGAGGGCCACAGCGGCGAGAGCAGGTTCATGGCGAACATGCCGTAGCCGCCATCGCCTTCGGCGCCGAGGTAGCCGAAGGCCGCCATCACCGCCGCGACCAGCGCGACGATGCCGGCGACGCCGAGCGCCTCCGGCAGGAAGCGCTCGCCTCGCAGCAGCCGCGTGGCCGGCACGGCGGCGAGCAGCGCGAGCGTCATCAGCGCCAGGTAGGGATGCACCAGCAGGGCCGCGACCTGCAGCAGCGCCGCGCCGATCCAAAGGCCGCGCGTCGGCTCCACGACCAGGCGGAAGTAGAAGCCGAGGCCGACCAGGATGAGGAAATGGCCCGACAGCGCCGCATGGCCGAAGCGCCCGATGAAGGCGGGCATCGAGACGGCGGCGAGCGAGACGCCGATGGCGGGCAGGAGCCGCCGCTCATCGGCGCCGCGCAACGCCCACACCGCGGCCACGGGCTGCAGCGCCCAGGCGAGCCCGTAGAACAGGCCGATGCCGTGGAAGCCCTCCGGCAGCCAGCCGCGCAGCGCCTTCAGGACCAGCGCGAGCAGCGGGATCGAATCGGCGAAGGCGGTGTTGAGGCCGCCTTCCTGGGTGTTCAGGTTCGCCGCGAAGGTCGGTGGCCAGCGCCAGGCATCGGCGATGAGGTAGCGCTGCGCGATGACGTGCTGGGCGGCGTCGCCGACCGGCCGGAACGCTTCGCCCGCCGCCGGGAACAGGAAC
The DNA here is from genome assembly GCF_021864505.1 of Falsiroseomonas oryziterrae. Lineage (GTDB taxonomy): Bacteria > Pseudomonadota > Alphaproteobacteria > Acetobacterales > Acetobacteraceae > Falsiroseomonas > Falsiroseomonas oryziterrae. The sequence continues at coordinate 2,753 of NZ_JAKJIB010000286.1, forward strand.
TCCGCCGGAAAGATCCAGGCCACCAGCGCCACGCCCAGCGCGAGCGCCATGGGATAGGCGACGATACCGGAACGCAGCAGGCCACGACTCCTCGCGAGGGCGGTTCCGCCCTCAGACCACGGCGCGCCCGGCCCGTCCAGCTACCAGAGGCGGGGGACGAGCAGCGCGAGCGCCACCCAGCCGACGGAGGACAGGGCAAGCGCCAGGAGGATGCCGCGCGCGGCGGCGCCCGGATCGGCGCCGCCGCGGGCATGGTCGCCCCGCCGGTCCTCCCCGGGTATGGCCACGCGCGGACGGTGCATCACCAACTGGGCCATGAGCCAATCATGGCAGAACTGGGGCAGGACTTCTCCGAAATTCGTCGGGGTGCCGCGAAAATCTGCGGCGCTGCGCCCGAATGCAGCGCGCCTTAATCATGCCGCAAGCACGTCGCAAACCCGCCGGCCGCGACCGCTAACTCCTTGAGCATCGGGCCTGAACCCCAGGATTGAAGCGGCACGGCGCCTTCGCCATCTGGCGGATCGCCGGGCCGGGACACCCAGGGGCGCGGTCCATCTGAAGGAGAAGCGGGTTACCCCCGCGCACGAGGACCTCCATGCCTGGCCTGGAAGCCGTCCAGACGCTCGCCCGCGAGCCCGAGACGAAGCGCTCCGCCTTCGCCCAGCCGATGCTGGCGCCGGCCCTGCCGGATGCCGGGGGCCTGGCCGCAGCCCTGCGCCCGGCGGCCAAGCGCGCGCTCGACATCCTCGGCGCCGGCGCCCTGCTGCTGCTCGCCCTGCCCGCCTTCCTGATCATCGCCGCGCTGGTGCGCATGGATGGCGGCCGCGTCTTCTACGCGCATGAGCGCATCGGCCGGGGCGGGCGCGCCTTCGGCTGCCTCAAGTTCCGCTCCATGGTGGCCGATGCCGACAAGCGACTCGCCGCCCTGCTCGAGCGCGACCCGGCCGCCCGGGCCGAGTGGGACAGCACGCGCAAGCTGAAGAACGATCCGCGCGTGACCTGGGTGGGCCGCTTCCTGCGCGCCTCCTCGCTCGATGAGCTGCCGCAGCTGATCAACGTGCTCCGGGGCGACATGAGCCTGGTCGGCCCGCGCCCGGTGCAGGCGAGCGAGCTCGCCGCCTACTACGGCCCGGCCGCGCAGCACTACATGACGGTGCGCCCCGGCATCACCGGGCCCTGGCAGATCAGCGGCCGCAGCGACACCAGCTACGCCCAGCGCGTGGCGCTCGACGTCGCCTATGTGACCCGGCCCTCGCTGCTGAACGACATCCGCATCCTGCTCCGCACGCCGATGGCGGTGCTGGCGCGGCGCGGGGCGTATTAGCTCCCCACGACGTCGCCTGCGGCGCCGCCGCGGGGCCCCGTTTGGGCGCTGCTTCCGGGTAGCTTGGTTCCTCCTGCCGTGGCAAAGCCACGGCAGGGCCCCGCGGGGGCGGAAGGATGCCTGCGGGCACGGCCCCTCTTGCGCGGACAGGACAGGGATCTGATCGGGCGATGGCCGAGACGGCCGAGGCGCGGGCGTCGGGCGGGCGGCTGCTCTCCGGAACGCTGTGGAACGCGGCGGGGCGCGGGCTCCCGCTGATCCTCGCGCTCGCGCTGACGCCGGTGCTGGTGCACCAGATGGGGATCGAGCGCTGGGGCCTGTTCACGCTGGCGCTCGCGCTGGTCGGCGTCTTCGGCGTCTTCGACCTCGGCGTGGGCGCAGCGCTGACGCGCGCGCTGGCCGCGCGCAGCCTGGCCGGCGACGCGGCCGGTTCGACGGCAATCGCCGGGGCTGCGATCACCGCCCTCGCCCTGCTGAGCGGCGGCGTGGCAGCGGTCGCCTTCGCGCTGATGCCCCTGCTGGTCGAACGCGTGCTCAACACGCCGGCGGCGCTGCAGGCCGAGGCCGTCGCCGCCTTCCGCCTGCTCTGCCTGGCTGCGCCGCTGGTCGTGGTCAACGCCGCACTCTGGGGCGCGCTGGCCGCGCATCAGCGATTCCGCGAAGCGAACCTCGTCACCATCCCCGTCTCCATCATGTACTACGCCGGCCCGGCGCTGGTGCTGCTGGTCTGGCAGAGCCTGGTCGGCGTGATCCTCGCCCTGCTCGCCTGCCGGCTCGCCAACACGATCAGCTACTGGTGGCTCGCGCGGCGCGACCTGCCGGGCCTCGCGCCCGCGCGGCCGCGCTGGGAGGTGCTCGGACCGCTGCTGCGGATGGGCGGCTGGATGAGCGCCTCCGGCATCCTCACCCAGGCGCTGCTCTACGCCGACCGCTTCCTGATCGGCGCCTTCCTGACGCTCTCCGCGGTCGCCTTCTACGCGACGCCGCTCGACCTCGTCATGCGCATGTGGATCCTGCCCGTGGCGGTCGCGCAGGCGCTGCTGCCCGCCATGGCCTCGGCCTACGCCACGCATGCGGAGGCGACGGCCGGGCTGCTGCGGCGCGGCGCGCTGATGACGCTTGCCGTCGTGCTGCCCGCCTGCCTGCTGCTGGTGGCGACCGGGCCGGAGCTGCTGCGCCTCTGGCTCGGCGCGGAATTCGCCGCCGGCGGCGGGCGCGTGCTGCAGATCCTGGGCGTCGGCATCTTCTTCTCCTGCGCCGCCTTCGCCCCGGGCGCGCTGCTGGACGCGATCGGCCGCCCGGACGTGAACGCGAAATGGCAACTGGCGCAGGCGGCGCTGTTCCTGCCGCTCTCGGCCGTCCTGCTGCTGCGCTTCGGGATCGAGGGCGCGGCGGCCGCCTGGGCCGCGCGCTGCGCGGCCGACGCGGCGGGGCGCCTGTGGT